>NZ_QHCU01000005.1:160000-454798 GCF_003545925.1 Leptospira yasudae | reverse complement strand
ACTAATTACGTCACCCACCCGGTCAAACCCTTTTTACAAAAATTGTTCCGATTTTATTCCTTTTTTTAAGAGGATTTCAATGCAAAATTCGCAGCTTTACAACAGAGAAAAGCCAATGAATTCGAATCCGCCTCCCTATTTTTGTCTTGGGAAGAAGTTAGAGTTCGTTTTGAAAAAGTTGAACGCATCTTTTGTGAGTGGATGTTTGGAAATAATTTCTTGCTCGATGGGGCGTTTCCATTCGATGGATTCCGAATCGCGAGCGAAGTTATATACAAGTTATTGACAGTTTTGTTCGGGTGTATGTTGAGAATTGAATATTCGGATTTTTGAAAGGATTCTACGTGACATCGATACATAAAAAAACGGATTCGAAAATTGAATCCGTTTTAGGCGTTCTATATTGTCGGCTTGCCGCTTGACTTGAAGTTGGAATTTGACGTCTGCTTCTTGATTCGAGCAAAACGAGCAACATCTCAGTAAAAAAAGTATTCGATCCAAATCGAAAGGACTCGTGGTTTTTACGCGTTGATTCTGAAGTAAATCACGTCTCCGTCTTGAACGATATATTCTTTTCCTTCGATTCTCAGCTTGCCCTCTTCTTTTACTTTGGCTTGCGATCCGGCCCGGTCTAAGTCCTCGTAGCTCATCACTTCGGCGCGGATAAAACCCTTCTCAAAATCGGAATGGATGACTGCGGCGGCCTTCGGTCCCGTGCTGCCCACAGGAGTCGTCCAGGCGCGAACTTCCACTTCTCCAGCGGTGAAGAATGTGATGAGTCCCAAGAGCTTATATGCGGTTTTGATCATGCGATCGAGACCGCTTTCCGATTCTCCGATTTCCGCTAAAAAGTCGAGTTGTTCGTTACGGTCCAAGCCGGAAATTTCTTCCTCGAATCGCCCGCAAAGGATTACAAGTTCTGCGTTTTCTTCTTTTGCCATCTGGCGAATCTGCTGCAAGAGCGGCGTATCTTTTTTTGCCGCGTCCTTGTCCGCGATGTTTGCGACATACATGACCGGTTTATAGGTGATGAGCTGAAAAGATTTTGCGATTTTCTTTTCGTCGTCTTTGAGATCGGCAAGTCTTGCGGGTTTTCCCGCTTTTAAAAGATCCAGGATTTTTTCGAGAACGACCGCAACTTCCTGCGCTTCTTTGTTTCCGTTCTTCGCATTTTTTGCGACTCTTTGATATTGTTTGTCCGCGCTGTCCAAGTCCGCAAAGATAAGTTCCATGTTTACGACCGCGGCGTCGTCCACAGGATTTACTTTTCCGTGAACGTGCGTCACGTTTTCGTCTTCGAAAGCGCGCACAACGTGACAGATCGCATCCACTTCCCGGATATGGGAAAGAAATTTATTTCCGAGGCCTTCTCCCTGACTCGCGCCTTTGACAAGACCTGCGATATCCACAAATTCTATGATTGCGGGAACGACCTTTTGCGGTTTCGCGATTTCTGCGAGACGATCCAGTCTTGAATCCGGAACTTCCACGATTCCTTTGTTCGGTTCGATGGTACAGAAGGGATAATTTTCCATCTGCGCGCCCGCTTTGGTAAGCGCGTTGAAAATAGTGGATTTACCTACGTTGGGAAGGCCTACGATGCCGCAATTCAGACTCATGGAGTCCAGGTTTTCCGGGCAAGGTCTACGCGAAAAGTAAAATCGTTATTCGAGTTCCCAGGATTTACCGGAACCGTCGCTGTTGAGAGAAAAACTTTCCTGCTTCAGCCGGATCAAACGATTCCCTCGAAAGAAGAAATTCAAAACGGAGATGCCGTTCGGAATTTGCGGAGAAGCGCAACCCGTATAATAGATTCCCTCGTTGAATCGGAGATCCTGAGCGGAGTTTAAAAATCGGATCGCGGTCGTATCGTCCGGTTTTCCGGAAAGAATTTGATTCCATTCATCCGCTGTTTTCTCTCCGGCTAAGAATAGAATTCTTTCCGGGCTCCAAGAAAGTTCGGTCGGATTCACGGTCGTTGAAAACCAGAATTTCAAAGATTCGAAACTCAATTCGAAAGAAGCGTTTCCGATCGAAGTGACGATCGTTTTACTCGATGTTGGTGCTCGCTGAGTATTCTGCGAAGAAGTTTCCTTTGAAGAATCCGGTTTTGTTGGCTCAGTCGATTCGCGTTTTTTTCCGGACTTCGTTTTGGATGTGTTTCGCGTTTTCGACTTCTTGGATTTTACGGTCTTCTTTTCCGAAGTTGTTTGTTTGAGTTCGATCTTGTCGGCGTCCGTTCCGGAAGTTTGTCCGACCCCTTCTTGCGTTTCCATTTCGTATGGAAACTCGGAAGTTTTATCCGAAGGTTTTTTCGGATTGAGTTTCGGTTTGGATTTCGTTTTTTGTTTTTTTCCTTTCGGAGAATTCCCTTTTTTAACGGACTTCTTTTGGGACGTCGGTTGTATTACGGTTTCTTTTTTTTCCACGACAAAGGAGATCCAGGGAACTGCGTTCCCGGATGGAGAAGCCGGGAGATTCTCCAGAGCGGTTTGCGGAAAAATGTATAAGTCGTATCCGTTTTGACCCGCGAGATTGAGTTGTTCCGCAGGAGTTTCGGAAGCGAACGATCCGTAGCCTACGAAAAACGCCGTTCCGTTTTCCTGAAGACGTTTGTTTTTCAGCCGTTTGAAGAATAAGGAAGTTGATTTGTAATATCGCGGTTTGTCCGCTTTTGCGGAAGGTTCGCATACGAGTACGACGCTGACCGGACGATCCTGCAATCCTCCCGTTTCCGAAAATACATTCCGATCATAGAATATGCAGAAAATGGAAACAAGGAGAAAGGCTTTTTTGAGATTCGTCCGGAACATTTCGATCTTAGGCGAGTCCTACGGATTTTAAAAGGGATTTTTCGAACTTCCGATAATTCTTTTCTTCTTTTTCCTGAAAGATCGCATAACGCGTTTTGTATTCCGGATCCTCTGCGGTTAAGGCGGATTTCATTTCGGCGAGGTGGGATTCTTCCTCTTTGAGAATGGCTTTTAAACTGACTTGAATTCCGTTTTCTTCCAAGATCCGATCGTATTCCTGATAGAGAAAATCGGCCCGTTCTTCGATGAGATGAGTAACGTAAAGATAGGAAAGAAACGACTGTTTTTTTCCTCGGATTCCGGCCGCGTTTAGGTTTTTCAAAACCATTCCGTCCAGCCTTTGGAAGTATAAAAATGCGGGGAAACCGCAATGAAGATTCTCCGTTTGATAGTCGGGACAGGAACCCGGAGAAACTCGCTCGCTCATTCGTTTGAAAAAGTGCGCGTGTCTTGCCTCTTCCGACGCGTGTCTGAGGATCATTTCGCCCATTCCGATCCCGCTTTGGGTCGCGAGAATTTTTCGGGAACCCATGTGTTCCAAAAAGGAAATCGTGTTGAGCCAACGGGAATGTTGTTTCGAATCTTGGATGATTTTTTGTAAAAAAGTACGAATGGCTTCCGTGGATGAGGAAGGCTGGGTCAAAGCTACGGTCATAAGCGTATCCTTGGAGACGCGGAGAAAAAATCATCGCTTTTTAAACTTTCCACAGGATTTTATGTAGGAAAAGAATTTTGGAATTTGAAAGTCTCGTCGCACATGAATACAACCTTATCATCCCTGAAGCAATACGGAAGTCTCATCAAATTTTCGCATACACTGTTCGCTCTCCCCTTTGCAGGAATCGCGTTCCTGTTGGCGTTTTTAAAAACGTACGGAAAATCCGTTTTGGAATGGGTGATTCTTTCCGTTCTCATTTTGATTTCGATGGTCTTGGCTCGATCCGCCGCGATGGGTTTTAATCGGATCGTTGACACGGACATAGACGCAAAAAACAAACGCACGCAGGACCGAGAAATTCCCGCCGGAAAAATTTCCAAACGTTCCGCGATTCTCTTTGTCGTTCTTTCCTCTCTCGGTTTTTTTATCGTGAGTTGGTTTATCAATCCGATGGCGTTCGGACTTTCTTTTCCGACTTTGATGATTCTTTTGGGATATTCTCTCGCGAAGCGGTTCACTTGGCTTTGTCATTTTATTTTGGGTTTTTCGATCGGTTTGGCGCCCCTCGCGACTTGGGTTGCGATTCGGGAAGAAATCGTTTTGGAACCGCTTCTTTGGACGATCGGTCTTGCGTTCAATCTGGCGGGCTTTGATATTTTGTATGCGCTTCAGGATCGGGAGTTCGATCAAAAAGAAGGTTTGTATTCGGTTCCCGCTAAGTTCGGAAAAACGAATTCTCTTTGGATCGCGATTGCGAGTCACGTGATTTGTGTCGTTTTTTTATTCGCCGCCGGAATCGTTTCCGGATTGGGGCCCGTGTTTTTGGTTTTTCTCGCGATTACCGCGTATCTTCTCTTTCAAGAACATAAGATCGCAAGAGCCGCGGGGGAGAATTTTTTTCCTCCGAAGTTTTATCAGATTCATTCCTATATTTCCCTGATTCTATTCGGGGGACTTTTGTTAGATCGTTTTTTTTATTTGGTGATTCTCGGTTGATCGTTTCGGGTAAATGATGGATTCTATTTTTTGAATGGATTGGAAACAAAGATGAAACTCGTATTGGGAATGGCCGGAGCCAGCGGTTCGATTTATGCGGAACGGTTTATCAAGGCATTGTTTACGATCGAAGGCACCACTTTTTTTATCTGCAGCCCGGCTTCGCTTCGCGTGTTTCGGGAAGAGATGGAATGTAAGGTTTCTTCTCCGGAAGAAATTTTGGACTTTATCGCTTCCAAATACAAACTTCAAACTTCTTCCCAGAAATTCGAGATCCGCAATTTTTCGGATATCGGAGCGGATATCGCTTCCGGTTCCAATCCTTGGAAGGCGATGGCGATTCTTCCCTGCTCCATGAAGACGATCGCTTCGATTAACGCAGGTTTGACGGAGAATCTCATCGAAAGAGCGGCGGACGTAACTCTGAAAGAAAGAAGAACACTCGTGCTTGTGCCGAGAGAAGCTCCTTACAATCGAATTCATCTTAAGAATATGCTGGAACTCCACGACGCGGGCGGAACGATTTTACCCGCTTCTCCCGGGTTTTATCAGATGCCGAAATCGCTGGAGGACTTGGGGGACTTTATCGCGGAACGGGTTTTCCGTTTGTTGGGTATGGAACTGGATCTATACCCAAGATGGAACCCTCGAAGTTCGGAAGATTAAAGAACGGAAAGCGCTTTTTGTTAAGCGAAATACTCGATGTCGTGAATCTTCTTTTTGAGAGTGGACGCGTCTTCGTAGTTTTCCTTGGAAATCGCGTTGAACTTCTGAAGATACAATCCGATCAGTTCTTCTCCCGTTTGTCCCGGCAAGAAGAGAGCCTTTTTGAAATTATCCAAATCGAACTCGGGATGTTTCGTGGAAAAATTTTCCACGAGCTGATCCATCTTGATCAAGGACGCTTCTCTCGCGATTCCAGTGGATCTTCTGATTTTTAAGGAAAGATTGGCGAGTGCGTCGAGATATTCTCTGACTCCGCTTTCTTCTTCCGGAAAACTGACTTGGCCTCCGCCTACCTCTCTGTTCTTGCAGATCTCAACGTACTTGATGACTACGCTGTTGAACTGATCCATTCTTTCCTGAATGTAATCGTTCGAGGCTTCTTTGGACGCGGGCATCTCGAAGTCGCGGATTTTAATCACGTCGTACTTTTCGATGTTTTCGGAGATAACCTTCTTCAATTCCTCGTAACTTTCCAACGACACGGGAGGAAATGTTACGACGGGAAAGTTCTCTCCTATTTTTAGAAAGCTGACCACTACGTTAGACGCGATGATCTTTCCTCCGGGGCTGAGAGGGTTTTCACCAAATACGTTGCAATAAACGATCAAATTGCCCGTAGGGTTTTTTTCGGATCCCTTTTCAAACTTCAAGGTTCACCTCCCATCTCTCTATGTACAACAGACTCCAAAGCGTCTATTATTCCCACTTTTTTATTTCTTCATTTAGACTATCGAATATACTTTTGTAAGCCTGATATACGGGACCATTTTTATCTTTGAGCACGACAGGTTTACCGTCTTCTCCCGCGTTCATGATGTCCATTGTTAAAGGAATGCCACCAAGGAAGCTGGCATCGGATGATTCGGCTAACTTCTGCCCTCCACCTTTGCTAAATATGGCAGAAGCGTGTCCGCACTTGGGGCAAATGAATTCGCTCATGTTCTCAACAATTCCGAGAATCGGAACCTTAACTTGAGCGAACATGGCAGACGCGCGGTTCGCATCCAATAATGCGACCGACTGAGGAGTCGTTACGATCACGGCTCCGTTCAGATCGATCAACTGCGCGAGTGAAAGTTGAACGTCACCGGTTCCGGGCGGAAGATCGATAAAAAGATAATCGAGATCGTCCCAAACGATATCGTATAAGAACTGTTCGACGGCCTTTCCGAGCATAGGTCCTCTCCAAACGACGGGTTGTTTTTCATCGATCAAGAAGGAGAAGGAAATGAGTTTGAGTCCGTCTTTTTCCAAAGGATAAATTTTATCTTCTTCCGCTTTGAGAGCCACTCTTCCGTTGACTCCGAACATTTTACCGACGGAAGGACCGTAGATGTCCGCGTCCAGAATTCCCACTTTGTATCCGAGTGAAGCCGCCATGGCGGCGAGGTTCACGGTGACGGTGGATTTTCCGACGCCTCCTTTTCCGGAGCCGATCGCGATGACGTTTTTCACACCGGGGATTTTGTTGGAATCGTCGAGTACGAGTTTCGGATCGACTTCGAACTTGATCTTTACCTTTCCCACTCCTTCGAGTTTGGTGAGAGTCTGACGAATCTGAGCTTCGAGTCCGATTTGAATTCTTCTGTCTTGGCTCGGAGTTTTGAGAAGAATACTCGTTTCTCCTTCTTGAATGTCGAGAGAACCGACCATGCCTAAGGACACGATGTCTTTTTTGAGTTCGGGATGTTTGATCTTCGTAAGTTCGCGTTGGATCTTAACTGCTTCGATTGTTGCCATTCTATTCCTTTTCTGAATACGAAACCAGAGGGGCTTTCGTAAATTTAGACTGTTCTGAATTGTAAGTATATCTTTGAATTTTGACGTTCCGTTTTTCGACTTCCAAAACGTGGAATCCGCTTTCGTGTCGGCGATCGGGAAGTCTCGTGCTGGAGGCAGAATTGACCACGTAATACGGCAGGGATTCTCCAGGGAGTTTGACCCAGTTCGTGTGAACGTGCCCGTGCAGATACGCGAGAGGAGGTTTTTCCTTTAACAGAGAGGCGATTTCTTCGCGGTTTAGCAATTTATGATGTTCGGTTTCCTGACGATCGACCGGATTCCAGATCGGATGATGGCAGACAAGGATGTAGTCTTGGATTTTTTTTTCGGTAAGAATCCGGTTCGTTTGCGAAACGATCTCCGGTTGAATCCTTCCATAGGCTCCTAGAATGGAAAGAGGAATGCTCGAATCCCAACCTACAAAATGAAGTCCGTTTATTTTTTTAATACGAATATAATGTGCGTTATGCGAAATGGATTCTCCCGAAAGGTCGGAATAATATTTTTCGTAGAGCGCGTTTTCGCCTACGGACTGTTTTACGTAGCGGTCGTGATTTCCCGGAATATAAAAAACTTTTTCGCGAGGAAGTTCGCTTAACAATTTTCCGGCTTCTTTAAATTCGAGTTCGTGGGAAACGTTCGTGATGTCACCCGAGACGACGATCGCGTCCGGATTTTCGGTTTCGATAAAACGAAGTATCGAATCCCAAACTTGTTTCGGATATTTTTTCTTTCTTCTCAAATTATAGTTCAAGTAACCTACGAACATCTTTCCTTTGAGTTGGAAGAAAGGAATGGGAGTCGGAAAATGCAGATCTGATAAGTGAAGGATTTTCATTCGGATTCGAAAAGTTCTAAGATTCCCAACACTTCACCCTTGCGAACGATAGAACCTTTCTCTTTTATAATTTGCGTTAGCTTTCCCTTGACGGGAGACTCCATAGGGAAGCAAGCCTTGTCGGTTACTAACTCTAAAATTTCCTGACCTGGTTCCACCGAGTCGCCTAACTTCGAATTCCAATGTACGAGTTCGATCTTGTCGGTATCTCCGAGGTCCGGTGTGATCAATTCAAAAATGCCGGATTTTGGTTTCATGATTTAAAACAAACTTGCGTAAAAGACTTTGCGCATCAATGATACCTAAAAAACTCGGCGGGGATATATGGCAAACCAGAAAACAGCGCTTAAAGGCGACGAGATTCTGAAAAATATCGAGGCTTTAAAGAAGAAGAAATTCTTTCATCTCGAACTCAAAGGTCTTACCAAACCAACCCGTGACATTCTATCGGAACTCGTAAACGGAATTTTAGACGAAATCGGCGCCAATCCCCTCGCAGGATTTCATCTTTTCAGCGGGCTTATGGAAGCCTTGCTCAACGCGATTAAAGCGAACATCCGGCATATCATTTTCAGAGACGAACTCCTTAAGAAATTAGAACAGGGAGAATCCAGCCGGGAAGACGCGGAAGAACTCTTGGAAATCATTATGGAAACCTCCCTGCTTCGGGACGCGATGCATCGTTATATCGTTCCCGATAAGGTGAAGAAGCAGGTGCAGAGCGTTCTTTCTTTGGAGGATAAGATCCGCACCAAGAAGAAGGTTTTGACCGAAAGCGAAAAGGTTTTTCTCACCGATGTTCGTGAAAAGATCAAGAAATACAACATGAACATCTCCTTAAAAATTCGTATTACTCCGGAAGAATTGAGTTTTCGGATTCGAAACGATTCTCCGATCCACCATTTGGATTTTCAAAGAATTCAGGATTCCAGGGTTAAACACAAAGAACTCTACGATCAGGGAAATTCGGCGGACTTTTTTCGCCCCGAGTTTTTGAACGAAAAGGAAAGCGCGGGTTTCGGGATCGCGATGATCGACGAAGGATTTTACAGTATCGGTTTGAATCCTTTGGATCTTTTGACCATCACATCGGGAGCGAGAACGACCACCGTTTATATGAAGTATCCGATTTCCGGTCTGAAGATGGATTTTTGAAGAGAACTCGAACTTTAGAAATCTTCGTTATGATTTTTTTAGTTTTGGGTCTTTTCGTTCCATCGGATTTCAGTTTTTCCGAATTCTCGAGTTAAAAGGAATGAATATTGTTAAGCGACATTCGTCTGTCGCTGAACAAAGGACGGCCCGCTGCCTGCGATCCGATTGGATTTATAATTTCGATCGCAATGCAATCGGCTTGTATCAAACGCGAACTTTTTGTCCTCTACAAAGATTACTTCTTAGGATCGATTCTGTAGATCTTACCGCTTCCAAAATCGCTTAAATACACTTTACCCGCCGCGTCTTTTCCAAACGAAGAAATCAAAACCGGCCATTTTCCGAGAGTATAAACTTTTTTTGCGGGCTGCCCGGAAACGTCCGGAAGATCCAAGGCCCATATTCTTCCGGAAACGAAATCGGCAAAGACATACTTCCCGTTTAAATTCGAAATCGCCTTGTTGGAATAAACGTAACCTCCCGTGATCGATTGCCCCTCTTCTCTTCCATACTCGTAGATCGGATCGGTCAAACCTTCCTCTTTGCAGTTTTCTTTCGGATCAAAGCAGTGGGTCGCTTCTTTGATATTCCATCCGTAGTTTTTTCCTTTTTCGATGATGTCGACTTCTTCCCAAAGATCCTGTCCCACGTCGGCGAGAATCAATCTTCCTTGCGGATCGAAACCGTATCTCCAAGGATTTCGAAAACCGTACGCGAACGTTTCAGGCGCGCAACAAGCGTCGTTTACGAAAGGATTGTCCGCAGGAATCTTATACGCTTTTCCGTTTTCCGTTCCATTCACATCCACACGAAGCATGCTTCCTAAAAAGGTTTTCGGATTTTGTCCGTTCTTTTTCGGATCGTCCTTCCAACCTCCGTCCCCCCATCCGATATAAAGATATCCGTCGGGTCCGAAAGCGAGTTGTCCCGCGTTGTGATTCGGATACGGCTGTTGCACTTCCATGATGATTCGTTCGGAAGCGATTTTAGAATTCGCGATCTCTTTCGGATTCGATACGATCCATTCTCCGACTCGGCTCGTGTCCTTTCCGTTTACCTTCAACACATAGTTGAGATAAATTTTTCCGTTCTTTTCAAAGTTCGGATGGAATGCCAAACCGAGAAGTCCCTGTTCGGCTTCGGAAAGAACATTCAAAGTCAATAATATTTCAGTTTCATTCTTTCGAACCTTTCCCCAGCGGAGAATCCCCTTTTGTTCCGTGACCAAAAACGTTTGCGATTCTCCCGGAGGGAATTGAATGTCCGTGGGTTGTTTGAATCCGGCGGAAACTTCGGTGAGAGTAATCTCGATCTTTTCTTTAGTCGCGTCTTTACCGGAATAATTCGGTTGAAGAAGATTCGGATCGCCTTCGCTTTTATATTTATCGGGAGCGCCGATAACTTCTACGAGAACCGTTTGAATCCACTCGCAGCCGTTCAACGCGAAAAGAACGGAAACAAGGATGCAAAGCTTGGAAATCTTTTTCCAAACCGATGAAAAAGTAACGTTTGAAAAGGATGAAGGAAATTGCATGGACCTATTTAACCTCCTGTTTGCAAAGTAGGTCAAATAGAATCCGTGCGATTTATATTCTTTTAAAGTAGATCCGAAGTGTTCGCAGTAAAACAACCTGAATCCGATTTCCTTTTTCACGGAAACGATTCCGATTTTATAAAAATTTTATAGGATATACTGACTGAGATCCTTGTTCTGGATCACTCCCTGCAAACGGTCCGCCACGTATTTCCCGTCGATCTTTACCTTTCTTTGAGCTTCGGGAAGATCCGGTCCTTCAAAACTCACTTCTTCCAAAAGTCGTTCGAGAATGGTATTGAGTCTTCTGGCTCCGATATTCTCGTGTTTCTCGTTCATATCGTAGGCGATTCTTGCGATCTCTTGGATTCCATCCGCCGTGAATTCCAATTGAATTCCATCCGTCGATAAAAGCGCTTCGTATTGTCTCGTAAGGGAAGAACGCGGCGCGGTCAGAATTTTTTCAAAGTCTTCGCGGGAAAGTTTTTCGAGTTCGACTCGGATCGGAAATCTTCCCTGCAACTCGGGAATGAGATCGGAAGGTTTCGTCATGTGAAACGCACCGGCAGCGATGAAAAGAATATGATCGGTTTTGACCGGGCCGATCTTCGTGTTCACGGTCGCGCCTTCCACGATGGGAAGAAGGTCTCTTTGAACTCCTTCTCGCGAAACGTCGGCTCCGCTTTTTCCCTCTCTTCCGGCGATCTTATCGATCTCGTCGAGAAAGATGATCCCCATTTCTTCCACGCGTCGAAGCGCTTCCCTTTGCACCTTATCGGGATCGAGAAGTTTCTCCGCTTCGAATTCCTCCAGGGCTTTGAGAGCTTCGGGGATTTTGAGTTTCCGTTTTTTATTTTTTTTGGGAAGCATATCTCCCAAAACGTTTTGAAGCTGATTGTCTAGATCGTCCAAATTTCCGGCGCCGAATACCTGCAACATCGGAATCTGATTCATGGTCGGATTCGGAAGATCGAGTTCCACTTCCTGATCGTCGAGTTTGCCCGTTTTCAGTTTTTTTCTCATGAATTCTCTGGTCTCGAGAAAATGAGTTTTGCGTTCCTCTTCATCGGCTAACGGTGATGAGGCGGCAAATCCCATTCCTTGTCCGACGTGTTTGTTGTCGCCGGGGAACGGAAGGAGAATGTCGAGAAGCGCTTCCTCCGCTTTTTGTTTCGCCGTTTCTTCCACGCGGGTTCTGAATTCCTGTTTTACGAGATTCATAGAGATGACTGCGAGATCGCGGATCATCGATTCCACGTCTCTTCCGACGTAGCCTACCTCCGTGTATTTCGTCGCTTCCACTTTGAGAAACGGCGCTCCGCAGAGTTTGGAAAGTCTTCTCGCGATTTCCGTTTTACCGACGCCGGTCGGTCCGATCATGATGATGTTTTTCGGATAAATTTCCTCTCTCATTTCCGGATCCAGTTTTTTACGTCTGGTTCTGTTTCGGAGAGCGATCGCGACCGCCTTTTTCGCATTTTTCTGACCGATGATATGTTCGTCGAGTTTAGCGACGATTTGTCTCGGTGTAAATTCCTCTTCGGCCGTAAATACGAGTTCCTGGTCTGTTGCGTGGTCTGTCATAGATGGTTCTTTTAAAGAATTTCTTCTATCGTAATATGATCGTTGGTATAGATGCAGATGTCCGCGGCGATTTTCATCGACGATTCCACGATTTCTCTCGGAGACAGATCCGTGTGATCGTAAAGCGCGCGAGCCGCGGCTAACGCGTAGTTTCCGCCGGAACCGATCGCGATCACTCCTTCGTCGGGCGAGATCACGTCTCCGGTTCCGGATATCAAAAAGGATTCTTCCTTGTCGGCTACGATCAACAAAGCTTCGAGTCTGCGAAGCATTCGATCCATTCTCCATTCTCTTGCGAGTTCCACGGCGCTTCTGGAAAGACTTCCCCCGAACTCCTGCACTTTCTTTTCAAAAAGTTCGAAAAGGGTGAACGCGTCCGCGGCCGATCCCGCAAAACCGGAAAGAATTTTCCCGTCATACAATCGTCTGATTTTTTTCGCGGTGTTTTTCATGACGGTGTTTCCCATGGAAACCTGACCGTCTCCGCCGATGGCTACTTTTCCGTTTTTGCGTACACAGAGAATCGTGGTGGAACGAATTTTATTTTCTGGCATGTGGATGAGCCTTTCTATAAACCTCTTTGATTTTTTCCTTACTCACGCTGAGATAAATCTGCGTGGTGGAAAGAGAAGAATGTCCGAGCAATTCCTGCACCGCTCTGATATCCGCTCCCGCGTCGAGAAGATCGGTCGCAAAGGTATGTCTGAATTTATGGGGTGTGATGGTTTTTTCCCAACCCATTTTTTTTCTTCTTTCATTCAAAATATAACGTACGCCTCGAGTCGTCAGTTTCTTTCCTTTTTGATTCAGAAAAATTTCCTCCGCATCGGGAAAAAAGCCGTTTCTGTAATCTAGATATTTCTGCAGAGAATCGACCGCTTCTTTTCCGAAGTATACGAATCGTTCTTTTTGACCCTTTCCGAGGACTTTGAGAATCGTTAGATCCCTGGAAAGAGCGGAAAGTTTCGCGTTTACCAACTCGAATACGCGGAGCCCGGAAGAATATAAGACTTCGATCATGGCCTTGTCGCGGATGTCCAAAATTTCGGAGGTTCGTTCCGCTTCGAATTCTAAGATTTCTTCGGTTTCGTTGATTCTAAAATTTTTGGGAATTTCTCTTCTGACTTTCGGAAAGCTGATCTGCATCGCCGGATTGGAAGCGACCAAATCTTCGCGGAGAAGAACCTTATAAAACGTTCTGAGCGAGGAAAGTTTTCTGCTTTGTGATCTTCGATCGAGTCCGTGTTGTTTGGCGAGATACGCGAAATACGATCGTATGTCCACGGGTTCGATTTGAAGAATATCGAGTTGTTCTTTTTCGCAGAAGTCGAAGAAGAATTTCAAATCGATTCCGTATGCGTTCAGAGTGTTCTGCGAATAATTCTTTTCGATCCGTAAATACGTGATGAATTTTTCCGCCGCCTGATTTTGGGACGCGGATGCGAACGTCGGAAGTCGGAAAGGATAGTCGCCCATGATTTCTCCGTAAGATAATTTCTTTACGACTGTCCCGGAACTTGATTTCGTTTTTACCAAGCGCCGGAGACGTCGTTCGAACACGAAGCCTCGCGGCCGGTTCTACTTATTTATCGGAGAGTTTCTGAAATCCGTTTTTTCTTTCTCGGATCCAATCGGAGATTTTTTGCAAAGAAGCCTTTACCAGCTCGGGTATTTTTTCCCTTTCTTCGGGGAGAAAATTGGAGAGTACATAATCGGGAACTTCCGATGAGTTGGCGGGTTTTCCGACTCCGAAACGCAGACGGAAGAACGTGTTCGCTCCTAACTTCTCCACGATGTCGCGAAGTCCGTTGTGACCTGCGTGACCGCCTCCGCCTTTCAATTTCAACTTTCCGAACTCGAAATCGATTTCGTCGTGAATGACCAAAATGTTTTCGGGAGGAATTCCGTTTTTCTTCGCGATTTCGGCCACCGCTTTCCCGGAAAGATTCATGAATTCAAGGGGTTTGAGATAAAAGAGCGTGATTCCGTCTTCGTCCGTTCTCGCGAGGGAATACTTCGAGTTCGTTTGATAGATTCCTCCCGATGAAGAATCCAAAAAAGAATCCAAAATCACAAAACCGATGTTATGCCGGTGATTCGCGTATTTCTGGCCGGGGTTTCCGATGCCGACCAATAAGAGTTTTAAGTTTGCCATGGTTGAAGGATCTGATTGAGCATTTTTTCAGTCGCGTGTACGGCTGCAATCGTTTGATCCGGATGAACTCCCATAGTTTTGAAGGTTTGATCTTCCTCTAAATCGGCGGACTTATTCCAGGTGATCATGGTTTCCACGAGGGCGTCCGTTTTTCCTCCGGGAGGAATTCTGACTTCGTAGTCCATGAGTTTCGGAATACTGATCCCGAGACGGTTCGTGATTTTGGTAAGCGCGTTCATAAACGCATCATAGCCCCCGTCCCCCTCTGAAATTTCCTTATGCACCTTTCCCTGGTATTCCAGTTCGATCTGTGCGTGCGGACGGATTCCGATTCCAGAATGAATATTACAGGATTTGATCGTAAGAACTTTTTCACCCGTTCTTCCGGAAACGTCCGCGATGATAAATGGAAGGTCTTCGGGTGTGACGAGTTTGTTTTGGTCCCCGAGTTCGATGACCCGTTCCAAAACCTTTTGCAGTACTACGTCGCTTAACACCATTCCGAGTTGTTTGACGTTTTCGGAAATGCTCGCTTTTCCCGCAAGCTTGCCTAACGCGTAACTTCGTTTTCTTCCGAATCGTTCGGGAAGAATCGGATTCGCATAAAGATTTCCTTTTTTATCTCCGTCGGCGTGAACCCCGGCGGTTTGCGTAAACACATCCTCTCCGACGATCGGTCTGTTTGCGGAGATCCTTTTTCCGCTGAAGACTTCCACGAGTCGGCTCGCTTCCGTGATCGCAAGTTCGTTGACGCTTGTCTTTGCGGAAGATTTGTCGTGGATCGCTGTGATCAACGCTTCGAGCGGTGTGTTTCCCGCTCTTTCTCCGAGTCCGTTCATCGATGCGTGCAATCCTTTCACACCTGCGCGGATCGCTTCCAAACTGTTGGCCACGGAAAGGTCGTAGTCGTTGTGTCCGTGAAACTCGAAATGAAGATCGGGATATTTCTGAATCAGACTGTCGATTCCCCGAAAGGTTTCGTCGGGGGAAAGAACGCCTAACGTGTCCGGCAAGAAGATCCGTTCGATATGTTCTTTACTGAGGTGTTCCACAAGGCTCATCACGTAATCGGGACTGTTCCGAAATCCGTTCGACCAGTCTTCGAGATAAACGTTGACTCTCAGTCCGTTCTTGATCGCGTATTCGATGACGAAGGACACGTCCGTGAAGAATTCTTTCGGAGTTTTGTTTAATTGTTTTTCAAGATGATGCAGGGAACCCTTCGTAAGAAGATTCAAAACCTTTGCGCCGCTGTCTCGAATCCAATCCACGGTTTTGTTTCCGTCCACAAATCCCAAGAGTTCGATCCGATCGGTGAGTTTTTCGCTCTCGGCCCATTCTATAATTTTTTGAACGGTTTCGAATTCTCCCTTGGAAACCCTTGCGGAAGCGATTTCCACCCGATCCACGTTGAGTTTTTGTAATAAGAATTTCGCAATATTCAATTTTTCGGAAGTGGAAAAGCTAACTCCTCTGGTTTGCTCTCCGTCTCTCAACGTTACGTCTAAAATCTCCAGTTTTGTTTCTGTCTTTGTCATTTGAGATACCTTTTGAGAGTGTCCTTATCGGGACCTAATACTTCGACCAAAGTGGAACCCGGATTGGAAATTCCAAACTGCGAATAGTCGACTTCCTTTAAAAAATCATGGGACCGGATCGTATCGACCGTCAATTTCTTGAGAATTCCTTCTCCGATTCCGTGAACGATTTCGATCAAGGTTTCTCCCGCCAAAAAAGCCTCTTGGATTTCCCGTTCGAGTTTTTGTTGGGCGTCCTCAAACCTGAGTTTGCGGATGTAGATCGTTTTCGCTCCTGAATATCCAGATTTGACGGAATTTTTTTTCATACAATCCGAGACTCTCTTCTGCGTACCAGTGTTTTTTTGTTCGGGGCTACAGAAAACAAAGAATTTCATTTTTTATGCTTTCACTCTCTGAGCGATTCGGTACAATTTTCCATCCATCCATTCTATCAAAAAGAGGAAGGTTCGAAAATCTTGAGCGAACAACCAGAATCCAAAACGCCTGCAGCCAAGTTAGTGGATAAAAAAAGGATCGCGATTTGCGGGGGAACACTCGGACGCGAGAATCGGTATTACGTTCGGGGTCAGGTTGTGGACGCGGGGATCACGGAAGAAATGCGGGACGATTCCCGTTGGGATCTGATGAACGGTCTTTTCGAAGGCCAGGAATACGAAATCACTCCGTTTTTGGATTACGGTCTCGAACCGGTCCGCAAACCGATCTTAGTCGCGGAAATCTGGGACGAATCGAACAACCTCGTACACCAATCCCCCGAAATCAAAGGAGACGACGGAGGATTCTTCTTTCACGAATTCACAAAACCGTTGCCCCCCGGAAAGTATACGTTTCAGATTCACTTTCGAAGATTGGATTCCTACAGACAATTCACCAAGGACATCGCCTATCTCAACCAGAAGGGAAAGAGTGAAATTTCGGGCCAATCTCTGATCGGCAAAGGCAAGCTGCGAATTCTTCCGGAAAACTTCAGCGGCTTCGTGACCACCTCGGATATCGATCAAACGTATCTTGCGACCGACATTCATTCCAACAAAGGAAAACTTTCCACGTTATTCGAAACACCGCAGCAAAAACTTCCGCTTCCCGGAATGCCCGCGCTTTACCGCGAAATCCGAATGGCGACCGATGATTCTCCCTTATGTTTTATTTCCGCGAGTCCGCATTTTTTCAGAAGAACCTTGTTAACTACGATTCGCAGTCATTCCATCGTCACCGAATCGCTGCATCTCAAATATCTGGAAGGA
Organism: Leptospira yasudae; assembly: GCF_003545925.1. Classification (NCBI taxonomy): domain Bacteria; kingdom Pseudomonadati; phylum Spirochaetota; class Leptospiria; order Leptospirales; family Leptospiraceae; genus Leptospira; species Leptospira yasudae. The sequence continues at coordinate 437,772 of NZ_QHCU01000005.1, read as the reverse complement.
ACGATCAAAGGGATCGTCGAAAAATTTTGGGATTCGGTGACTCATCCGGCCAAATTCATCACGGACGGAATTTTGGGTTCGGTGGAACGGATTCGAAAATTCGCAGGAGCTTCGTTTCAGAGTCTGTTCGATCAGATGAGTTATAAACTTACGATTCTTCTCCGGGATCGTTTGTATCTTCCCACCAACTCGAAGGAAATCCTGATCGGAGACAACACCGAAAGCGACTATCTGATCTTTCTTTTGTATCAATACATTCTTTGCGGAAAAATGCAGGGAAAAGAATTGGAAGATTATCTCTATCATCTCAATTTTTTGGGAAGAGACGCGATCACAAGAGACGCCGCGAAAACGATTCGCGAACTCGGAGAGGAAAACCGTAAAATTCACGGAGACGTAAATTCCGTCTCGCTCGTTCTTATCAATAAAACCGCGCACGGACCGGACGAAGAGGAAATGCACTGGAACGTTCAGAGCGCGCTTCCCGCGGGAATCGATCCGTTCAAACAGAAAGAAATTCGTTCGTATGTTCTTACCGAAGGCGCGCCGGGATTTGCGGTCGTACTTCAAGATAATGGAATATTAGATACTTCTGCAGTGTTTCGAATCGTCGCGGAGATGGCGGGGGAATGGATGGAAGGCCATGTGATCGATTCTCAAGCGATTATGGACTGGATTCGAGATCTTTCTTTACCCGGCGATTATCAGGACGAAAAGGATCTGATCTTGGAAGGATTGAAGAAGGCTTTCAACAAGGAAGAGATTTCTTAATCTAAGAATTTTGTTTTGCGGTTCTTTGTCTTTTTTTATGCCAAAAGAAAACGAGGGCGGCGATCGCCAAGATCGTAACGATGATTCTATTATAAATTTCTAAAAAACCCAGAACGTCTTCCCAGTGCGAACCGAGATAAAAACCGGAAAAAATCAAAATTCCGCACCAAAGGGAGACGGCTATGCTGAAAACTCCGAAAAACAGAATCGGATTCATCTTCACCATGCCGGCGACGATCGAAACAAAGAATCGGATTCCCGCGGAGAATCGGCTGAACAACACGACTAAGATCGAATTTCTCCGAAACCAAGCGAACGTCTTTTCGATCGATTCTTCGTCGTAGAGAGAATCCTTAAACGGAAAATTCTTTTTGCGAACCCAATGCAGAAACATTTGTCCGAAACGATACATGATCCAAGCCCCGAATAAATTTCCGGCAAACGTGCTCGTAACCAGAGCCGGCCAACCGAATGAATTCAGATTTCTCGCGACGAGAAATCCTCCGAACACGGTGATCGTATCTCCCGGCCAAGGAGGAAAAACGTTTTCCGCGAAATTGGAGAAGGCGAAAAAGAGCCAGAGAAAGATCGGGTCCGTTTCGGAAAAACGGTTAAGAATTTGGATCAGCGTTTCCTGAAAAGTCATGGAGGATGAATAAAAGAATTGTCAGTGACGGAGCATAGGGTTCAAGTAAAAAAAAGTGAACCTTCCACCTATGAAATTTTCTTTTTCTTCGATCCGGCACGTTTGGAAAACCGTTTTTCTAGCAGTTGCGGTTTTCGGTCTTTGTGTCGCTCCCGCGTTCGGCGAAACTTCCAAGGAAAAAACCGAACTCTATCGTTATAATAAATTGACTCTGCAAAACAATCCCGTTCGAAATCCGAGATCGCTTCCGATCGAGTTCGTTCCGGAAGGTTCGGATCTGATCTATTCCACGGAATTGAAATCCGAGCGCGGCTATTTCGATACGAGAGAATCCTTTCTTTTGTTCACGCACGTATTCAAGAAAAAGCAGATGGAAGTGTATTATTCTTCCATTTTCAAATCGCTTTATTGGAAGGTTCTTCAGGAAGAAGTGACCGATTCCAAAACGATCATCATGGCCGAAAGCCAAAATAAAAAAGTCGTAACGATTCAGATCGAAGCACAGGACAACGGAAGCAGAATCAAACTCTTCTATAAAAAATCGGGAACGTGAAGTCATGATCGAGCCAGTACATGCAAACCCCGAACCGGGAAAATATACGTTTCTGATTTTCTTTTCGATCCTGTTTATCTTCGCACTCGGCGTTTTCTTTCTCGTTTTTCGTCCGTATTTGTATTCTTCCTTGATGGCGCTCATTTTGTATCTCGCGACCAGAAGACAATACAAACTCTTGAAAGGATATTTGGGGGAGAAGTTTCAGTGGCTCGTACCGTGGATCATGATCACGCTCGTATCGATGATCGTTCTCATCCCATCGTATTTCGTGATCCGCACCTTGATTCAAGAGGCGCTTTCGATTCTTTTTAAAATGAGAATTTCGTTAAGCGAAGACAAGGTCATCGAAACGCTGATGAACTTCGCGATGCTTACGGATTTCATCACGGACAACGAATTCTTCTGGGTTAAAGTTCCCGAAATCTACGGAGAATTCGCGGAGAACTACGTCGATATTCTCAACTTGGATTCGATTTACGGAATTCTAAGCAACGCTTCTTCGTTTATCTTAGGAAACATCGAACTCCCTACCGGAATTCTGATGAATCTTTTTTTCGCTTTATTGGTTTTATTCTTTTTGTATCAAGACGGAAAAAAAGTGGAACGGTTCATCTTGGACAATCTTCCCTTTTCCAGACAACTCGAGGAACAGGTGGGAAGAAAAGTGACTTCCGCCGTACAAACCGTAATCCGCGGAAATCTCATCATTTCGATCTTGCAAGGAACTGCCGTCTACGTCCTTCTTTTGATCGCGGGAATTTCGAGTCCGTTTTTATACGCGAGTTTGGCCGCCTTTTTTTCCATCATTCCAGTGATCGGGACGTCGGTGGTTTGGTTACCGATCGGACTGTACATTCTCTTTTTGGAAAACAATCCGATGATGGCCGTGTTTTTTATGGGAAGCGGTTTGTTCTTTTATCTCGCTCTTGAGAATTTCGTAAAACCGAGAATGCTCGATAAAAAACTGCAGGTTCACCCTCTTCTGATTTTTCTTTCCCTTATCGGAGGAATCAAGGAATTCGGCATCATGGGACTCGTCGTCGGACCGGTCGCGGTTACGTTAGTCGTCATTCTTTGGGATTTTTGGAAACTCTACCGCAGGGAATTGATTTTGAACAAGGGGCACCGGTAAACCGATTGGAAGATTCCAAACCACTTTCCGTTTCGGAAGTCACGAGGATTCTCAAAAATATCATCACCGGATCCAAGGACTTAAAGAACATCTGGGTTCGGGGAGAAATCTCCAACTACAGCAAACCCAGTTCCGGACATATTTACTTTTCGCTAAAAGATTCAGGATCGCTGATTCGCTGTACTTTTTTCAATTATTCCAATAAGAATTATTCGGGAAAACCTCTCTCGGACGGAAAGGAAATCCAAGTCTACGGAACGGTGACTCTATACGAAGCGGGAGGTTCTTACAACCTCAACGTAACGCGAGTCGAAGAACTTGGACAAGGCGATATTCTTCTTCAAATCGAAAAGCTCAAACAAAAACTCGCCGCGGAAGGACTTTTTGATCCCGAACGCAAACGGAGAATTCCTTCCTTTCCCAAAACTCTTGGAATCGCCACCTCTCCTTCCGGTGCGGCCATCGAGGACATCATCAAAGTCGCCCGTTCCCGATTTCCGGGGATCAACATATTGATCGCGCCTTGCGTCGTTCAGGGGGAAGAAGCGCCCGATTCGATCGTATCCGCCATCGAAGAATTGAACAAACCATCTTGGAACGTGGACGTGATCATCGCGGGACGAGGCGGAGGAAGTTTCGAGGATCTTATGGCGTTTAACGACGAAAAGGTGATTCGAGCTTATGCGAACTCGAGGGTCCCGATCATCTCCGCGGTCGGTCACCAGACGGACGTATTGTTAAGCGACTTTGCGGCCGATTTTTATACGCCCACCCCAACGGCTGCCGCGGAACACGCCGTTCCGAAGGAAGAGGACGTTCTTCAGTTTTTATCTCAGTTGGAAGGAAGACTAAGAACCTCTTTGCAGGCCAAGGTTTCTTCGAGCAAGGATCGGCTTCGACTTTTGTCCGGAAAATTCATCTTCAAAGAACCGATGCAGCTTCTCAATCAGAGAAGTCAAAGAATCGACGAGATCGGAGTTCGATTGCAGAAAGCCGTTTCCAACAAAATGGATTTGGCGAAAGTTCGACTCGAACGATACGATAACCTTACATCCAAGATTCGGAATATTCTGTATCATAAAAAACAAAAGGCCGAGTTTTGGACTTCCAAGGTGGAGGATCTTTCTCCGGCGGCTACGATGAAGCGCGGTTACTCCATCGTTCGAAATCAAAAAGGCAGCATTATACGATCTCCGGAAGAAACCAAACCGGAAGAAGAATTGCAGGTTTTGCTTTCCGGCGGAACGATGCAAGTGATCAGAAAAGGAAACTAATATGGCAGAATCAAAATCTAAAATTTCTTTCGAAGAAGCTTTGATGGAACTAGAACAAATCGCGGAAAAACTGGAACGCCAGGATTTCAGTTTGGAAGAATCTCTCAAGGCTTACGAACGAGGAATGGAACTCAAAAAGATCTGCCAAGGAATTCTGGATACGGCAGAAGGAAAGATCGAAGCTTTGACCAAGGACGAAACGAAAAAAACGGTAAAGACCGGATTCAAAGGCGGGGAATCCAAGTCGGAATCGAAATCTTCCGCGTCTTCTTCCTCTGCAAAGACTTCCGAAGAAGAGGACTTGTTCTAATCGAATCGAAATCTCTTAGAAATGATTCCGGTCGATATTCCGTTTTAGGATTTCCCTTCTTCATTCGATTCTTCTAACATTCCTTTTTACAGAACGGTCGCATCCCTATCTTATAATCTGGGGACTCGTATTGTCTACATCTCCGAAAAAACAAGCAATCCCCTTTTTTAGTTTTGTTGGAAAATAAAATCTAATTGAATCTAAATTGGGAATAAGGAATACAAAATGAATGTTTCGGTGATCTTTGCGGTAGGAGCTGCGCTTTTATCTTTTTATCTGGTTTTAATCGAATCGTATTGGATCAATGGAACCCCGCCTTCTCCTTTTTCGAACGCTCAGGAATTCACGAGGATTACATCCGAGTTTTTATCCGGATATTTTCCAGGAAAAACTCTTTCTTTCCTCTTTGGATGTCTTTGGATTCCGGTTTACGCAAGTCTGCTTTTGTCTGTTCGGGAACTTAAAAAAAACGGAAGTGCGTTCGAGAATTTTCCGAAAGAAAGCGGATTTCTGACAAAGTCGCTTTGGGCTGCGATTGCGGTCGGCTTGTTCGGAAACGTTTTGGATCTTTTTCTACACGGAAATCTCGCAGGATTTCGTTTCGCGTGGATCGAAACTGCGTTCGTCGGTTTTTATGTGTTGGGAATCGGTTTTTTGGGAATTCGAATCCGGTCGGAAAACGGAAGGATCGGAACTTTTTTTACGATTTTGACCGTAATATCGTTGTTAGTCGGATACTACTTTTATCCACTCCTGCACGGCGCTTTGTTTCCTATTTCCGTCGGTTTTTCCTTCCTGTTGTTAGGAGGAGCTTATTCCCCTTGGATTCTCCGGTTTAGCGAATGGATCGGTGAGCACGCGTCGAACAAAAGAATTCTTCTTTTTATCGGAGCTTCCGTACTTGTTTCGGGATCCATGCAACTCCTGGAACAAATGACTCCGGTTCCCGAAGGAACTTCCATTCCGGTAAAATTGGATTTTCGTCCGTTTTCAACGGCAAAGGACGTTGAGACGGTTTTCGGTATCTACGGTGAAACGGGAAGGAATCTGTACTTCTGGGGAAACGTATTGGATATGATTCTTCCGATTCCGGTTTGTTTGATGATCGGATCCATATATTCGAGAGCCGCGGCCTATGTGAATTTTCCGAAACTATGGAACGTATTACCGTTCGGCTTTCTCGTTTTTGATCCGATCGAAAACGCGATCATGATGTATCTTCTATACGTTTGGCCGATCGTTCCGGAAGGACTTGTCGCTACGACGGGGACCATCACCTTTTTAAAGTTAACCTTCGTTCTACTCGGCTATGCGCTGTTATTCGGCGTTCTCTTCGCTTCCGCGATCGTATTCGCATTTAAAAAATTAAAGAATTCGAATGTATAATGCGAAATCGAAGGTTCGTTACGGAATTTCGAAAATTCGATTTGAAATCGATATTCGATTTATAGATCGGAGTCGTAAAAATCCGATCTGAGTTTTATGAAACAACGAAAAGAATCAAAAGCATTTCCTCTGTTTGTTTTAGTTCCGGAATTACGTTGGAGATAAAAAAATCTCCGCAACGTATTACCATTTTAAAAATAAACATGTGAGGAACTTATGATCTTAAAGTTCTTAAAATGGACTGGGACCTTTCTACTGATCGTCGTATTAGGCGTCGCGACGGCTACTCTGGTGCGACAGAATTTAAAATACGACGCACCGTATCCGGACGTGACATCTTCTTCGGATCCGGTCGTAATCGAACGCGGGAGACATTTGGCGACGGGCCCGGCCCATTGTGTCGAATGTCATAAGAACGTCGCCGAAGTGGAATCCGGTGTTCCGATTCTGCAAGCTTCTCTTTCCGGAGGACGGGTATTTGCGCTTCCCGTTGGAAATTTTTATACTCCGAATATTACGCCTGATCCGGAAACCGGCATCGGTAAATTATCCGATCGGGAAATCGCACGTTCTCTTCGATACGGAGTGCGCGCGGATGGAACGGTACTTTTCGACTTTATGCCGTTTCATAACACGAGCGACGAGGATCTAACGTCGATTTTATCCTTCCTTAGGAGTTTGCCTCCGAAATCGAATCCGATTCCGAAACACGAATTGAATCTGATCGGAAAAGTTCTCAAGGCCTTCGTTGTAAAACCGGTAGGGCCTAAAGGAGAAGTTTTGAAATCGATCACTCCCGCAGCGAATATAGAATACGGCGAATACTTGGCGGGAAGCGTAGCCAACTGCAACGGCTGTCATACCAAACGGAACATGATTGGAGAATTCATCGGAGAACCGTATGCGGGAGGAGCGCCGATGATGGAACCGGGAAAGGAAACCTTAATTCCTCCCAACTTAACGCCCCACTCGGAAGGAAAAATCTCGCTTTGGACCGAGGAAGAATTCCTAAAACGATTTAGGCTCGGAAAACTTGTGGAGCACAGCCATATGCCTTGGGGTCCGTATGCAAGAATGAGCGATCTGGAATTGAAAGCGATTTATCGATTTTTGAAATCTCTAAGACCCGCCAAAAATCCCGAGTAAAATCGTTTCTTAAAAAATACAATTTTAAACCGACCGAACTCCTAACGCGTTTGGAGAAGGTCGGTTTTTTATTTCCTTTTTCCGAATTCACTATACAAAAATTGAGTTTTTTTCTGAACTTTCTTGTAAGAGAATGTCTAACAAGAACCGAAAGGGAGGAAAAACGAAGTTTAGGCTGAAGAGATAGAGAGTTGGCTCCCCCTGCTGGGCTCGAACCAGCGACCCAGTGATTAACAGTCACTTGCTCTACCGACTGAGCTAAAGGGGAGTATCCTCGGTAGTCAGGCCTATATTTTCAAAAAGGGGTAAGAGCGCAACCTTAATTTGTCGCATTAGCGTGTGTTTTTACAACTTTTTAGAAGAAAAATTTCGAATTGTCGAAAGAGAAAGGAGCGAAAAATGCTTTGGATCATTTTTCCTCTTTCTTAGAGTGACATAATCCCTTCTTACTACAGTGTTACGGAGTCTGAGAGCAAATTATGAAGCTGAATCGTCATTTTACCGTTCCTTCCAATGGTGAACCGTCCTCTATTCAATGGGCGAAGCGTAATTCCCGGATTACAAATCCGGATGGATCCAAGGTATTCGAGGCAAACAACATCCTCGTGCCCGAAGGATGGTCCCAGGTTGCGGTGGACATCCTTGCGCAGAAATACTTTCGCAGAAAAGGAATCCCTAAGTATCTCAAAAAGGTACAAGAGGAAGGAATTCCGGAATGGCTTCAAAAATCCGTTCCCGATACGGAAAAGCTCGAATCCTTAAAACCGGAAGATCGTTTCGGCGGTGAGACCAGCGCACTCGAAGTCTTTCATAGACTTGCGGGTTGTTGGACGTATTGGGGATACAAATACAAATATTTCTCCGATGAGGAAAGCGCCAAAGTTTTCTATGATGAAATCGTTTATATGCTCGCGACTCAGATGGCGGCTCCGAATTCTCCTCAGTGGTTCAATACCGGTTTGAATTGGGCTTATGGAATCGACGGTAAATCCCAAGGCCACTACTACGTCGATCCTGCGACCGGTAAGCTCGTAAAATCCGCTTCCGCTTACGAACATCCGCAACCGCACGCGTGTTTTATCCAAAGCGTGGACGATGATCTCGTCAACGACGGCGGTATCATGGATCTTTGGGTCCGCGAAGCTCGTCTTTTTAAATACGGTTCCGGAACGGGAACTAACTTCTCCAATTTAAGAGGAGAAAACGAACCTCTTTCCGGCGGAGGAAAAAGTTCCGGTCTGATGAGTTTCTTAAAAATCGGTGACCGCGCCGCAGGTGCGATCAAGTCCGGAGGAACCACTCGCCGCGCCGCGAAGATGGTTTGTCTCGACGTAGACCATCCCGATATCGAAAGTTTTATCGATTGGAAAGTGACGGAAGAAAAGAAAGTCGCTTCTCTCGTGACCGGTTCCATGCTGAACAACAGACATCTCAACGCGATCATGTCCGCGTGTTACGAGATGGAAACCGAAGAACGTTTCGATCCTAAAAAGAATTCCGCGTTAAAGAAAACCATTCTCGAAGCGAAGAAGGTTCTCATTCCGGACAACTACATCAAACGCGTGATCGACCTTGCAAAACAAGGATACAAGGAAATTCTTTTTGAAGAATTGACCACCGATTGGCAGTCTGACGCATACAACACCGTATCCGGTCAGAACAGCAACAACTCAGTTCGCTTAACAAATGAGTTCATGACCGCGGTGGAACAAGATCAACCTTGGAATCTGTATTTCAGAACCGAAAAGGAAAAAGCAAAGGCGGAAGGACGCAAAGCGAAACCTTCTCAAACTTTGAGAGCCCGTGAACTCTGGGAAAAAATTTCCTACGCGGCTTGGGCCAGCGCGGATCCTGGAACGCAATATCACACGACCATCAACGAATGGCATACGTGTCCGGAAGACGGTTCGATCAATGCGTCGAACCCCTGCTCCGAATATATGTTCCTGGATAACACTGCTTGTAACCTTGCGTCCGCGAACCTACAAAAATTCGTAAACCTCGAAACCTTGAATTTCGACGTGGAAGGATTCCGATATCTTTGCAGACTTTGGACTATCATTCTCGAAATCTCCGTGACTATGGCTCAGTTCCCTTCCAAGGAAATCGCCGAACTTTCGTATAAGTTCCGTACTTTAGGATTGGGTTACGCGAACCTCGGTTCGATTCTGATGATTCTTGGAATCCCTTACGATTCTCAAGAGGCTATGGCGATCACCGGAGCGATTTCTTCCATCATGCACATGACCGCTTACGCTACTTCCGCGGAAATGGCGAAAGAACAAGGTCCGTTTGCAGGATACGCGAAGAATAAAAAACACATGCTTCGTGTGATCCGCAACCACAGAAGAGCCGCTTATAACGCTCCTTCCGGCGATTATGAAGGTTTGACGATCACTCCTGTGGGAATCAATCCTGCGTTCTGCCCTTCTTATATGCTCAAAGCGGCGCAAGAAGACGCGGACTTAGCGTTGGAACTCGGTGAAAAATACGGGTACAGAAACGCGCAAGTAACCGTGATCGCTCCTACCGGAACGATCGGTCTCGTGATGGATTGTGATACGACCGGAATCGAGCCCGACTTCGCACTCGTGAAGTTCAAGAAACTCGCTGGCGGCGGTTATTTCAAAATCATCAATCAATCCGTTCCGTACGGTCTGAAAAAACTCGGTTATTCTCCGTCCGAAATCGAAGCGATCGTGAACTATTGCAAAGGTCACGCGACTTTGAACGGGGCTCCTGTGGTCAATACGCAAGCTCTGAAAGAAAAAGGATTCACGAACGAGATTCTCGAAAAAGTGGAAGCTTCTCTTCCTCTCGCGTTCGATATCAACTTCGCGTTCAACAAATTCAACTTAGGCGAAGACTTCCTAACTAGAAACTTAGGAATCGCAAAAGAAGTTTTCGACGTTCCGGGGTTCTCTCTTCTCGAATACTTAGGATTCACCAAAGAAGAAATCAATAAGGCGAACGACTATGTTTGCGGAACGATGACGATCGAAAACGCCCCTTTCTTGAAAGAGAAGGACTATCCGGTGTTCGATTGCGCGAACAAATGCGGTAAATACGGAAAACGTTTCCTTTCCTACGAATCCCATATCCGTACGATGGCGGCGGCTCAGCCTTTTATCAGCGGCGCGATTTCCAAAACGATCAACCTCCCCGAAGACGCGGTCGTGGAAGACATCAAAAACGCCTACTTCCTCTCTTGGAAGATGATGATCAAAGCGAACGCGCTTTACAGAGACGGATCCAAACTTTCTCAACCTCTCAATTCCGTATTAGAACTTTTGAATGGAATCGAATTGGACGAGCACGACGAAGTCAGAGAAGCGATGATCTCCAAAGATCCGGTTCAGATCGCGGAAAAGGTCATCACGAAATACATCTCTCACAGAAGAAAACTTCCGAGCAGAAGAGCTGGATATACTCAGAAAGCGATCGTTGGCGGTCACAAGGTTTATTTAAGAACCGGCGAATACGAAGACGGCCAGATCGGAGAGATCTTCATCGATATGCACAAGGAAGGAGCGGCGTTTAGAAGTTTGATGAACGCGTTCGCGATTTCCGTTTCTCTCGGTTTACAACACGGCGTTCCTTTGGAAGAATACGTGGATGCGTTTACGTTCTTCAAGTTCGAGCCGAACGGAATCGTTTCGGGAAACAAGCACATCAAGATGAGCACTTCCGTAATCGATTATATCTTCAGAGAATTGGCGATCACCTACCTCGGAAGATACGACCTCGGTCAAGTGGCTCCGGAAGATTTGAGAGGAGACGAGATCGGTTCCAAACGTGCGACGGCGGAATCCAATCATCGTGAACCGTTAAGTTCCGCGCCGACTGCGGTAGCGGACGTTGCTCCTAAAAAGGAAGTGGAAACGATTTCTTATTCTCAGATGATTTCCAAGGAAAGAACTGCGGCTCCTACCGGAATCGCTCTTCTGGAAGAAGTGAAACTCGCTAAGATCAAAGGTTACACCGGTGATTCTTGCTCCGAGTGCGGTTCCTTCGAGATGGTAAGAAACGGATCTTGTTTAAAATGTATGTCCTGTGGATCTACCACTGGATGTTCTTGATTCCGAATTTCTAAAATAATAAATACCGATGAAGATGATTTCTGAATCGGTATCAGTATGAAAACGAGTCGGCCTTGGATGGGTTTCCATTCAGGGCCTTTTTATTTCGGAGGAATGAACGTAGCTTTTACTTTTCCCACTTGCGAAAACCGCTTGTGTCGATATGAAACCGGTTTCGAGAATACAATCCGAGTCCGATCTTTCGATCAAAACCGTCGTTTTCCCAAAGTTTCAAAAGGCGTCTTTTCAACTCGCCTCGTTCGATTTCATGATCGGGGATCATATCTACAGCGGAAAAAAGAAGATGACGGCTGGAATTTGCACCGCCGGCTTTTTCGTTATAGTCCGCTTCTCGAAAACCGGAAACCACCGTTACGGGGCCGATTCGGGGAAGAATCAAATCTCGAATGACTTTTAAAGTCGGTACGATGTTCGACCAGAACTCTTGGGGCGGAATCGCGAAAGGTCGGCTTTTCATTTGTCTCCAATCGGTGCCTTGTCTCAGAAGTTGTTCAACGGGAACCACATTGAAAACTTTGCGTTCTTTAAGAAACGTTTCCAAGGCGAGAATTTTCTTTCGGTTTTCGGGAAGGTTCCTGAATTCGTTCCACTGCTCTTTAGAAGGAGGAGTATGAGGCTGGAAATCGCAGAAAGAACAGAGAAGCGGCAAAAATAAAACAATGCTCTTAAGAACGAGTTTGTTCATGACCTTTCTAAATTTAAAAGTTCAAAGACATGGATTGATCCGATACTTCGAAATCCGTTCTTGAACATATCACCGGATCGTTCGTTATCCTTCATGGAAGAAGGATCTTAAGGGCTGCCCGGTGGTCCGGTCAATCCGGGAATCTTGGCTTCCGGTTTGTTGATGGTTCCCATCACCGGAATACATTTACTGCCGCTTTGTTTTTCTAAGACGGTCAACATGTCTTCTATGTCCTGTCTTTCCAACGCGAAGTTACGATCGAGTTCGAGACAGATTCTAAGATTAAGCTGAGAAAAGGCAATGTTATCGGATAACCGAATGTTCCCCGTGATATCGCATCGCGCGATCGAAGTATCCAAGGTGAAATCGTTAAAGATCAGATTCCCGCCCTGCACATTGATCTTCGTGAGAAACTTTTTGATCGTGATATTTTTCAATTCTCCAAGCAGAGGAATTTCGGGTAAACCCAAGATCATTCCCGCCGAAGGAGCCGGTGGAATTTCCAGATCGAGGTTCCCGACAACCCTTGCGATTCCGCCGTTTAAGTTTTCGAATTTTCCCTGGCCTTCTATGCGGGGAACTTTCATCAAAGGTCCGTTTTCCGTATCGATTTTCAGGCTTTCGATTTTGAATTTCCCGTCGAACTTGCGTTTCATTAAACCGAACAAGGAGGTTTTCAAAACGGTTTCTTCCGTTTTGATTTTCAAGTTGGAAGGCGTATTGATTTCGAGGGTATCGAGGGTCACGTTCCCTAAAATGGAAATGCTCATATCGCGGAAATTGATGATGGTTCCGGTTTGGGAAGAAGAGGAATTCAAAGAACTGCGGATGATTTCATCCAAAGGAAAAAGCCAAAGAGTAAAGATGAGAAAGGAAAAAACTCCCGTCGCGATCAGGATGAGTTTTTGTTTGAGAGTAAAACGCGGGGCGGCCTCTTCTTCCTCTTCCTGAAGTTCGAGGGTCAGGAATTCTTCCTCTTCGGGAGTAAGAGCCGTTTCTTCCTGAAATTCTTCTTCTTTTTTCATCGTTTGTTCCCCGTTGCGCGGCTGTAGGTGGACAGTTTGAGGTTCACGTCGTAGACCTCTTTTCCTTGGAACGGTTTTCTAAAATTCAGATATTCCACCCGCGCGTTGATCATCTTGTTCTTTTCTATATCGTAGATTAACCGGAAAACATTGTCCAAAGTCACGGAACGGAAATTGATATCGATCGTGATCCGGTTGTACTTCTTATCTTCGATCGAATTCGAATCCTTCATCGTGGAAATTTTTTCTTTCAATCCGTAACGAACGAAAATCTCGTCGAGTTTTGCGTAGATCGCGCTTACGTCGGTTTCTCCGCCGGAAGAATCCAAGGAGCGGAAATCGTTGAATTCCTGGATGATCTTGTCGAGTTTAACGGGAGCCGTTCTCGAATCCTGAACTCTTTCCGTCAAACCTTGCCGGAGCGTTACGACTTTACGGATCGCCATAAATACGATCAACAGAAGAATCAATCCGATTCCGCCGAGTACGATCAATCTTTCTCTGGGTTCTAACTTTTCAAGCATGGCGATTTTAAAAGGACTCCTCGGAAGAGACCGGTTTGTTCACTACCTTCATCGTAATCGTAAAGGAAACCTTATAGGCCTTCACTCCCTGCATCAATCGTTTGTTCGTAACTTCAATATCCTTGAACATGGGAGATTTTTCGAGCGATCTTTGAACGACCCCGATCTCGCTGAATTCGTTCACTCTTCCGCCGATTTTGACCAGATCCTGATCGTAGTCGAACTGATCCAATTGGAACGGCTGCATATCGGATGCGGGAAAGTTCATCGAAAGTTCGAAAAGAATGTCGAGAATGCTCGGTTTACTCAGGTAAAGTCTGTAGATCTCGGTCTTCTTTTTCTCGTCGTTCTTGAGTTTAGTTGCATATTCTAATATATCTACGTCTTCCGGAGCGGATCTGCCGAAGCCGCGCTGGAATTTTTCGGCGAGCATTTTGTCGCTCGCGCTCAATTTTCTTTTGTCGATTACGATTCCCACGAAAAAGACGGTGATGAGAATGAACAAAGAAATTCCCGAAAAAATCAAATGAGGACGGAACTGATCGAAGTTGAGAATGTTCTTGTTGATGCGTTTTACGTGAGGCGTATCGATGAAGTCGATCTTGTCCTTTTTTGCAAAACCGAAATGATATCCCATTCCGAAACAAGTAGAGAACGTGTCTCCGTCTAAAGGAAGAAAATCGTAACGTCGAGTGATCAGTCCTAGCGCCTCGCCCAAAACGGATTCGATCCCCCGAACCTTGCTTCCCCCGCCGGAAAGATACAATACTTCCGGTCTTTCGGTTTCGTTCATCGAAACGATACTTCGAAGGATTTCGGACGAAAGTTTTTCCGTGAACTTCGATGCGCTTTGAAACGCTTTTTTAATGTCCGCGTTTTTGAGTTTGAACTCTTTTGCGAAAAGATTGAGACCGTCTTCTTCGCCTGAAAACGGTTCGAATTGAAGAGAAAGTTTGATCGCTTCCGCTTTTTCAAACGGAATCTTGAGATCGGACGCGATTTGCTCCGTGAGAGTGTCTCCTCCCATGGAGATGTATCTTGTATGTGCGACCTTTCCTTCGCTGAGGATATTTAGGATCGTGATTCTTCCGCCGATGTCGGCTTGCGCGCAATTTTTATACGTGATCTCTTTGTTCGTGTGTTCCGAAATCACCGAAGACAAACTCACCGAATCCACGAATAAACCGCGGAAGACGATATTGCTACCGAGAAACGGAGCGGTGATAAAATCGAGTTCGCTGTGGTGAGCCGAATACGCGATGACGTCCGATTTTTCCTGATCGATTCTCCAGATGCTTCCGGTGACTTCCACGGTTTCCATCGGAAACGGGATTCTGTTTTCGACTTCGAAAGGAATGACTTCCCGGATCGCCTTTACCGTCGTCAACGGGATGTGAAGCTCTCGCACGAACAAGCGATCGAGCGGAAGATTGAGAACGATGCTCGTTTCGCCGGGAAAATAGGAATTGATAAACCGAAGAACGTTGTGTCTATATTCGTCCTCTTCTCCATGAGAGATGCTCATGATTTCGGAACGGAGAATGCTCAGCTTTCCGAGGACCTTTTGAAAAAGAACTCCTTTGATCGTGCTCGTTCCGTAGTCGATTGCGAGAAATTGATCGTAAATAAACATCGTTGTTTAGTCTTCCATGTAATAGAGCATTTGGCTGTTTGTCAGATCGAAGATCCCCGTGATTCTTCGAATCGTTTTTCCCACCTGACCCACGGCAACGATTCGAAAGATTTCTCCCTTGGTCTTGACCCTGCCGCCGGAGACGTCCGTTCCTTCACCCGCGAGTTCCTTGTAAAGGGTCAAACCGCCCGCGGTGGGAATCTGGAATTCCTGAAATTTTTCTATGTCCTTCAGTTCCTTGATAAAACCGCCCTGCTCCAATTTGAATTTGAGAATTCTCATGGCTGCCTGTTTGGTCATAAAATCGGATAAAGACATCAAAACAAAATATGGCGCGGCGTTCAAGTTGATTCTATCGTCCGAGTTTTGACCCGAAGGGATGTATGCCGTGATGTTGTTCGCTAAGACGAAATCGCTGTCGCCGATCAACGCCTTCTCCTCGTCGGATTGAAACGCCTTGGAATATTTTTGATCGAAATCCGCGGGTTTCAACGAACCGTAAACGAGATCCCTGTCGAAACCTTTCACGGAGACGAGTTCGGAAACGGAATACATAAAGGAATTCTTATTCTTCCGAGGAGGTTTTAGGGAAGAATAATACAAGTCCTCCGCGCCCCCGCCCGTTTCCTGCAGATCGGTATCGAGCCAATCAAAGATCGGAAAAATTTTTTCCCGTTTGATTCCGAGTTTATCGAAAAGGCGCGCGACCATTTCCACCGAACGAAGGTTCTGCTGGTTGTCGTCCTGATTCAGCAAAGAATTCAGATTGATCTTCCCGTCTTCGGAGCTGATCTTATAGTAGATCGTTCCCCCGCCCATCGGCAGAGGCGGCGGATTCAAGGCGATTCCGCTTTTGTACAGATATTCTTCCGGAATCTTTTTCAAAGCTCCGAGCGCACCTTGAAAACCGGCCTTTGCAAGAAGGAGCGCGCGGAAACCGTCCGCGTCCGCTTGCGCGATTCTTCTTTCCCCTAAGGAACGTTCGCCGAATTCGGTGGCCGTGTAAAAAGACGCGGTTCCGATCGCCATCACGAGAATGACGACCATAAATCCCGATCTTGATCTTCGAAAATTTCTTTTGTGCGAGGAGATGATTTTTCCAAAAGACCGTTCGATGGAATTCTTCGACCCGAAAAGGCGGTTCTTCAAATAAGTTAACAAAAATTGCATGTTATTTAAAAAGAATTCCGGGAAACGCGAGAGTTTCATAACGGACCTCCTTTTTACCGGAATTTACGATCATCTCCACGCGAATCAATCTAGGAAGAACCTTGGTGAGTTTGGAATCCCATTCGTCTTCCCATTTGGCTCCGGTTCTGGAATACTTGAGTTGAAAACTTTTCACATGGGTTAACAACGTATATTCGGTTCCGCCCGATTTCGGATAACGATCCACCATTTCGTCTTCTCTTCGAATGAGCGCGTAATAATCCGGCGTGTCAAGCATGGGTTTGAGATAAAAGGAAACTTCCCGTACTTCGGGCATGGAGGTTTCTTCGGAGTTGGGATGAGTGGCGGCGAAATCGAGTCTGTCTCTTCTGTCGAGTCCCCTTCCGTCGTTTCTGCCGATAAAGATGAGTCTTCTCTGCGTCTGGTGAAAATACGTCATCGCGAGCGTGCTTCGGATATTTTCCATCGCCAAAAGAATATCCCGTTTCGCGGCCCCTCCGGGAGAAGAGGATTCCCGCGAAATCCGAAGCGAAGTGTAATACGTGGAAAAGATTCCCGTAAAGATCACTCCTAAGATCATCACCACGATCGAAATTTCGATCAGGGTGAAGCCCTTTCGTCCGGTTGTGCGCTTTCGAGTTTTCATTCTATTTTCTTAATATTGTGCGGACTTGAACGTTTCGGCCGTATAGGATTCCGTTCCGCTTCCGGTCGGATATTTGATCGTCACCTTGATTCGAAACACGCGGATAATCCCCGCGGTCGAAGCGCCTTGGTTCGCTTGACCCGATCGTCTCATGATCAATTTGTTCATCTCGGAATCCCTTCCTCCCAAAAGATCTTCCGGCTTTTGTCCTTCTTTTCCCGCGAGCTTGAGAAGGTCCATATCCTCTTCGCCGATCTGGGTTTCAAAGCTGTAGCCGGGATACCCCGGAATTTCTCCCGTGGTTTTGTCGGATTGAAGAACGGAGACGGAATCGATTTGAGCCATTTTGATTTTGGCGAGATGCACCGCGTTGGAAACGACTGACGCCATTCTCTGTTGTCTGATTCCGTTCGAGATCACCATATACGTGTATGTCATGGCGATGCCGGCTAACGCAAGCGCGATCGAAACCTCGATCAGGTTGAATCCTTTCCGAAGGAATCGATCGATACGGATGCGTTTTGTGATCCGGGATAAGAACGGATTACGGTTGCTGCTGTTCGTTATCATCCTGTTCTTTCCAGTTCTTATCGGTTGCGAGGTTTGAGGAAGTGTGAAATTGTTCCCCCTCCAGGATGGAAACCTTTCCTCCGTATCGATAGAGAATCAAAGTTCTGTAAATCGAAGGATCGTTTCCTAAATGAACGCTGTAATCCGCGGAAATTCCTAAATAGGTGTAAGGAACCTTGATGATTCCTTTCGTATAACGAAAACCGCGAATGTCGGTGATGTCTATGATCTCGGACGTATACGGAAGTTTTTTCGGTTTGAATACGAGATTCTCTTTTAAACCGCTCTCGTCCCGAACCAGTTTTTTAACAGAATACGTGTCGTTGTCGATGTCCAATTCCAAAACCATGGTCGTATTTGTCAGGATGGATTTTCGATAACAGAATTCAGCCGCTTGTTTGAGGGTTTGCGCCGCGTCGCTTCCGGACGGAATGATGAAGTTCGCGGCCGTACTTGCAAGAATGCTAATCAACCCCGCGAGGATCGCGATGACTACGATTAACTCGATCAGGGTGAATCCTTTCCGGACATTACGTGTTTTCATAACCGGAAAGGAAAAAGAGTGTTATTTTCTGCGGAAGTCGGAAGGATATTCGTCTTCGTTGAGGATGTTAAAGTCAGCATTCTTACCTTCTCCGCCTTCTTTTTTATCCTTACCTAAGGTTACGAGTTGAACGTCGCCGTTCGCGTCCCTCTTTAACTTATAAGCGCTTCCCCAAGGATCGTTGATGGCCGCTTTTTTGGTAAGGATCGGCTTCCAGTCTTCGGGAACTTCTCCAGTGGTCGGTTTTTCCACCAGCGCCTCAAGACCTTGCTCGTCGGAAGGATATGTTCCGTATCTTTGCGCGTATCGTTCCAAATGCGATTGAAGTTCGTATGCGTCTTTTTTCAGTTTGAGAGCGGCTGTATCATCGCTGATTTCACCGGGACGGAAGTTGGAATAAACAAGGGCGATCAGCGCACCTAAGATGATCACGACGACAGCGAGTTCTATGAGTGTGAGACCCTTTCTGTGTTTTCTCTTTAATTTGGACAGATTCAATTGAATTCTCCTTATTCTAAACTATATATTCTGAAGTTGCTGCGTCAAGTTGTACATTGGGACCATGATCGAGGCCATGATCGTTCCAATCAGAAGACCCATTACCACGATCATCAGAGGTTCCATGGATTGGGTCATCGTTTTAATCGCGGTGTCGACTTCCGTATCGTAAATATCGGCGAGTTTGTTCATCATTTCGGGAACCCGGTCCGAAACTTCTCCGGCCGCGATCATCCCGACCACCATTTGCGGAAGAATCACCGATCCGCTGAAGGAGGCGGAAAGTTTTTCCCCTTCTTTGATCCGTTCCACCGCGTTTTTAATCTCTTCTCCGAAGATGGAATGATCCACGATCTTTTCCACGATCGTAAGGGTGGTGATCAAGGGAACTCGGTTACTCAAAAGGATTCCGATGTTTCTCGCAAAACTGCTTACGAGAACCTTGCGTGCGAGAGAACCCAGGATCGGAATTTTCAATACGAACTCATCCCAATTCTTTTTTCCTTGCGGAGTGTTTTTCCAATAGATAAAACCCATGACGCCCGCAAAGCCGAGCGTAAGAAGAAGCCACCAGTACCCCGTAAGAATATCCGAAACTCCGATCACGATTCGAGTGATGAGAGGAAGTTTCGCGTCGAACTGCATAAACAATTCTTGGATCTGAGGAATGACGACGGTTAATAAAAAGATCGTAACGAAGATCGACAAGGAACCCATGATGAAAGGATATACCATTGCGACTTGCACCTTCGCTTTGAGTTCGCTGGATTTCTCTTCCAGTTCCGCAAGTCGCGTCAAAGTCGCTTCGTAGTCCCCCGTTTTTTCGCCGACCGCGACGAGAGAAGGATACTGGCTCGGAAACACGTCGGGATGTTTTTTCATCGATTCGGAAAGGGAAGAACCTTCCGTGATATTCGCCTGCATTCCCGTAAGAACCTTGCGAAAGTTCTGGTTGTCCGTTTGTTCCACGATGCTGGATAAGGATTTGTCCAGAGGAATTCCGGCGCCGAGAAGAGTCGCGAGTTGTCTCGAAAAAAGTCCCACTTCTTTGCGGGGAATTCTATAAAAGTATTTCGCTAAGAAAGGAAAGAGTTCCCTGTCTTTTTTTTCGGAGTCTTCGGAAATGTTGCGAACGTAAAGGCCCTTATTCTTTAACTTGGACCTTGCGGCTTGCAGAGAAGCGGCGTCTATGATGCCCTTCTCTTCTTTGCCCTTCTTATTGAATGCAACGTACGAATAAATGGCCATGACGTTTAGGTTACCCTGAGAACTTCGTCGATCGTAGTCACACCGTCGATCACCTTCTTGATTCCGTAATCTTTCAGCGTATGAAAGTTATGTTCGAGTGCGATCTCGTTCAATTGTCCCGCGTCCTTTCCTTGAAGGATCGCATTTTTGATGTGAGAATTCACCAACAATAGTTCGTAGATTCCGGTTCTTCCTTTAAATCCGGTTCCCATACAATGAGAGCATCCCTTACCCCTGTGTAAGGTTCCGTTTTTGAGGGCCTTTTTAGGAATACCGATCGATTCTAATTCGGAAGCAGTAGGCTTATACGTTTCCTTACACTGGGCGCAGATAACGCGCACAAGTCTTTGAGCCATAAAACCGAGGACCGTAGAAGTGATTAGATACGGTTCGATTCCCATATCCACCAAACGAGTCGCGGCGCTCGCAGCGTCGTTCGTGTGAAGCGTGGAAAACACAAGGTGACCCGTTAAGGACGCTTGGATCGCGATCCTTGCGGTTTCTTCGTCCCGAATCTCCCCCACCATGATGACGTCCGGGTCTTGTCGTAAGATGGCCCGAAGCCCGGTCGCAAACGTAAGACCGATTTTTTCCTGCATCTGCATCTGTGAGATTCCGTCGATCTGATATTCCACAGGATCTTCGCAGGTGATGATGTTTCTTTCTTCCGTATTGAGTTCGCTTAACGCAGAATAAAGGGTGGTCGATTTTCCCGATCCGGTCGGACCGGTTACAAGAATGATTCCGTGCGGTTCGTAGATGAGGGAACGCAGCGATTTGATGAGTTCCGGATAAAATCCCATCGTATCCAAAGAATACTTTTGATCCGTTTTATTCAAAAGCCTCATTACGATCCGTTCGCCGAACTGACAAGGAATCGTGGAAACCCGAATATCGATGTCCTTTCCCGCAAGTCTGAGTTTGATACGTCCGTCTTGCGGAAGCCGGTTTTCCGCGATGTTCAAGTTGGACATGATCTTGATACGGGAGGAAATTCCCGCGTGATAGGATTTGGGCGGGCTGAGAACGTTATGCAAAATACCGTCCACGCGGTAACGAACCACCAGGGATTTTTCGTACGGTTCGATGTGAATATCCGAAGCCCTTTCGTTGACGGCCTGGGAAAGAATGACGTTGACCATTTTGATGATCGGCGCGTCGTCGCTGAGATCGAGGGAGTCGTTTTCGAAGGCTTCCGCGAGTTCGGAAAAACTTCCCTCCATCTCGTTTAACATCTCTTTGGCGGCCGAAGAAGTCGTATCGAAATGAGAATGGATGATTCTCATGATCTCCGGTTCCGGAGCTAAAATGAATTCTACGTTGTATCCTTTTAAGAAGTTCCGCGCGTCGTCCATCGGATGCAGATCGGACGGATCGGAAACGGCGATGCGGATTGTCTTTTTGGAAAGTTGGAACGGAACGATTCTACTTCTTTGAATCAGCTTTAACGGAATTTGTAGAAATACGTCTTCCATTCCGCTGAACTCCAACTTCTCCCGAAATTCGAGATGATAGAGTTTGGATAAGGCGCGGAGAATATCGGTTTCTCCGGCGATTCCTTTTTTCTGAATGATATGACTGAGAGGAAGGTTGTTTTTTTTCTGAACTTTAAGGGAATCTTCCAGATCTTTTTCGGATATGATCCCCTCTTCGATTAGGATATCTCCGAGAGTTTTCACTGTCAGTCCCCTCTTTCTTTGATTTCTTTTTCTTTATTGAGGATTCTTTCTCTTTCGAGCTCGTAACGTTCCTGCTGCATTTTCTTTTTCACGGTCATCTTATCCGCGTTCTCTCTACTATCGAGTATATGCGGAGTGATAAAAACCATCAAGTTCGTCTTTTTGATTTTTTCGGTGGTTCGTTTGAAAAGATGCCCCAGATACGGAATATCTCCGAGCAGAGGAATTTTAATGATCCGTTTTTGTTTATCGTTGGAAATCAATCCCCCGATTACGATCGACTGCGTATTTTCGATCGAGATGGAAGTTTTGATCTCGCGACGATTGAACGTCGGGTTACCGCCGGAAAGCGCGATTTCCGCGATGTTCTTGATCTCCTGAAAGAGTTCCAAAGTGATCTTGTTGTTCTTATTTACGTGAGGAGTAAATTTGAGTTTGATCCCGGTCGGACGGTATTCGTAGTTATCGACCGTTACCGCGTTGGCGCCGCCGAGACCCGCGTTTCTACTTTGCGTTCTTACGGGAACGTCCTGACCGACGCTGATCTCCGCTTCTTGGTTATCCACGGTTAAAACCTGAGGAGCGGATAATACGTTGAAGTTTTCGTTTCCTTGGTTCGCGCTTAAAATTCCGATGATCTGTTCCGAGCCAGCTTTTAAAAATCCCAAAGAGAAGCCGCTTAACGTGTTGATATTCGGGTTCACCTGACCGTTTGCATTGATGATGTTCGATTCTTTCGAAAGACCTGTGTTGAACTGTCCGTAGGCGTCTGCTTTGTATCTCCAGTCGATCCCGAAGTCGTTCAAGTCGCTGGACGTAAGTTCCACGATCAACACTTCCAGAAGAACCTGCTTTCTTGCGGAATCCAAAACCTTGATGATCTTGCGGATCTCGGTCCATTCCGCATTCGTAGCCGTTACGATTACGGAGTTCGATTCTTTGTGACCGACCGCTTTGATCTTATCCACTTTTCCGGGAATTTGGCCTTGTGCCTTTTTTTCGGGAGTGAGTTCTTCGGATTGAACAACCGGGTTATCGAGTTTTACGAGAGTGGCGGCGATCTTCTCCGCTTCACTGTGCTCGAGCGTATAAATGTGAACGTCGCCGGCCGATGCTATGGCGCCCGGACTTGCCTCTTCCAATTTCAAGTCGAGTTCGTTTACCAAAATCAACAATTTGTTGATGTCGGCCGCGGAACCGGAAAGAACGATCGTATTCGTATTCTTATAAACGATTACGTCGGTGTTCGGAGAGGTTAAGCGCTTGAGAATCGGCTCCAATTCCTCCGGTTTTACGTTTTCCACCGGAATAATTTGTGTGATCGTTCTAAAGTCGCCGACTTCGGATTCGGGAATCAGTTCTTTTCCCACTCGGACAACGGGCGATCTTGCGAGAGCGTCCTTGATCTTGACGATAGAGATGAGATCCGGTTCTTCCACCACTCCAAAGCCGAGGGATTCCAAGACGGACTTCATAAAGATAAATGCGTTTTTAATCGGAATTTCTTTCTGGGAAATGATCGTGATCTTTTTCCCTTTTAAACTTTCATCCAGGAGGATGTTTTTTCTCAGGATCGCACTCATCCCTTTGAGAAAGTCGTTTAATTCGGTGTCTCTCCAGTTTGCATAAAAGGTTCTTTCGGCGGGTTCTTCCGGAGCGGCCGATTTCGTCTTAACGGAAGTCTTCTTCTTATTCTGAGGGAATACGGGTTTATCCCATACCAAAAGTACGAGTATGAGAATCGAAAGGATTCTAAAGACTGGAATTTGATTCTTTGTTCCGGGCATTTTTTTAGTTTCTGATAATAAATTCGTAGGTGAGAATCTGGCTACCTCTTTCCACATCTACCGTAATCTTATCGGCAGTTTTTACGGCTCCCCAGATCTCTAACATTTTTTCGGTTTCGGTCAAAGGCATTCCGTTGACTCGTTTGATGATGTCTCCGTTTCTCGCGCCCAACGCGTAGAAGATATGGTCCGGAGCGACGCTGTAGATTTTATAACCGCTGATTTTTCCGTTGATCAAGGCCGGTCCGAAACGTGCGTTTTTGTAGATGGCGGCTGGGTCTTTCAGCTTCCGGTTAACGTCCTGTCTGGAAAGAACCTTGCGAATCGTATCTCCGCCTCCGCTCGGCGCCCCGTCCGCCTTAGCTCCGGCTTCCGGACTCAGTTTGGCGCGAGCCTCGCCGGGGGTTTGGCCGATTTCGACTTTGAGGGCGATTCCGCCTTTTTCTAAAACGACGTAGTTCAGAGCGATCGATTTGATTTTATATCCACCGACGGTTTCTCCGGTTGCGAATTCCTGCGCTTCGGGTTTTCCCTTTTCCACGATGGTGACGCGTGCAAACGACCAGTGGCCGCTCAATGTCCCGGTTACCTTCATTTCTTCGCCTTCTCCCGTATCGGGCGGCGCCGTGGACATTTCCCCCTCTGTGCCTTGCACATCTCCCGCGCGCGATGCGATTCCGCGGATTAAGTTTCCTTGTACCATTTCCTCGTAGGAAGAAAGAGCACGGTTGGTTTCGGGACCCATCTTACGAACGGGAGCCGAATTGGAACCGGCCGCTTGCACCGTAGGATTTAAGAACGCGAGAATCACGGCTCTCAGAAGATACGAAAGAGAATACGAAAAGAATAAGATTACGGGAATGAGCGTGTAAAATGTGTTCTTCCGAAGTTCTAAAAAAATCGCATTCATAGGGGCTTGATCAGTAAATTCTTTTCAAAGAAAGAAGGAAGGATGTTTTC
Source organism: Leptospira yasudae (assembly GCF_003545925.1). Classification (NCBI taxonomy): domain Bacteria; kingdom Pseudomonadati; phylum Spirochaetota; class Leptospiria; order Leptospirales; family Leptospiraceae; genus Leptospira; species Leptospira yasudae. Next base: position 413,482 of record NZ_QHCU01000005.1, on the reverse strand, counting down.
CGACTTTCCGTTAACTACAATCTGGCAAATTTACCGGGATCTAAAGGAGTTACGATCTTCAGGGTTTTTCTGAGGGCCGCGTCCGGGTTGATTCTATTTCCATTTAAGAAAACTTCAAAATGCAAATGAGGACCAGTTGCCGATCCGGTTCTGCCAACGGCACCTATGACCGTTCCCGCGCTGACTCTCGTTCCCTGCTCGATCGTAATTTTCGCGCAGTGGGCGTACATCGTTTTGTAGCCGTTCTCGTGATCGATGATGACCGTATTTCCGTATCCGCCGTTTACGCCGGTAAAGGACACGATTCCGTCCGCGGACGCAAGAATCGGCGCTCCTTGAGAACCGCCGAAGTCGAGACCTGTGTGATACCCGCCGGAGCCGGTATGAAACGGATCTTTTCTTCTTCCGTAACGGGAAGTGACCTTTGCGTTTACCACCGGATAAACAAAGACTTTACGAAACTCCACCTTTTCCCGGCTTGCATTGCGAACCTGAACCGGAATCGAAATGTTCTGTCCGACCTGGAGAGTGGAATTTTTTTTCAGACCGTTTGCCGCGCTGATCTTTTGGACGTTGGTCTTCATCGCTCTTGCGATCTTAGAAAGAGAATCCTTCGGTTTCACTACGTAATTCTTATAGATGACGCCGCTGTGACTGACGATTTTGGAAGAGATGATTTTGTTTACGCTGATAAAACTCGGGAGTTCCAAGTTGGATTTGTCTTTATGATAATTCAGGGAATACTTTTCTTCCTGCCAATTTTCGGGAGATTGGGAGAATAGCTGTTTGATTTTGCGTTCTTCCTTATCGGAAAAGAAGGATGAATCCTTATTCGTGTACTCCGAAATCTCCGCGTCGTAATTCTTCAACGGGTCCGCGGAAAGAGAACTCAGGACCAAAGTGGAGATCAGGGGAATAAAAAACAGTTTTCCATTCACCTTTTTAGTATCGGACTCGGATCTGGCCGATCTTGAACCTGTCCTTCTGGACGATCTATTTTTTCTTTTTGTATTCCACGAGTTCATTGGCTATCAGTTTATCCAGATCCTCTATCGTAATTCGTTTGCCCGCGTAATCGTCGTTGAGCTGATACGCGATCATCCTGCCGATTGCATATTCCCGTTTATGGTCCGCGGGGTAACATTTGATCTTCACCATTGAGGGAGTCGATTCGATGTAGATTCGAACGAGCATTCCCTTTTTAAACGTTTCCGTGTTGGAAACCTTTTTGTCTTGGATCAGGTAATAAATTTTTTCCGCGTAGTGCTCGTTTACTTGAGCGATCGAATCCTTTCGAATCAACCGGTTCCCGCAGCCCGCGAGAAAAAGAAAGATCGCCGGAAGCAGGAAAACGCGGATACGAAACATTTCAGAGCAAAATTACAGAGGGGGAAGCGTTTTGAAAGGAGTTTTTTTGCAAAAGACCGGAGGAAGGCTTAATTTTTCGCGTTCTCCCCTCGATTTCTAACACAAAAGCGTTACCCTTCTTCCTCGATCGGAACCGTAGAAAGACGGAGGGATCGCGATGAAAAATTCTTGGATTTGTTTGGCGGGCGCGAATTTAGAAGGACTCGACTCCTTCGTGGTCGGAGTCGAAATCAACCTCAAGCGAGGACTGCCCCGTTTTATGATCACGGGCTTGGCCGCTCAATCGATCCGCGAGTCAGCCGAACGGGTCCGAGTGGCCCTTGAGAACAGCGGATATACCTGCCCGTTTCAAAATATTCTGGTCAACCTCGCTCCGGCAGGAAGAAAAAAGGAAGGAACGTTGCTGGATCTTTCGATCGCTTGCGGAATCCTCGCGTTGACCGGACAAATCTTTCCTTCCGGAAAATTAAAGCGAACTCTCTTTTTGGGAGAATTGGGTTTGGACGGAAGTCTGAAACCGCTCAAAGGTGTGCTTCCGATTCTTTCCGGAATCTCTTCCGAAAAATACGATACCGTGATTCTTCCGTTTCAAAACCGTGAGGAAGCGGCCGTTCTCCGCAAGTTCGAAGTCTTTGGAATTGCTCATCTGAAAGAATTGGAAGACGTATTTGAAAATCGAAAAAGTTCGGAATCGATTTCGAAAATTCGAATTCGAGAAACGCAGATCACGAAAAGTTTCGAACTCTATCAAGATCAGATGGTCGCTTTCCGAGCCGTAGAAATCGCGGCCGCAGGTTGGCATCATCTTTTGCTTTCCGGACCGCCGGGAATCGGAAAAAGCCTTTTGGCGAGGATGCTCGGACTTTTGCTTCCTTCTCCGGAAGAAGACGAAGCATTCGATATTTTGAAAATACGATCCGCGATTTCTCCTTTGAAAGAGATGATCGTGGAACGTCCCTACCGCGCTCCTCATCATACGACTTCCGACATTGCCTTGGTGGGCGGAGGACGAGAATTGAGAATGGGAGAAGTTACATTAGCAAATCGTGGTATTCTTTTCTTGGACGAACTCGCGGAATATAAATCAGGAATTCTGCAGTCGCTCCGAGAACCGATGGAAGAAGGAAATATCACCGTTTCCAGAATCAGCGGGAGCGTCGTTTATCCGGCGCAATTTCTTCTCGTGGCGGCGACCAATCCTTGTCCTTGCGGATTGAGCGGCGTGGAAGACGGAGGTTGCACTTGCACTCCTCCTCGGATTAAAAAATACCAAGCTCCCTACTCCGGCCCGTTTCGAGATCGGATCGATCTTGAAGTCCGTATGTTTCCTCTCAAAGAGAACAAGCGCAAACGAGTTCCTATTTTTTTGGAAGAATCCAAGGCGCAGATTCGAGAGGCGGTAAAAATACAAAGAAGCCGTTATCAAGGAAAGGAATTTTATTTCAACGGACAACTCCGCGGAGAATCCGTGAATTCGTATCTTCGGTTCGGTTCCGCCTGCGAAGACATACTCGAGGCCGAGATGAGAAAACGAAAGTTGAGTATTCGGAAGTTCAATCAGATTCGGAAAGTGGCCCGCACGATCGCGGATTTGGAAGGAAAGGAGTCCGTGGAAGAAAAGCACCTTCTAGAGGCCCTGAATTTCCAGAATGCCGGAAATTACGGAGAAAACAGGGCCGTCGCTTAATTCCCGTTAAGCGAGAAGTCTATTTTGCAAGAAAATGGGAGATTTCCATCGCAATTTTATCGATCGCAAAATCGATATACGTTGGGTCCTCCAGCTTCTTTTTATAATCCTCAAATTTTCGCTTTTTTACCGGCATTCCGCGTTTCCGCAGAATGACCGGATCCGGACCAAAGTCATCTGACTCGGCCAGATTCCCTAAAATCGTGATGCTCTTCATAGTTACTTCCTTGTAACGATTTAAGGCTCTCTTCCTTGAGAACCCGCAGACAATTTAAGAATTCGGTGGATCTTGAAAGTACCTGAATCACTATTTCAAAAGAGGTCAGGATAATATTCACATCCCTTTTTCGCATTTACGGAGACAAGACAGAATGAGACAAAATGGTCGCGGAAGGAACCATGTTGGGAGAGAAATCCGTTTGCGGCGGTTCTCATCCGGTTTTGTTTTGAGGAATGGAATGTGAAACGCGGATCGAAGTCTTGGGATTCTTTCCAGTGTTTGACTTCGTTGAAGAAAAGAACTTCTTCTTTGGTGGAGATTATGTCGATCTCGAAACGCAGATAACGGTAGTTTCTCGCGACAATTTCGTGTCCGAGGGAAATTAAAAATTGAGCGGCGATTTCTTCCCCTTCTTTACCTTTGATCGTTTTGAATCGGCTCAAAGAAAAGGAAGAAATTACGCCGTGACTTCCTGCAAATCCACGGGACGGGAAATGAAGAGATTGGTCTCTTTCAGAAGATCCACGAGGATCAGATTTCGGACCATTTCTCCATATTCATCTTTTATAATACGAATGCAGGGACGGATCGGCTTATCCGGGTTCGGGCCGAGAACGACTCCGATCCGCTTGTCCGACAACTCGATGCAGGATCCGACCGGATATAAGGAAAGATGACCTAAGAGAGTTCTCACGAGCTTGAGATCGAATTTTCCCACGTCCATGCTGATCATGGATTTGATCGCTTCGTGCGGGAGAATTTTCTTTCTATGAGGACGATTGGTCACGAGCGCGGAGAAGTTATCCGCAATCGCGTAAATTCTCGCCTGTTCTTCGATCGCGTTTCCGGCTAACTTTTGAGGATATCCGTTCCCGTCGTAACGTTCGTGGTGTTGGAGCGCGACGATCGCGAGATTGTTTTTGAGTTTCATCTTTTGGGAAAGAATTTGATACCCCAAAATCGTATGTTTCATGATCGTCTTGAATTCTTCGTCCGTGAGTTGTTCGTTCTTTTCGGAAACGGCGGCGGGAACCTTGCTCATCCCGATATCCGCAAGAAGACAGGAAATTCCAAGATCGATCATCTTCGGTCTGGAATATTCCAGAAGTTTCCCTAAGATCAAAGAGTAGAACGTAGCGTTTGCGATCTGATTGTAAAGATAGTATCCCGAAGGATTGTTCGCCAGTATCAAATAGGAGATGTTCTGATTGGAGCGGACAAAGTCGGTCAGTTTTTCGGCGATTTCGCGAACCGGCGTCACTTCCAAAGGCTTTTCATCCAGCGTCTTTTTGAAGACGTCCTGGATGACTTGCGTGGATTCTCTAAATAAATTTCCGAATGTGACTTTAATCCGATTGAGATTGTCGTAAACCGCTTTGAGGGGTTGAAGTTCGTCATCTACGACGGTGTTGACGATGATATCGTCGATGCTCGTTTCGAGAAGTTCCGGGTCGGAGGACACTCCGCCAAGCTGGAGAATTTCTCCGGCGGTCATAACTTCCTGAATTCCGAATTTATTCAAACGGTCCAGATCGCTGTCCGTAACCGGAGTATTGGAAGTGATAAATAAATTATCCTTATCCAAATAGACTGGCTTTGAAAATCTCATCCCCGGTTTGAGTTCGGATACGGCAAACTTCTTCATTTTAACATTTCCCTTTTTCCGGAATTTGAATCCAATTCCAGGATCATGGAGAATATCGCTCCAACAGCCCTATAAAGATTTTCGGGAATTTCCGTTCCGATCGGTAGTTCCGAAAGGGATTCCGCGAGAATCGGATTTTCAACGATTGGAACCGAATTTCTCTGTGCAATTTTACGAATCGTGTCTCCTAAAAGTCCTGAGGCGGAAGCCGTGATTACAGGCGCGTCGTTTTGTTTCGGAATAAATTTCAGAGCCACACTGATCATTTACGCATTCCATTCCTTTTGAGTTTGAGACGGTTTATAAGCCAAATTGTATCCCTGAAAACTCACAGACGACTCGGTTAGGATTCTCTTAAATTTTTCTTTGTTTTGGCAAGCATGCAAGTACATTTTAAAATTATCAAACGTAGCGTTGATTTGCAGGTCTTCTCCCGTAGTTTCCTTCCATAAGAATAGAACCATCGTCTTTCCGGTTTTTTCGGATTGGATCCGAAATAGGAACTTTTTTGTTTCTTCCTTCGGATCAAAGATCCCTTCCGCGTTTCCTCCCGAAAATTCCCAACGAAAATACGGTAATTCCGCATTCCATTCTAAAAATGGGTAATACGATTTTAGAACTTTGAACACCGCGGTTTCAGGTGACGTGTCCTTGAACTCTCCGCCGCTCAGTTTTTCGGAAAGCTCCCGAACGCTTAGACCCATGTTCTCCGATTTCAAGGGAGAATTTTCAGAACCTTTCAGTTCTCTTTCTAAAATTCGGAGTTCGATTCCTTTCTTGTTCGGCTTTGCGGTCAAAGTCAAAAGTTCTCCCTTTATCAAGGGAGTTGAATCGGTGTTCACTTTGATCTTTTTCGATCCGAAAGAAATCCAAGCCCCTCCCAGAAAGGTTTCAAGAACGATAGCTTTTACGTTCGTATTCCAGGAAAATACGCCGGACTTCACTACCTCGGATTCTTTTCCGGAAAAAAGAAGCGTGTTTCCCCCGGAAACGTCCGCGGAAAGTTTCATTCGGATCCCTTCCTGATACAAATTCTATCTTGCATGATCTCCGACCGGAACGAAGACAACGATCCATGCGGATCGACGCCCGGTTTTACTGATTAGACTTGGAAACCGGTTCTAGAAATTTTCCGGTAAAACTTCTTCTATGAATATCGGAAAGCCCGTGCCGAAGAATCAGTTCCTCGTGCAGTTTTGTTCCGTATCCTTTGTGTTGTTCAAATTGATAGTGAGGAAATTTTTTGGCGACCGAGACCATATAACGGTCTCGGCCGACTTTCGCAAGAATGGATGCGGCGGCGATGCTTACGATTCTAAGATCGCCCTTGGTGTAAAAAGAGGTTCGGTTTTTTAGATAACTCCATTCCGGGTATCGATTGAAGTTATAGTTTCCGTCGATCAAGAGTTGCAACGGAAGAGTCGATTGGGTGGAACGAATCACGAGTTTCGCGCATCTTCGAATTCCCTCGAGAACGGCTCGGTTGATTCCCTGACGATCGATGTAGTTCGGACTCAGGAAGGTTCTATAAGAGATTTGAGCCGTTTTTAGAATTTCTGGATACAGTGATTCGCGTTTCTTCTCGGAGAGTTTTTTGGAATCGGTCAAACCTTGCAGAATCTTTCCTTCGAGAATCGAGGTAAGAGTTTCTTGGGAAAAGGAGACCAGTGCAACAGAAAGAGGCCCCGCATAAGGACCTCTTCCGGCTTCGTCGATTCCGCAGGGAATCGACTCTGAGTAAAACCGGAGTTCTTCCGGTTCAAATCGGGATAGAAATTCCGGCAAACCGGTTTATTCTGCAGGAGCCGCCGCTTTTGCAGCCGCAGCGGAATCTTCCTGCTGTTGTCTTTTTCTATCTTCACTCACGAGAGTTTTACCGCCCTTGAGTTCTTTGATACGAGCCGCTTTACCGGCGAGGTTTCTGAGGTAATAGAGTTTCGCTCTTCTTACTTTACCTTTGCGGATCAGTTCGATCTTTGCGATTCTCGGGGAAAACAGAGGGAAAATTCTTTCCACTCCGATATCGTAGGAAACTCTGCGAACGGTGAATGATTTTCCGTTTGCTTCGTTCGCGATGGAGATTACAACCCCTTCGTAAACCTGAACTCTTTCCTTACCGGATTCAACGATTTTATAATGTACTTTAACGGTATCGCCTACTGCGAAGTTTTGTTTTCTTTCAGCGTCTGAAGTCAATACTTCTCTTAAAAGTTGATTCATAATTTCCTCTCTTGATCGGGGTCGATCTTCTTTCTATTTTGTTCCCTCCACGCCTCTATATGTGCGTGGTTGCCGCTGAGCAGGACGTCAGGAACTTTCCATCCATTGTATTCCGAGGGTTTTGTGTATTGGGGATATTCCAAAACATCGGGACGGTTGTGCGACTCGTCCAGAAGGCTTTCATCAGCCCCTAAAAAACCCGGCAGAAGTCTGGACACCGCATCCGCGATACAAATGCTGGCCAAATCCCCGGCAGATAATACATAATTTCCAAGGGACATTTCCATGTCAACTAGATGTTCTGCAACACGGTGATCCACGCCTTCGTAATAACCCGAAATGAAAGTCAAAGGTTTTCCGGCTTCTTTCAACTTGGTCGCAATGCCTTGGTGAAACGGAACTCCCGATGGAGAAGTCAAGATCACGGTTCCCTTGTCTTCTCCCAAAGATAAAAGCGCTTTGTGAATCGGTTCGACTCGCAGAAGCATTCCCGGTCCGCCTCCGTAAATCGTATCGTCTACGCGGTTGTGTTTGTTTCCGGAGAAGTTTCGCAGTTGTACGAGATTTACGGAGAAGACTCCCGACTCGATTGCTTTTTGTTGAAGCCCTTCTGAAAAGTAGGATTGGATCTTTTCGGGAAAAAGAGTGATGAAATTAAACTTCATTCCAAACCTCCGGCTGAATTAAAACGACGGTTTTGGCTTGGACGTCGACCTTCCCGACAAAAACTCCGATGAACGGAATGAGAACTTCTTCCCCATTCTGTTTTGCAAAGATCAAAATCGGATGAGCCGGATTGTCCTGCACATCGGTCAATTTCCAATGAAGAAGGTTTCCTGTTTCATCCACGGCTTGGAGACCGATCAAATCCCGGATATAAAACTCGTCTTTGGTTTTGATTTTAGGAAGAAGGTTTTGCGGTAAGTGCAAAAGACCGCCGATCCATTTTTCCGCTTCTTCGGGCGTGGAAACTCCCTCAAAACGAACGACGAACTTTCCAGTATGCGGTTTGATTTCTAAAAGAGTGATTTCCTTTGCGGGAAAGTTCGGATCGGGTTTACTGAGTTTTAAAGTGATCGGAAGTTTGATTTCTGTGAGAACGGATTCGCGGACATTGAAACGCAACCACCCTTTGATTCCAAAGGGTTTGCCTAATTGACCGAGTGAAATCCACCCTTCAGTCAATGATTTCTAAGGAGAAGTTTTTTCCTGCTTTTACGGAAGCCGCAGTAAGAATCGCGCGCAGGGATTTTGCGATACGACCGTTCTTACCGATGACCTTTCCCACGTCTTTGGGGGAAACACGGAGTTCGATGATGTTTTGTTCTTCCCCTTCGATTTCCCGAATCACGATTTCATCGGGAAATTCAACGAGAGAAGCAACAATGTACTTCAGTAATTCTTCCATTACTTCTTCAGAGTGGTTTTGTATTCTGCCCAGATTCCTGCGTTTTTAAACAGGTTCAGAACGGTTCCGGTCGGTTGAGCCCCGTTTTTCAGCCAGGTAAGAATTTTCTCTTTGTTGAAGGTAGTCTGTTCTTTGATTTGAGCCGGATGATAGTGACCCACGATATCAACGAATTTTCCGTCTCTAGGCGCTCTGCTGTCAGCGGCAACAATTCTATAATGAGGATCGTGTTTGGTTCCAGTTCTTTGTAATCTAAGCTTTACCAAGGGATGTTTTCCTTTTAACCCATTCTACCGTTTCGGATCGAAAACGTCCGAAAAAAGAATGCATGATTTTTACCAATATTGGACAATATGTCCCCCTGTCAAGAAATGATCCGACAGTAAACGACAAAGTTGTTTATTTCGCGAGAGATTTGAGATTTCTTGCGTTATCAACGGGGTTGCCCGTTTTATAAAGTCCGGCGCCGACTACAACGATATCCACTCCGTTCTTTCCCAGTTCTTGGATATTGGTATCGTTGACTCCTCCGTCCACTTCCAGCTCGATCGGTCGAGATCCGATCAACTCTTTCGCTTTGCGGATTTTTTCCATTCCGTTCGCGATGAACTTTTGTCCGTAAAATCCCGGTTCGACGGTCATGAGAAGAATCAGGTCCACATACGGAAGGACGTTTTCCAGAGAAGAAACGGGAGTTCCCGGGTTGAGAGAAACTCCCACCTTGGTTCCGTGACTTTTGATTTCCTGAGCGAGACGAACGGGAAAGTCCGTCGTTTCGATATGATACGTGATGCAATACGGATTGAGTTCGTAGTATTTGGAAACGTGATTCTCGGGTTTGGAAACCATAAGATGCACGTCCAAGGGAATCGGAGTGAGAGCTTTGACTTCTTTGCTGAGGGCTTCTCCAAAGCTGATCTGTGGAACGAAGTTTCCGTCCATGACGTCCATGTGCATCAAGTCGATGGCGGTCGGATCGTAATCAGGAACGGTTTTTCCGAGTTCGGTAAGTTTTGTGGCTAAGATGGATGCGGAAATTTTCAAAGTTCGTTCTCGTAGGATTTGGATTTTACTTTGGAATCGGTCGCGTCTAACAGCGTGAGTTTGACTGCGCCTTTGCGGTAGAATACGGTTTGGAATTTTTCTCCGTCTTTCAGAGCGACGGGAAGCGTCAATACGTCCGCTTCTTCCTGATTTTCGTTTTTCAGAACCGCTTTGTAGTTTCCGTCGTCTCCGACTTCATAGGAAAAAAGCTCGTAACCGCTTTCCACGGCGAGTTCCGGTTCGAAGTAATACACTTTAAAACGAACCTCGTCTCCTTCCAGTCTCGCGGAGGAAACGAGTCCGTTTTCGGAGCGAACTCTCGTGTTCACGATTTCTTCCACTCTGCTTTTGATTCCGGAACGAGTCAGACTTTTTTGAACGAGAGGAAAAGACGCTCCTTGGAAAGAAGTCGGTGAGAATTCTTCCTTGGTTTTGCTCGGAGCCTTGGTCACGAGTAAGAATACTTTTTCTCTTGCGGATGTGTTTTTACCGGGTTCCGGAATTTGATCGATGACTGTGTTCGGAAGTTGATCCGCTTGCGGTTCGATGTAGGTGATTCCGCCGATCTGCAGTTCCACGTAAGTTTCTCCGGAGAGAACTTTCTGAAGATTCGCCTTTGCGGAATCGATGGACTGCCCTCTTACGTCGGGAACGATCAAACGGTCGAGTCCCGTATTTACGGTCAGAACGATTTTACTTCCCGCTTCGATTTCTCTTCCGGGACGAATGGATTGATACAAAATGATTCCGTCGGTTTTGTCCGGGTAACGTTTGTTTTCCAGACGCACTTTCAATTGAAGACGGTTGAGTTCGTTGTGAACTTCAGGGTAGGATTTTCCGACGAGATCGGGAACGATCACCTTTGCCGTACTTTTGGTTCTTACGAATACGACTAAGAAGGCCGCGCTAAAGAATAAAAGAAGACCGGCCGCTAAGAATAAGATGTAACCTCCGATCGGAAGATACTTTTCCTTGATTTGTTCCTGATTCACCCGAATATTTCCCCTTCTTGGATTCTGAAACCGTTGAGAAAATCGGATGTAGACATCCTGTTTTTATTTTCCGGCTGCAATTCCAGAATTTCCAGAAATCTACCATCACCACACTGCGTAAGAAGGCCTTTTTTGTCCAACCGTTTCAATTTGCCAGGCCCTGGATTCGATTCCGGAGGCAAGGAAGAATGTCTTGTTTTCAGGATGTTCAGTCGTTTGTTCCGGAAGGTCGTTGTCGCCACCGCGTCCGGATACAACGCACGGATTCGGTTGTGAAGTTCTTGCGCGCTTTGGGTCCAATCCAAAATCCGATCTTCCGGTTTGATCTTACCGCAATACGTGGCCCGGGAATGATCCTGCGGTGTTGCGGGAAACGGTTTGCCGTCGAACTCCTTCAAGAGCCGGAGAATGGATTCGATTCCCGCGTCCGTAATTTTATCCATCAAAGTGCCCGTGTCGTCTTCGGGAGTAATTTCTACTTCTTTGGAAACGAGAATATCCCCTTCGTCCATCTTCTCCGTAATGTATTGGATCGTGATTCCCGTTTTTGTATATCCCTTCCAAAGAGCGGTTTGAACGGGAGAAGCTCCGCGCAGATCCGGAAGCAAGGAACCGTGCAAGTTGATCGAGTGAAGCGGAGGATGACGGAAGACTTCTCCGGGAAGAATCGAACCGTACGCGAAGATCACATAAAGATCGGCCGGAAAGGAGCCGAAGTCCGCTAGGGCTTTTTCTTTTTCCTTTTTGATCGATTCGTATTGAAACACGGGAAGATTGTGTTCGAGCGCGATTTTTTTGACGGGCCCCGGTTCGGGAGTTCTGCTCCGGCCCTTGGCCCGATCCGGATTCGTAACGACGAACAAAACTTCCGCGAACGAAGAATCGATCAAAGCTTTTAAAAGTTTTGCGGAATGTTCGGGAGTTCCAAAGTAGCCGATTTTCATTGTGGCGAGTCCTAAAACCTTCTTATACTAAGTCCAAAGGATCGAAGTCGATTTCTAAATACACTTTTTTGGAAAGTTTCAATGGACGAATCTCTTTTTTAAAAATTTCTCTCCAAGCCGGAAGAGAAGACGTTTTGAGAATGATATGATTGCGGAAGTTGGAATCGATTCTGTAAAACGGACAAGGAGCCGGTCCGAGCAAAACCGTATCCTTGGAAGGAAAGTATTTTTTCAAAACGCCGAATACGAGTTCGATGGTTTCAAGGGAAAGCTGTTCGTCCTTGGAACGGGAAACGATTCGAACGAGTCTTGAAAACGGAGGATAAAAAAGATCCTTACGCACGGGAATTTCAGATTCGTAAAATTGAATGTAGTTTTGACTCGTCGCCATCTGAATCACGGGGTGATCGGGTGCGTTGGTTTCGATCAACACTTCTCCCTTGAGTTTGGAGCGGCCCGCCCTTCCGGCGACCTGGGTCAAAAGGGAAAAAACCCGTTCGTTGGCTCGAAAGTCCGGAAGCCCGAGACCGATCCCCGCGTTCAAAACGCCGACTAACGTTACCTGAGACGCGTCGAGTCCTTTCGCGATCATCTGCGTTCCGGTGAGAATGTCGATTTCTCCTCCGAGAAGACGGGAAATGACTTCGTTTAACAAACTTCGGTCCTGGATCGAATCCTGATCCAAACGTTCCACTCTGGTTTGCGGAAATGCTTCGAGAAGATTTTCCTCCAGCTTTTGGGTTCCGGTTCCCTTAAGGGTTAAACTTTCCCCCATTCTTTTTTCGAGAGAATCCAAGGTTTCCGTATGTCCGCAGAGATGACAGATCGCCGTTCCTTTTTTGTGATAACAAAGATTGGTCGTGCAGTTCGGACAGGGCACATAAGAGGAAGTCGCCGGCGAATAGATCAAAGGGCTGTATCCCCTTCTATTTAAAAGAAGAATGACCTGTTCCTTCCTATCCAGTCGTTGTTTGATCGCAAAGGAAAGTTCCGAGCTGAGAACGTTCGATTCCTTTTGATTCTCCACGATGCGCACAGTCGGAGGCAGAACGCCTTCCGGTCGTTTGGTCAAAGTATGAAGATGGATCTTTCCTTCTTTGGCGAGGTGATAGATTTCCAAAGAAGGCGTGGCGGTTCCCATCACGAGAACCGCGTTGTTCGTCTTGCAGCGCTGCATCGCGACCTGACGCGCGTGGTATCTCGGACTGGAATGTTCCTTAAAGGAAGAATCATGATCTTCGTCGATGATGACGAGACCGAGATTGGAAACCGGAGCGAAGACCGCGCTTCTCGTTCCGACCGCGATTCTTTTTTTACCGCTTAAGAGTTCGTTGTATGCCTTGAATTTTTCGGAAACCTTCAGCGCGGAATGGAGAACGGCGAGTTGTCCCGGAAAGATCAATTCCAGTTTGCGAATGATATGAAACGTCAAACTGATTTCGGGAACGAGAAGAATCACGGAACGGTTCGGAGTTTCCAGCGCCTTTTGAATCAGATGGATATAAACTTCCGTCTTACCCGAACCCGTGATTCCGAACAACAGATGTACGGCGGTTTGTCCGAAGGTGGAAAGGATGTTTTGATAAGCGACATTCTGCTCTTCGTTTAACGTTACGGGTTTTCCTTCCGCGTCCGACGGAAAGGCCTCGAGTTTGACCTGCCTTCTTCCGGCGGGAATCATCTTATAGATACATTCTCCAAGAGAAGCGATGTATTGATCCTTCATCCAATACGCGAGATCGATCTGTTCCTGAAGAACGATCGGGGTTTTATCGATGATCTTATCCACCGGAAGAACCTTGTAGTTCGGTTCGTTTTGATGAACGGAGACAATGATCCCCTCTTCTTCCCGATTTCTGAGTTTCGCTAAAACGCGGACTCCGATCCGCGTGTTCGGCGGAACCTCGTATGTGAACGTGTCTTCTTCGACCGGAAGATCGAACGCTACCTCGGCGTAGTGAATCAAAGTACGTCCTTGAGTTTGTTTTGAAACAAGGAGAGTTGGGAAAGAATACTTTCTTTGATCGAGATCTCTTCCTTTTTGATCGTCTCGAATTCGAAGGATTCCTTATCGCCTTTGAAATTTTTGCGTTTGGTTTCGACCGCTGCGATCGCTTCGGGAGAACGTAATACTACCATCGGAACGCCGGGGAGAAAGTCCAACGTTCTTCCCATCATCTCGAGCGCCTTTTCTTTTCCGTAAACCGCGATGGCGCTCGTTCCCAAAAGAATGATTCCTTTGATTTTTTCGGAATCGATGGTTTCTTTGACTTGGGTCTCGCACGTTTCGGTTCTACGCTTCCAATCTTCCGCGTTGGATTTGGAATGAGCGAAGATACATGCGGGATATTCCTGATAATAAAATTCCCGATGACTGAAGCCGAATTGTTTCTGAATCATTCTTCCGAAAAGATCCTCGGCTTCCTTGGTTCTAAAAATCTGATCGGGAGAAGTTTTGGAAAACGAAGGACGGCCGGGAGCGATCTCCGCAGTATAATGAAGTACTAATACTGGTTTTCTTCCCTTAATCAGAAAGTTTCGAACCGCGCTGATTCGATCCGCACAGAGTTTGCAGATAAAGTTTCGTTCCGCGGCCTTGGCGGGTCTGCGGACTTGGATGCCCTCCGCTTCTAATTCCAGGTCGTGCGACTGGGACGTTTGTCCGGAAGGGCTCCAGTCTTCTTTCCAAACGAGTTCCGTAGTTTCGGGCGGTTTTTCTCCGCTCAATTGCAGGATCGGAACCTGCTTTTTTTGGATCAAAAAACGGAGATCACCCAGGATTCTTCCCAGACCTGTGAGTATTTCCTTATCCATCCGTATATTGATCCGAAGAAATGTTAAGCGACTTCATCTTTCGATAGAGATGGGAACGTTCGATTCCCAGGACGCGGGAGGTCCGGGTCACGTTGCCTTCGTTCGTCTGTAATGTTTTTATAATATACTGTCTTTCGAATTCTTCTTTTGCCTTTCGGAAGTCTCCGAGTTCCACCATTTCGTTCGCGGTTTTGAATCCTTTCAATGCGTCTCTTGCGTCGTTCGCGGTGATCGTCGCTCCCACCGTCATAATACAAAGACGTTCCATGATGTTCTTGAGTTCCCGAATGTTTCCCGGCCAAAAGTGGTTTTGGAGAATGGAAACGGCTTCGGATTCGATTTTTTTCGGGGGAAGGTTGTTCTCTTCCAAAGTTCTGGCGATGTAATAATCCACAAGCAAAGGAATGTCCGAGGTTCGTTCGCGCAAGGGAGGAATCGTGATGGGAATCACGTTCAAACGATAGTAGAGGTCCTCGCGAAATTTTCCGTCTCGGATCGCTTCTTCCACGGGGATGTTGGTTGCGGCGATAATGCGAACGTCCACAGTGATGGTTTCGGTGCTTCCTAATTTTTCGAATCTTTGTTCTTGGAGAATCCGAAGCACCTTTGCCTGCGTCGACAAGGACATGTCGCAGATCTCGTCCAGGAATAAGGTTCCTCCGTTTGCGGCCTCGAACTTCCCGATTCTGGAATCGGTTGCGCCCGTAAACGCACCTTTGGTGAATCCGAATAACTCCGATTCGATGAGTTCCTCCGGAATCGCGGCACAGTTCATCTCGACGAAGGGTTGGTCCGCTCTTTTAGAATTTTTGAATATTGTTTTTGCTACGAGTTCCTTTCCGGTTCCGTTCTCCCCGTAGATAAACACGCGCGCGTTCGTCGCCGCGGCTTGTGCGATCGCGAATTTCACTTTTTGGATCGCGGGCGAGTTTCCTAGTATTTCATCATATTCTAATTTAATATCGGATGCGGAGAATTTCTCCTCGGGTTTGATGACGTTCTCGATCGCCTGCAGAACCTTTTCGATGGAAAGAGGTTTTTCCAAAAAGTCGACCGCGCCTTTTTTAGTCGCCGCGACCGCGATCTCGATCGTTCCGTGTCCCGAAATCATCAACACGGGAAGCGTAGGATAGAGCTTTTTGCATTCGTCCAGAACGACGATTCCGTCTTCTTTGCCGAGCCAAACGTCGAGTAAAACCAAAGATGGTCGTTCGCTTTTGAGTTGTTTGAGAAGCGTTTTGCCAGTGGAGAACGTTTCGACTTCGAAATCCTCATCCTCTAAAATTTCTTTCAGAGATTTACGGATTTCAGGTTCGTCGTCTGCGATAAAAATTTTCATGAAAGCGGTTTAGGATACGGGAAGTTCGATCTGAAAACGGCAACCGCCCATACGGGAAGAATCTACAGAGATATGCCCGTTGTGGTCAATCACACTTTTCTGTACGATCGCAAGACCGATTCCGGAGGTATTGCTGTTTTTCGTCGAGTAATAGGGTTCGAACACTTTCTGCTGCAGTTCGGGAGAGATTCCGATTCCGTTGTCCTCGATCGAAATGATCGCTACTCTTCGCATAATCTTTCTCGTTAACGTCGCCGAGATTAAAATCGAACCTTCGTAATCGGGATTTTCCTCTTTTTCGCGTTTTCTTTCGATCGCTTCCACGGAATTTTTTACGAGGTTCGTAAAAACGCGGAGAATGATTTTCTGATCCAGAAATAACTGCGGAAATCCTTTCGCGATGTTCGTGGTGATTTTGAGTTTCGGAGTGTGTTCGAATAACTTCACGGCTTCCAGAAGAATGGGTTCCAAGTTTTGATTGATGAGTTTCGGTGCGGGCATGCGCGCAAAATCGGAGAACTCGTTCACCAGATGTTCGAGAACGCGCACCTGTTTGATGATCGTGTCCGTTCCCGTCGCTACGATTTCATGAAACTGTTCTAGATTTTCCGTTTTCATTTTTCTGCGGATTCGTTCCGCAGACAGTTGGATCGGTGTTAACGGATTTTTGATTTCGTGGGCCATTCTCTGGGCCACTTCTTTCCAAGCGGCGATTCTTTGACTGCGCATGAGTTCCGCGTCTTTGGATTTTAGATCCTGAACCATCTGGTTGAAAGAATCGATGAGCGCGCCGATTTCTCCCGCTTCGCGGATTTCCAGGTTGATATCGGTTTCGCCCATGGAAATCTTTTGCGTCGCGTTGGCGAGTTCGATGATCGGTCTGGAGATCTTTCTCGCGAACAAAAGGGAGAAGTAAATCGCCAAGAGAAAAATCGAAACGGTGATGATACTGAACGTTAAGCGAATTCGATACGGAAGTTTTTCCTTTGCCAAGTCCGCGCGATCGTAATTTCTTCTCGTAGAAATCAAAGAATATACGATCTTCTCTTCTCCTTTGTGGATTCGGATCCCGGTTTGAAGAACGTATTGGCCGATCGGAAACGGAACTCGGATAAAATACATACAATAATCCGGACGATAACTTAAGAATTCGGTCCAATTGGAAGTTTTGGAAAATGCCTTGAAATTCTTTTCTACCGGTCTGTATTTTAATCCCCGGTTTTCCAAAACGGATTTTTCATTTTCGTAAATTCCCACATAGAATTCGTCGCTTTGAATGAGATTCAGTTTGGAAGCTCCGGCGACGAGGGATTCCAAGTTGAGAGGCTGCATTCGTAAAAAACTTTCCAGCAGGCGCGTCTTTTCCACGAGAAGTTTCTTTTTCGGTTTTTCCTCGTTTAGAATCAGCATTTCCCCCGAGGAAAGCGCCTCTTCCACGTCGATCCCGTAGAATCGTTCGTACAGTTTTCCGGTGATGTTCGAGGAAAGAAAGAGGATCGGAACCGAAGGAAGGAGCGCGACGAAGATGAACGACAACGTTAGACGATACCGGATCGAACTTTTGAGCCTGCCGGTTTCCAGATTTCTTTTATTTCTGTAAAAGTAAGAGATCAGAAGGGAAAGAGAAAAAAGAGGAATGAAATAAAAGATATAAACGACGATTCGATCCAGAAATCCGATGTCTTCCGGAAAAGAATCTTTGCCGGAAAACTGTATCAATTCCGCAAGAACCACGGAAAGCAGGATGATCAAACCTAGGATCAGAAGATCCCTTAGATAATATCTGGTTTCGTCGTTCATGAGGTTTCGGTTTTGTTAAACGAAATCGTTGTTTACGATATTGCTCAGAGCCTCCAAGGCTTCGTCTTCCTTTTCGCCCTTGACTTGTATCTTGAATTCGTTACCGGGCGCGAGCGCGAGCATCATGAGTCCCATGATGCTCTTCCCGTTCACTTCCACGTCGTCCTTTACGACCGTGATTTCACAGGGGAACTTGGACGCGCAGTTGACGAAGACGGACGCCGGTCTTGCGTGCATACCCGTTCCGTTTTCATTGATTTTGAGGAGAATTTCTTTCAACTTTGCCCTGCTGTAGATATTGACTCAATTTTTGATTGAATTCCTGCGCCGCGTTCTTGCCGAGTTTGCGCAAACGCTGATTCATCGCGGCGGTTTCCACGATGATCGGAATGTTTCTTCCGGGACGAACCGGAACCTTGATCAGAGGAATCTGAACGCCTAACAGTTCTTCGGTGGGATTTTCGAGTCCCGTTCTGTCGAAATCCTTGTCTTCGGTCCATTCTTCGAGGTGGATGATGAGTTCTATGAGTTTGTGATCGCGCACCGAACCGATTCCGAATATATCCTTAATATTCAAAATTCCTAATCCACGGATTTCCATGTGGTGTCTCAACAAATCCGAACAGGTTCCGATCAGATAACTTTCCGAAAGTCTGCGGATTTCCACCATGTCGTCGGCGACAAGACGATGTCCTCTTTCGATGAGTTCGAGTGCGGTTTCGCTTTTTCCAACGCCGCTTTTTCCGGAAAGAAGAATTCCGATCCCGAATACTTCGATTAAAACTCCGTGCCGCATCGTTCTCGGGGCGAGACTTCGATCTAAAATTCCCGAAATCAAAGTGATGAATTTATGCGTGGAAACTTCCGAGATCATCAGGGGAATGCCGAGCTGTTCGCAATTCTCCACAAAAATCGGAGGGGGCATGTTCCCGTGCGTGAAGATGATACAATTCAGATGAAAGCTGAAAAAATCGGCGGCGATTTTTTTAAGATCTTCCGGAGTTCGGGAAGTGATGTAAGCCCATTCTCCTTTGCCGAAAATTTGAATCCGATCGTGCGCAAAACTTTCATAAAATCCCGTAAGAGAAAGTCCGGGACGATTGATCTCGGACATATTGATTCGATTCGTGAGTCCTTTTTCACCCGCGAGCATACGCAGACCCAACTCTTCGTGTTCGTTGAGAATATTCGAAACGTTGATTCCGGGCATCGACATGGTTATCTGGACTCCAAAGACTTCACTTTTTTTCTCTGACTGGACGGAAGAATCTTCAAGATCTTTCTGTATTTCGCGACGGTTCTACGCGCGATTTCGATTCCCTGCTTCTGGATCGCTTCCACGATTTCCTGATCGGAAAGAGGATTGTCGGATTGTTCTTCTCGTACGAGATTGCGGATGAGGTCGTGAATTTTTTTGGAGGATTCGATTCCTCCTTCTGCGGAGCGAACACCCGAAGAGAAAAACCATTTTAACTCGAGAATCCCCCGGGAAGTCTGTATGTATTTGTTGGACGTGATTCTCGAAACCGTGGACTCGTGCATCTCCAGTTTTTCGGCTATGTCTTTGAGAGTCAGGGGTTTGATGAATTGAATCCCTTTTTGAAAAAAAGGAGTCTGCATTTCGATGATGGCCGATGTGACTTTGAATAGGGTTTGTCTTCTTTGATTGACCGATCGAATCAGCCATTCCGCGGAACTGAGTTTCGTATTGATGTATTCCTTGTCCGCTTCCTTTGCGTTTTTTAGAATATTCTTATATTCTTTATTGATTTTGAGCCGGGGAATCCATTCGTCGTTGATGTAGATGTCGAATTCTCCCTCCACTTCGCGAACGATGACGTCCGGAATCACGTAGTCCGGTTTGTTCGGAGTGTAAAGCGTGGCCGGATACGGTTCGAGTTTTTTGATTTCGGCCGCGAGGGCTTCCACGGCTTCGAGGGAAAGTTCCATCTTTTTGGAAATCGATTTATAATCGAGCTTCTCCAAATCCTTGATATGATCGCGGATCAGAGTATGAAGTTTTTCATCCTCGGGTTTCAGGATTTTTGCTTGGATCAAGAGAGTCTCTTGAACGTCCTTTGCTCCGATTCCGATCGGATCGAGTCTGTGAATCTGATCGAGAACCTTGCGGACCTTTTTTTCGTTCAACTTCATTTCCGCACAAAGATCGGGAATCGGTATCGCGATAAACCCGTGATCGTCGAGCATCGAGATCAGAATCTCTCCGATGGAAATTTCATCCGGCTTTAAATTGGAAAGCCGGAGCTGCCAAAGCAAATGCTCCGACAAAGAACTTTTTTCGGGAGAAGATTCGATGTATTTTTGATTTCGATCGGATGCGTCCGAGCCTGCGCTGCCCGCCTTGTCCAGGGAAAAATTATCCTGCCAAGTCACGTCCGAGTTTTTGATAAAGTCGTTCTTCTCTTTTCTACGAAGATCGTCCCTGCTGTAGAGGTCCGGTGTTCTGTTTCTTTCGGAAGCGTATTCTTCCTCGAGCATCGGATTTTCCACAAGCTCCGAACTGATCCGATCCGAAAGTTCCAAAGTCGATAAGGGTAAGAGTTCTATGGACTGTCGCAAGTCCTGGGTCATCACCAGTTTCTGGGTTTGTTTTTGAACCAGTGAGTGACTGAGATTCACAGCGTAAAATCCTCGCCCAGATAGATTCTTCTCGTTTCGGGATCGTTGACAAGATCGTGTGTGGAACCGGAAATCAAAATTCTTCCGCTGTACATGATATACGCTCGATCGGTGATCTTCAACGTTTCCCGTACGTTGTGGTCCGTGATCAAAATTCCAAGCCCTCTATCCTTTAGGGATTGAATCACGGTTTGAATGTCCTTGACCGCGATCGGATCAACGCCCGCGAACGGTTCGTCTAACAGGATAAAGTCGGGATTGGTCACGAGCGCTCTCGCGATCTCGCAGCGTCTTCTTTCTCCCCCGGAAAGAGTATAACCCTTTTGATTGGCGACGCGCATGATCTGCAATTCGATCAGAAGCGCGTCCCTTCTTTGGATGATCTCTTCTCTGGAAAGATTCATCGTTTCCAGAATCGCTTCCAGATTTTCGGCGACGGTCAATTTACGAAAGATGGACGCTTCTTGAGCGAGATAACCCACTCCGAGTCTGGCGCGGATATGCATGGGAGAATCGGTTACGTCTTGTCCGTCGATATAAACTTTGCCCGAATCCGGTCTCACGAAACCTACGGACATATAAAAAGAAGTCGTCTTTCCGGCTCCGTTCGGTCCTAAGAGTCCGACGACTTCCCCTTTTTTGATATTAAAGCTGGCACCATCCACAACCTTTCTTTTGTTGTAGACCTTGACCAAGTTATCCATTCGGAAGGTTTTGCTCATATTCTTAGCTTACTTTCCGGGAACGATTCCGTCCGTCAAAAGAGCGCGACCTTCTCTCGGAAAGAATATGATTCTTCCTGCATGTATGTCTCTGCCGTTTTTGCGCAACATCGGATTTCCCTCAAGATACACTTTTTCCTCTTTTTCAAAATACGTGGCGTATTCTCCCGTTGCGGAAGAATCCTTTCCTTCTATAAGAACGTTTCCTCGGATTACGGTTTCGTTTTTATCCATAAACCGTTCGAATTCTACGGCGGTCATCGTGCTCGTGACTGCGTCCGTTTTTTTGTCTAAAAAGTCGATCTTTCCCGAATCGGTCAAATGAATGTACTGGTCGTTTTTAAAGTAGTCAAGGATATTCCCGGAAAGGATCAATCGGTTTTCCCGGTCGTGAACCGTGATTTGATTTCGAGCCTCGATCTTAGAAGAATTTTTTCCGTAGCTCACTAACTTTTCCGCATTCATTTTCAGATTGCGTCGATACAAAGTGGCGTTCCCGTACAGGCCGACTCTGGTTTCTCCGGTTTCGTCCTTATCGCTTACGATCTTATCCCCTTTGAGAATCGCGACTCGCGTGACTTCGCGTTTGATCTTTTCTTCGGCGCCGGGAGAATCCTTTTTGTCCTTGTTTTCCACCGTTTCCGTTTCGGTGTAATTTTGGAAAAGAATACTTTCTCCGGTTAACTCCACTTTGTTGCTATTCGTGTAGAACGTAAGTTCTTTCCCGGTGAGATACCGATCCTTTGCGATCAGAATCGGATCGGGATCGGTCGTGATCTTATCGCTATCCTCGTCAAAAACCGCTTCCTTACAAAGAATGGTGATTTGCGGATGTGCGATGATTACGTTTTCCTTAAGTAGGGTCGTCTTCTTGGCGAGATTCCTTTCGATAAACGTCGCGGAGATTACGGTTTTGACTCCGTTCTTATCCGTGTGGAAAAGCCGCGGACGATCTTTGATAAATACCTTTTCTTCGAACTTATCGTATTCTCCGGTTCCGGCGCGCAGAGTGACTCCGTTGTCTCCGTCTTGAACCACAACTCCTCCGCGCAAATATCCCTTAAAAGCGTCCTTACCGAGGACTTCGATCTGATTTGCGGAGAGTTTTACTTTTTTGTGTTGGATCCACGCTCCTCCTTCGAGGATAAACGCGGTGACTTTCAAACCTCCGATCGTTTTGTCTTCCTGCGTCAAAGAAGATCCTCCCCAAAGAGTCGGGAAGTTCGGAGTCGTGTTTTTCTTTTCCTGGTTTTCGGGAAGAACGTTGACGAACTTGCGGTCCGCGGTTTCGCTTCCGATCGGAATCGGAGGCTTTACGTTTCCGTAATACGGTAAAAACGCAAAGACGATCAAAATGGAGAATGGAAATTTTCGAATCATGGAGAACCGGCCGCTTTGAGCGGATTGGTGCCTCCCTGTGTGATCGCGGTAGGTTTCAGAATCGTAAACTTGTTTAAGTCCTTATCCGCTCTAAGACCGATTCCTCGGATCGTGGTTCCGTCCGCGCTCACGGTCACTTCCGAATCGGAGACGAGTTTTTTCGTATCCATATTGTATTCCATCGCTTTGGCGATGAGGGTTTTGTTGTCTTCGGTCCGTAAGAAAATTTTTCCTTCGAGAATCATCAATCGTGTCTTGTGATTGATCTCCCCTTTTTCGGCGAGAAGTTTGGATTTGAATTTTCCGCCTTCGTACTGATCGAAGTCGATGTTGTAAAAGATCGTTTTATTATCGTTTACGTAAACGTAGGATTCTTCCGCGCGAAGTTCCCACTGGAGTTGTCCTTGGGCGTCGTATGCTTCCCGTTTGAAGTTGCGGATGGAAACGTTGGCGCCGCTTTCCCGCTCCTTCTCCACTCTTTCGTAATTTACTTTTTTACAATTCGTAACCGACAACGAAGACAATCCGCAGGCGATCAGTAGGAAAAAAATCCGAAGCAGATTGCCTGTGTTGCGTTTCATAGAAAGAACCGATTACGATTGAGGTCTGGAAACGAGGATCTCTTTTTTGATATAACGATCCAATCCGATCATTTCTTTGAGAAGAGATTTGATCTGTGAAAGCGGATATTGAGTCGTCGCATCCGAAAGCGCTTTTTCAGGATCGGGATGGACTTCCATAAAGATTCCTTCGATTCCGAGAGAAACCGCGGAACGAAGGACGCTCGGAATGAATTCTCTTTGCCCGCCGGTACTGTTACCCGCCGCTCCCGGAAGCTGAGCCGAATGAGTCGCGTCGAATACGACCGGAATGTCGAATCCGTGAATGATCGGAACCGCTCTTCCGTCAAAGATGAGATTTCCGTAACCGAAGCTCGTTCCCCGTTCGGTCACGAGACATTTGTCGTTTCCGGATTCTTTCATCTTCACAGCGATGTGACGCGTGTCTGCAGGCGCTAAGAACTGACCCTTCTTCACATTCACCCATTTTCCCGTTTTTGCGGATTCGGCGATGAGATCGGTTTGTCTGCAAAGAAACGCGGGGATCTGATACACGTCGATTACGTCCTTGAGAGGTCCGATCTGATGGGTTTCGTGAATGTCGGTGAGAACCGGAACGTTGTATTTGTTTTTGATATATTCTAAATTTTTAATACCTTCCGCAAGCCCGGGGCCTCTGTATGAATTCACGGAGGAACGATTCGCTTTATCGAAACTGCTTTTGAAGATATAAGGAATTTTGAGTTCGGCGCAGATTTCGATCATCTCGGCGCAGACACGATCCAGCAGATCGCGATTCTCCATAACGCAGGGACCGGAGATCAAAAAGAAAGGTTCGTCTCCCCCGATCTTACTTCCGTTTAGAAAATCTCTCTTGGTGCAGGTATTGTCTCTCATGATATTCCTTTCTTTGAGTATTTCACGGCCGCGCGGATAAATCCAGCGAATAAAGGATGCGGAGCCGTCGGTTTGGATTGAAATTCCGGATGGAACTGAACCCCTATAAACCAATTGTGTTTCGGGATTTCCACGATTTCAACGAGGTTGTCGTCCGGAGAAGTTCCCGCGATGACCATTCCGTTTTCCTCATATTGTTGTTTGTAACGGTTGGTGAACTCGAATCTATGTCTGTGTCGTTCGTGGATCAGTTCCGATTTGTATTCGTTGTATGTAAGCGTGTCTTTTTTGATCTTGCAAGGATACGAACCGAGTCTCATCGTTCCGCCCATCTGTTCGATGTCGTTTTGTTCTTCGAGAAGGGAGATCACTGGATGTTCGGTGTCCGGTCTGATTTCGGTGGAGTTTGCGTCTTTCAAACCGAGAACGTTTCTTCCGTATTCCACAACCGCGCATTGCATTCCGAGACAGATTCCGAAAAAAGGAATTCCTTTGGTTCTTGCGTATTGGATCGCGAGAATCTTTCCTTCGATACCTCGATCTCCGAAACCTCCGGGAACCAAAATCCCCTGAACGTTTTTCAGAGAAGCTTCCACGTTGTCCTTGTCCAGATTTTCGGGATCGATCTTGACGAATTCGACTTTCGTATCGTGCGCGATTCCTCCGTGCGATAGACTTTCATAGATGGAACGATACGCGTCTTGCAGTGAAATATATTTTCCGACAACGGCGACTTGAACGGTTTGTTTCGTGGTAAGAAGACCTTTGACCATCGAATCCCATTCGTTGAAGTTGGAAGTTCTGAGTTCCATTCCCATCGTTTTGAGAACGACCTCGTCGAGTTTTTCTTCCTTATACATTTTTGGAATTTCGTAGATGGACGTGGAGATGTCGCTCGCGGAAATCACGTTCTCCTCTTTCACGTTGCAAAAGAGGGAAAGTTTATTCTTCATTTCCTTGGTCATCGGTTGGGAAACGCGGCAAACGAGTATGTCCGGTTGGATTCCGAGTCCGAGAAGTTCTTTGACGGAGTGTTGCGTCGGTTTGGTTTTGGCTTCTCCCGCGGCGGTGATCGTCGGAACCAGTGTTAGGTGAACGAACAAAACGTTGGAACTTCCGTGTTCGTAACGCATCTGACGGATCGCTTCTAAGAAGGGAATGGATTCGATGTCTCCGACGGTTCCTCCGATTTCCACGATGATGAAGTCCGGGTTTTCTTCCCGAGCGACGATGTACATCCGGTTTCGGATTTCGTTCGTGATATGAGGAACGACCTGCACCGTGCGACCGAGGTAATCTCCCTTTCTTTCTCTTTG
The DNA here is from genome assembly GCF_003545925.1 of Leptospira yasudae. Lineage (NCBI taxonomy): Bacteria > Pseudomonadati > Spirochaetota > Leptospiria > Leptospirales > Leptospiraceae > Leptospira > Leptospira yasudae. The sequence goes on along the minus strand of NZ_QHCU01000005.1, from coordinate 388,486 downwards.
AATGACGGTATTATAAATCTGGCCGGTAGATACGGAATTCTTCCGCGTCAATTTGGAATGAGTAAAACGTTCGTAGTAACCGAGATCCAAGTCGGTTTCGGCTCCGTCGGCGGTTACGTAAACCTCTCCGTGTTGATAAGGACTCATCGTTCCTGGATCGATATTGATATAAGGGTCCATTTTTTGAAGGGAAACCGTATATCCTCTGCTTTCCAACAAACAACCCAGAGCCGCGACCGTGACCCCTTTTCCCAGTGAGGAACTCACCCCTCCCGTTACGAAGATAAACTTAGTTCTCGACAACTTGCATTCCCGCCTTTCAGAACAGAGTTTTGAGTGTTTCCAGAAATTCAAACAGGAATTTCTGAGAATTCTGTCTCCAAAAAAAGTTCGGGACTTCGTTTTAGAGTTTCAGGATTTTCTCGATGAGGAGCGAGGTGGATTTTCCGGGCACGAACGGCAAGATTTTGACTTCTCCCCCGAATTGACGAACGACCGGAGTTTCGGGGAGATCTTCCACCTTATAATCCCCGCCTTTGACGTGAACCGCGGGTTTGACGAGTCGGATCAGATCCAGCGGAGTGTCTTGCGGAAAAATCGTGACCGCGTCCACAAATCTCAGGTTGGAAAGAAGAAGCGCTCGATCGTCCTCTCCGACAACCGGTCTTTGTTCCCCTTTCAATCGCTTTACGGAAGAATCCGCATTGACTCCAACCCAGAGAAAATCTCCGAGTTCCCGAGCCTGGGAAAGATATGTGATATGACCTTTGTGAACCAAGTCGAAACAGCCGTTGGTAAAAACGATTTTTCGATCTTTGCGGATTTGATCCGCAAAACTTGCAGCTTGATCCCAGGGAATGATATGAGTCTTTAAGTCCATTCTTACTTTTGAAAACTTCCCATAGATTGAAGGGACGCTTCGAGTTCGGCGGGCGTAACAGTTTCCGCTCCGAGTTTTCCGACTACGACTCCTGCCGCCGCGTTCGAAACGACGCTCGCATCCAGTTCACTGAGTCCCGCCGCGTGATAAGCGGTGTAAGCGCTGATGACCGTGTCCCCCGCTCCGGTTACGTCGAATACTTCCCGCGCCACCGTGGGAATATGAAAGATTTCCTTTTTTGCGGCCAAATACAAACTCATTCCTTTTTCCCCTCTCGTAATCATAAGAGAAGGACAGGAAAGTTTTTCGGAAATTTCTTCGGCGGCTTTTAAAACCTCGGAATCGTTCTCCAATTTTCTTCCGATCGCCTTACCCGCTTCGTGATGATTCGGCGTCAGAATGCTCACACCCTGGTAAAGAAAAAAATGACTGACCTGTGGATCGACCGTTACGATCTTTTTTTTCTCCACGCAGATTCTCGAAACTTCTTGGATGATTCTCGGAGTTAAGGTTCCTTTATCGTAGTCGGAAAGAACGACCGCGTTTGCCGAATCGATTCTTTCCAAGAACGCTTGCAGAAGTTCGTCCTCTTCTTTTTTCGTGATCGGTTTTAATTCTTCCTTATCGATTCTGCAAACCTGTTGATGACCGGCGATCACTCTCGTTTTGAGAATGGTCGGAACGTCTTCGGATCGGATGAAGAAGTTTCGACCGATGTCCGTGTTTTCTTTTTCAAGAAGTCCGATTAAACTTTTGGCTTTTTCGTCTTTTCCCGCTCTTCCTAAAACGATGGATTGAACGCCGAGACTCGATAGATTCTTCACGACGTTTCCGGCTCCTCCTAAGGTAATCTTTTCCTTACGAACCCAGACGACGGGCACGGGAGCTTCGGGAGAAATTCGATTCACTTCTCCGATGAGATATTCATCCAAGATAAAATCTCCGATGACGATGATTTTCAGATTCTTAAGGTTTGCCGTGGAAGATTGAAAACGATTTCGATCCAGATAATACAAATTCTACCGATCCTTGGGATTTTGATTTACGGTTTCTCTCTAAGCAGTTATAGTATCCTTCCCGTGTCAACCACTACTGTCCCCATCTTTCCGTTGCCGGAAATCATTCTATTCCCAGGGACGTATTTACCTCTTCACATCTTCGAACCGAGATACAGATTGATGCTCGATTATTGTATGGAATCGGGAGAAGAATTGGCCGTCGCTCCGATTCTTCCCGCAAAGTCGAGGGCGCCTTCCAAACATCCGGAGATTGAAACCGTTTTCGGTTGGGGAAAAATCATTCGAAGAGATCCCCTGCCCGACGGAAGATCCAATATTCTTCTGGAAGGAAGGGGAATCGCCAAACTCATCGACTACGAAACCGTGGAACCGTTTCGAGTGGCCCGCATCGAAAAGATCGAACCGAACTTCGAATACTTAAAGGATGAGGATTTTCAAAAAGTCTTCGAACGGCTTTTGTTCTTAACGAAACGAATCCTTCTTTCCGAAGGTGCGGGAGAAGATCTGATCCTTCGAATGAACGAACTCATGACGCATCCGTTTCCCATAGACTTTATCGCATCCATTCTCAATTTCGAATTCTCCAAAAAACAGGAAATCTTGGTCGATCCGAATCCGATGGAAAAGACCAAAATCCTGATGCAGATCGTGGAAGAACTCAATCTGAAAGAATAATCCTTAATTTCACGCAGAGCTGTGCCGGATTGATGAGTTGGGGAACCGTTCTCTTGTATGGGTGTATTGCTTTTAAATTCGAACCGTGAACTTCGGTCCAAACTTCAAGAGAGAAGATCGGAGGTCGTTACCCTTCTGATTCCGAAACCGACTTGGATGTGTTATCCCGAAAGGAAACGAAGAAGCCTTACGAAGAGGATCCCGATCCTTTTGGAACGATACGGCAAGTATCTAACTACCGTGAACCGTTTGGGGAAGAATGCAAGAAAGACTTTGTATCAGCCCTCGTCTGGGAAAGATACTATGTTACGAATGAATGTTCGGGTGAGCACGGGAAGCTGGGCTTTTCTCGGTGCATTGGCGCAGATACACGGAGTTTCGCGTTGTTATCTTTTTAATTATTTGTTATGGCTAGATGAGGCTGGAGTCGGGGATTCTATCGTGAACATGATGAATGAAGGAGGTCCCACATTCCATCGGTCTTACAGCTATATCCTCCACCTCGATCTACTTCAAAATACGATTGCGCGTCGATTGGAAACGGAACCGATCGATTTATTTTACATGCTAGACTACCGCGATTGGTTCGATTTTGGATAGAAAGCTCAAAAACGGTTATAAATCCTGTTGATTCCCGGCCAACGCGACAGCACAAAGCCGGAAAATCAGTCCGAATAAGTCGATCGTTCAACGAAGGAAATTACATGGGAGTGGAAACCGTCCGTCCGTCAAGATTCCACTTTTTTAAACACTCTTCGCGACGTTACATAACGGTCGATCCACCACTTCATCGAAATCTTATCGATGACCACTCCTCTCGTGGAAGAAGCGTGTGCGAATTCCTTGTCGCTGATGACAAGACCCACGTGCGTGATCTTGCTTTGATTCGGAGAAGCGGAAAAGAAGATCAGATCCCCCGCTCTTAAATTGTTATGCGAAACGCTACTTCCCGATTTGGCCTGATCTCTTCCGAGACGAGGAACGATTTTTGCGGGGACTCCCACTCGTTTGTCGGTTAGAGAACTGAACGTAAATCCGGAACAGTCCACTCCTTTTTTGGAAGTTCCTCCCCAGTAATAAGGAGTTCCTACCCATTCCTTAACGACGGAAAGTAGATAAGAAGAACGTAATGTTTCCCAGTCGGATTTCCCCGGTGAAACGGGAGCGTCCGGTTCGACTTCGGGGACCAAGGGAGGTTCCGGGATATTCTCCTCGAATCCGAACTTCGGTCTGTCTCCGATGACCAATTCTCCGGCGGAATCGAGGCCGCTGTCCAAGGTTCTTGCCGTTGCGATCGTCGCCGTCCAAGAATCCAAGGATCTGCTTTTGGTTCCTTCGTGTAAGGATTTCAATTGGGATAAAAGATCGGAGGCGAGCGTATAACGGTCGTTTGTCGGATTGAAAAAGATCGCTTGGCGAAAAGCCGAGTCCGTTTTTTCAAAGGGAGAACTCGCTCCCTTGCTCGGAAGCAGACTCAACACACGGGAAGCCAGTCTGTTCTCGGGAATGCCCGCGTATTTTCCCGCAATGAGTGCGCGTCCTCCGGCCAAAATCGAAAAGCCGTCCCAACGGGATTTGAGAGCGGTCGATAAGAAAACGTTTCGGATTTCTTCCCGAATTCCGGCCTTGTCCGTTTCCTTTACGAACAAGGAAACCAAAACGAAATCCTTATCGGAAAGTTTTTGTTTGGAAAGAATCGGGATCGCGTCTTCCGCTTCGGTAAAACGCATTCCGGAAAGGGAAACATAGTATTGGTTTACGATCAGATCCGCGATCGTATCTGGTGCGAGTCCTTCCATGATCGCCCAGGGAATCGTGTTTTTCGTGATTTCGATCACTTTCGGATCTTTGGATTTACCGCCTAATTTTTGAAAGACGGAGTTGCGGATGAGCAAGGTCTGACCCGCTTCGAAGTCCTCTTTGAGCAGATCGGAAAACGGATCGGCGAACAAGGAAACGGGAATCCAGAAAAGAATCAAAAGAATCTTGGAAATTCGAAACATCAGCATCTCCTAATATACAAATCTTAGAATATAAAAACTTCCTGTTTGCGTCAGCGGTCTCCGCCGTGCATCCATACCTGGAATTTTTTTCGAGCAAGAAACAGAACGATTCCTCCCGAAAAAGCCAGGCAAGCGAACATACCGAAGAATTTCGGGAAACTGTCCGTTCTCATCAAACCCGCGAGTTCTCCCGCGAGAATGTTTCCGAAAAAGCTGGAAAGAAACCAAACCCCCATCATAAAACCGCCGAGGTGATTCGGTGCGAGTTTCGTCACAAGGGACAACCCTCCTGGAGAAGTGAACAATTCCCCCGCGGTGATACAAACAACCATCAAAAAGAGCCAAATCGCGGAAATCTTATGACCCAAACGGAAGTCCAAGGTGACTAACGTTAAAATCAGAAACCCGAGTCCGAGTATAAAAAATCCGTATGCGAATCGGGTGGAAGTGTCCGGTTTCCAATTTCGTTTTCCCAGAGCGGTCCAGAACGAGGCGATGATCGGGGCTAAAACCAAAATCAACAAAGGATTTAAGGATTGAAAGAACGGCGTGGGGATGTCGTATCCGAACCAGTTGCGGTCCACATGGCGATCGATAAAAAGATTCATCGAAGAACCGATCTGTTCGAACACTGCCCAGAAGATAATGGCGAACGCGGTAAAGATGAGAATGACCGCGATTCTTTGTTTCTCTTCCACGGTAAGAGGAGCGCGTCTATGGCTTTCGTTAAGATGATTTTTTTTACCGGCTTCGAAAACCTTTTCGTCGAATCTCTTTCTGCCGAATAAGAAAATCAGAATTCCGAAGAATACTCCGAAAGCGGCGACTCCGAATCCGTATCCCCAGCCGAAGGATTCGCTGAAATAACCGCAGAACAAAGGTCCTAAAAATCCTCCGAGATTGATTCCCATATAAAAGATGGTGAATCCGGAATCCTTCATGTGATTCTTGTTTTCGGCTTCGTAGATTCTACCCACCACCGTAGAAATAGTCGGTTTAAAAAAACCGACTCCGATGATCAGAAGCGCCAATCCCAAAAAGAAAAACGGTTTCGTTTCGAACGCAAGACTGAGATGTCCGAACATCATCAACGTGGTTCCGAGAAAGATGGATTTTTTAAAACCGAGATAACGATCCGCAAGATAACCGCCGATCAACGGCGTAAGATACACGAGTCCCGTATAAATTCCGTAGATTCGATTCGCGTTCGGATCGGAAAAATGGAATACTTTCGTGAGAAACAACACGAGTAAGGCGCGCATTCCGTAAAAGCTGAATCGTTCCCAAGTTTCCGTGGAAAACAAAACCCAGAGACCTTTCGGATGTCGGTTTATCCCTTTGCTCTCGACGTCCATATCGGTTCCTGAATTTTTTCTTCCAAGTTCGCAAAACGCGCGGCCACAAAAAAATAATCCGAAAGCCGGTTCATAAAAATCAAGGGCGGGGAAAGAATTTCAAGACCTTCTTCCTTAAAGCGGACCATTTCCCGTTCCAATCTTCTTGCAACCGTTCTCGAGATATGTAAAAAAGAAGAAGCCTTGGTTCCACCGGGAAGAATGAATTTTTTCAGAGGTTCCAGTTTTTCCTGCATCCGATCGATTGCAGTTTCCAAAAACGTAATATCGGTTTCTAAGATGCAGGATTCTTCCTTGGGTCGAAACCCAGCTAGTTCCGAGCCGAGTTCAAAAAGTAGGTTCTGGATCGTTTCCAGCGGAGAATGGAGTTCGGAACCGGAAGGCAAAAAGGATTTTACGACCCCGATCGTTGAATTGAGTTCATCTGCGGTTCCGTAGAGTTCGACTCTTCGATCGGATTTGGGAACCTTGGCTCCGGTGGCAAGGGAGGTTTGACCGAAATCTCCCTTTTTAGTATAGATTTTCATAATTCTTAAGCTCGCAATGTTCTTCCCTCTGATAGGAAGAGACAAAATACGATCAAAACAATGGGAACGTGCGGCGGAAAGAAAAGGACTTTTTTTATAACGTGAAGGAAAAGAGTTGCTTTCAAAAACCGATTTAGGTAATATTTTGACAAAAGTTTCCTAAACTGAATGTCGGCTCCCTCCGTACAAGACTTTAGGAAAAAAATATAAAAACTTTCACCTCCGTTCCCGGAACCAGAGTGGAAGTTCGCAGTGGAAAAAACGAAGGCGGATTCTTTCGCCCCAAAACATCGGCCCGGACGGATCCGGGCAACATTGACAGGGAGGTTGTGACAATGATTATCAATCACAACATTAGCGCGCTCAGGACGAACAACGTACTGAAGAGTGTGAACAAGGAATTGGACAAGACCATGGAAAAACTTTCCACGGGTCTGCGGATCAATCGCGCCGGGGACGACGCGCTCGGGTTCGCGATGTCCGAAAAGATGCGGACCCAGATCCGCGGTCTTGCTCAAGCGGAGCGTAACGTGATGGATGGAGTTTCCTTCATCCAGGTTACGGAAGGAACGCTCGAGCAGGTGAACAATATCCTCCAAAGGCTCAGAGAACTTTCGATTCAGACTTCGAACGGAATCTATTCGAACGAAGATCGCAAGTTGGTTCAGCTCGAAGTGGATCAGCTCATTGAGGAAGTGGATCGAATCGGTAAATCCGCCGAGTTCAACCATATCAAGCCTCTTTCCGGCGATCATTCTAAACAATCCAACAAACCGATTCAACTCCAAGTGGGTCCGAATCAGAACGAGAAGCTCGATATCTTCATCGATTCCATGAACGCGACCGGTCTTCAGTTGGTTGCCAACGGAAAAAAACAAGCCCTCTCCTCCCCCGCAAGCGCGAACGCGATGATCGGGATTTTGGATACGGCGATTTCCAAGGTGAATCAGCAAAGAGCCGATCTCGGAGCGTATTACAATCGTCTGGAAATCACTTCTCAGGGATTGCAATCCAGCTACGTGAATATGGTCGCCGCCGAAAGCCGTGTGAGGGACGCGGATATGGCGGAACAGATCGTGGATTACACCAGAAATCAGATTCTCACAAAGAGCGGTTCCGCGATGCTCGCACAGGCGAACATGAGACCCGATCAAGTGGTGAAATTGTTAAGCGACCGATTCGGCTGATCCTTTTTTAAGCGTAGAATCCGATTCGATTTCGAAAACGAAGCCGCCTCGAAGAAATTCGAAGCGGCTTTTTTCGTTTTGCAATACGCTCGTTTTCAGTTTACCGATCGTTTGGGTTTATCATTTTTTTCCCCGTTTATGCTGCGGTGGCGGAGCGGTAAAAATTGATTCTTCTTTTTGAATATTCCGGAAGGCGAATAAATTCCTCAGATTCAAGTTCCCCTGTTTCCAAAGCAGGTATACGGGCGGATACACGAGAAGTTCCAAAATAAAACTCGTGGCAAGCCCTCCCACCATCGGAGCGGCGATCCGTTTCATCACGTCGGAACCGGTGCTGTTCGACCAAAGAATCGGCAGCAATCCCATCATGGCCGCAAGTACGGTCATGATTTTCGGACGGACACGATGAACCGCTCCGTGAAAAACCGCTTCGATCCATTCTTCCTGATTGCGGAGACGGCCTTTCTTTTCGGCGTCGGCATAGGATAAGTCGAGATACAAAAGCATAAAGACCCCGGTTTCCGCGTCGAGTCCCATGAGCGCGATCATTCCCACCCAAACCGCAACGGAAACGTGATAGTCCAAAATGGAGAGAAGTCCCACCGCTCCCACGAGAGAAAATGGAACCGCGAGCAATACGATCCAAGTCTTCGCGTAGGACTTGGTGTTTGCATATAACAGTAAGAAGATGATTAGGATCGTGATCGGCAGAACATACTTCATTCTTTCCCGAACCCGGATCATGTTCTCGTATTGGCCGCTCCATTCGATGGAATACCCGCTCGGGATTTTAATCTTTTCCTGTAAAAGTTTTTTGGCGTGATCGACGTACCCTCCGATGTCGCTCGTCGCCGGGTCGACGTAAACATAACCCGCTAAAAATCCGTTTTCATCCCGGATCATGGAAGGTCCCGTTTTGAGTCGAACGTCCGCTATTTCCGCAAGAGGAATATGTCCGAAAGTGGCGGTCGGAACGAGAATGGAACGGATCGTGTCCGCGGAATCGCGAAGTTCCCGCGGATAACGAAGGTTCACCGAAAAACGTTCCCGTCCTTCGATCGTCTGCGTGATCGATTCTCCTCCGATGGCGGAGACTACGATTTGCTGCGCGGAATCCACGGAAATATTATATCTCGCTAAATTAGGTCTTTTTAATTCTATGTCGAGATAGTATCCCCCCGCGGTTCTTTCCGCAAAGGCGCTCCTTGTGTCTGGAAGCGTTTTTAAAAGACTTTCGATTTCCACTCCGATCCGTTCGATTTCCTCCAAGGACGAACCGAGAATCTTGATTCCCACCGGCGTTCTCATTCCCGTGCTGAGCATGTCGATTCGAGCTTTGATCGGCATGGTCCAGGCGTTCGTCACGCCGGGATATTGCATTTCCCGGTTGAGAATTTGGATCAATTCTTCCTTGGTGATTCTTTCTTGACTGAACGGTAAAAACGGAAGTTGAAAGATTCTCGGCCAACGGGAATAGAATCGATCCGCCTTTCTCCATTCTTCTTTGGGTTTTAAAAGAATGACCGTTTCCATCATAGAGAACGGCGCAGAATCCGTTGCCGTTTCCGATCTGCCGGATTTTCCGAATACGCGTTTGACCTCGGGAATCGATTTCAATTTCTGATCCATGGAAACCATCAATTTTTCCGCTTCGGCCACTCCGATTCCGGGTAACGTGGTAGGCATATACAAAAGGCTTTCTTCGTCGAGCGGGGGCATAAACTCGCTGCCCAAACTCCAATACACGGGGATCGTTAAGATCACGAGAACAATCGCGGAGGATATCGTTTGTTTGGGATGATGCAAGACCCAGCGACACGCAGGTCCGTAGAGTCGAAACAAAATCTTACTGACCGGATGTTTTTCTTCGGGGTAATACTTTCCTACGAAAAGGTTTGTCGCAATCTTAGAAAGAAATGCGCTTTTGAAAGTGAACGGATCCATTCTCGTGAACAACATCCGAAACGCCGGGTCGAGCGTGATCGCAAGAAGCGCGGCCACGGCCATGGCGATGTTTTTGGAATAGGCCAAAGGTTTGAACAATCTTCCTTCCTGATCGACTAAGGCGAATACGGGAAAGAATGCGACCGCGATGACGAGCAGCGAAAAGAATACGGAAGGTCCGACTTCCAGAAGGGCGTCCAATCGAACTTGATGGTAATCCCCTTTTCTTCCTCCCGCTTCCCACTCCTCCAGTTTTTTATACGCGTTCTCCACCTCAACGATGGCTCCATCTACGAGAACTCCGATCGAGATCGCCATTCCCGACAAGGACATGAGGTTCGCGTTGATATCCAAAAGAAACATCGGGATAAAAGTAAGGAGAACGCTGATGGGGATCGTCAAAATCGGAATGATCGCCGACGGGAAATGCCATAAAAACAAAAGGATCACGGCGGAGACGATGAGCATCTCTTCGATCAATTTCCATTTGAGCGTCGATATTGCGTTCTGGATCAACTCCGATCGATCGTACGTCGGGATGAGTTCGGCTCCATCGGGTAGATTCTTTCGGATCGTTTCAAGTTTCGTCTTGAGACGATCGATCACGTTGAGCGCGTTTTCCCCATGTCGCATAACAATCGTTCCGGCGACCACGTCCCCTTCCCCGTTTAGATCGGCGATTCCCCTCCGTATGTCCGGGCCGAATTGGACGGTCGCGACGTTCTTCAAAAGGATCGGTGTTCCGTTTAAGTCGGTTCCGAGAGAGATATTTTCGAGGTCTTCCAAAGAAGAAAGATATCCTCTTCCCCGAACCATGTATTCCGCCCCCGATATTTCGAGAAGCCTTCCACCGGTCTCCTGATTGCTCGCGCGAATCCTCTGGACCAACGTATCGAAATCTATATTATAGGATCTTAATGCGTTCGGTTGGATGGTGATCTGATACTGCTTTCTAAAACCGCCTAACGAAGCCACTTCGGAAACGCCGGGGACGGCGTTCAAAAGATATTTGAGTTTAAAATCCTGATACGTTCTCAGATCGGCAAGGGAAGAATTTCCGCTCGTATCGGTCAAAGCGTATTGGTAAACCCAGCCCACCGAACTCGCGTCCGGACCCAGCTCGGTTTTTACTCCTGCGGGAAGATTGGATTGAATTCGGGAAAGATATTCGAGAACTCTCGAACGAGCCCAGTATATATCGGTCCCGTCCTGAAAGATGACGTACACGTACGAGAATCCGAAATCCGAAAAGCCGCGAACCGCTTTGATCTTAGGCGCGCCCAACAAAGAAGTAATGATCGGATACGTAACCTGATCCTCCAGGATGTCGGGGCTTCGATCCCATCTGGAATACACGATCACTTGCGTATCCGAAAGATCGGGTATCGCGTCCAAAGGAATGTTCCGCAGGGACACGATCGACGCGGCGATCGCTCCTAAGGTCAAAAGAATGATTAAAAATTTATTATATACGGAAAAGCGAATGATATTCTGGATCATAAAAACCTCAGTGTTTGTGGGAGGAGGACCCGAAACGGATCCTTGCTTCGGAATCGATCAAAAAGGCGGATTCCACGACCACCCTCTGTCCTTCCTCTAAGCCTTCTTTGATCTCCACCCAAGGCCCCGCGCTGATTCCTGTCTTGACGAGAACTCCCATGAATCGATCCGGACCGGTTTGGACATAAACCATCTTGTGGATTCCCGCATCCAAAATCGCGGAGGAAGGAATGCTCAGAATCTTTTTGAGAGGAAGAACGATTTCCAGATCTCCGAACATCTGCGGTTTCAGAATTTGTTCGCGGTCGTTCACTTCGCTTCGTAAACGAAGGGTTCGATTGTTCTTATCGAGAATCGTATCGATGCTTGCAATTTTTCCCGGAAAGGTTTTGTTCGGAAAAACCTTCGTTTGGAAGGTAATTTTTAAACCGACATGGACCGCCGATAAATCGGATTCGTAGATCTGAGAATAGATATGCGCCCTTCCCGCTTTTCCGCCCAGAATCAATTCGGAAGGATCGCGTTTTCCCGAGGTCCAAAGCCGAATTTGCTCGGGGGATAAACCGAGTTGTCTCAAACGGATCTGCGGGTTTTGGTCGCCAAAGGAAGAATCGGGTAGCAACTCACGGGAACGAAGCAGTTCTTTATATTCGGTCAAGGCCGTATATAAATCGGGATCGTACGCGACGGTGGAATACGCTTGAATCGATTTCGTTAAATCCCTTCTCTGTACCGATTCTGTTTTGATTCCGATCGATTGTTGTTTTTCCAAGGAAAGTTTTAGTTCTTGCGGACTCGAACTTGGGTTCGCTCCCGACGAGATATTCTTATCCGTAGAACCCATGTGAGAAGAGTGGTCTTCGTTCGTTGCGTTTTGATTTTGAGCAGACGAAGAATCCATAGATTCCCCGTTCGCTGCGGAATCATCGTTAGCCGTCATCGGATTTTTGTCCGACGTTAAATCGCCGTTCGGGGTAGAACTGCCGGAATGGTTTTCGTGATCATCGTGCCCTTTTTTAACCAAATCCATATTACAAATCGGGCATGTTCCGGGACGATCCGACGTGTAAGTCGGATGCATCGGACAATAATAGACTTCCTTTTTGGAAGCACAGGCCGTTAAAACGACCGAAAGAACGATCCAAACGATCGCTTTGGTGTAAAATGATTTCATAATGTTTCTCCCGAATGATTCGAATGCGGACCGATTTCTTTTTCAGGTTGGAGCCTACTCAACAAACGGAGAATGTTGAGGATCGATTCGTTTTTTCTTTCCAATAGATCTTCCCGGCGGATCTTTGCGTTGACCACTTCCACCTGCGCGGTCAAGACATCCTGCAATTTCGTTTTTCCCGGAATGTAGAGATGCGTATTGGCCCGCACCGTTTTCTCCAATTCGGGGATGAGCTGGTTTTGGAGGACATCGATTTGTTTTTGCAAACCGTAGATGAGTTCCAAATTTCTCTTGAGTTCGGAAGCGATCTGCTTTCTCGCTTTTACGGCGGATTCTTTTCCCGCTTCCGCTTGTTTTTCATACTGGCCCGTGATGCTTTCCCATTTGAACGCGGACCAAAAAGGAATCTTCATCGTAACCCCGAAACTGAAAAGGTCCCCTCGGTATTCCGTCGAATCCTGTAGTTTGTAATCGAGCGGTCCGCGGTCTAAAACGAAAGTTTTCGATCTTCGATTCATGTAAGAAAAGAAAACTTCTGTTTGAGGAAGACGTGTTAGCTTTTCTAATTTTGCGGTTTCCTTAAAACGTTTCTCTTCGGTGACAAACGCCTTGTAATCGGGATTTTCCCCGCTCAAAGATTCGATGGAGGAATGGATGGCTAAGATTCTGGATTCGTTTTCTCTAAAGTAGGAATCCACATCCAAGGATGAGAGATCGTTTTTGGAAAGTTTATCCTCGATCAGGAAGTATTCCAGTTGAGAGTTTAAGTCTTTTATATTTGTGGAATATTCCGTTTCCCTTTCCAACGCCTCCGTTTTTGCGATCGTAGGCTTGAACGCGTCCGCCAAGGAAACGCTTCCGGAGGAATAATACCCTTGAACCACGTTTTTTTGAGCCGAAAGCAATTCGAGAACTCTGCGGTTCAACTCCATCTTATTCTTGGATCGTTGATATCGATTGAGTTTGGAAAGAAGATCGCTTAAAAGACGGTTGATTCCGGAAAGATACGTATAACCCGCCTCCTTCTCCATAAACTTGGAAATTCTTTGCTCGCTTCCTAGTTTACCCGGAAACGGAAGCTCCTGTGAAACGGAAAACTCCACCCCGGTCATCGTAGGCGTATCCAAGGGGCGGTCGTTTAACGCGTATCCGTTGCGGGTAGGATAGTTACGATAGGCAATCCCGATTTTCGGATCGGGTAAAATTCCGGAAGCATCGGTATGAGATTTGTGCGAATGCGTAAGATGTCCGAGCGATTTCGCTTCGGGATGTTCTTCCGCGATCAAAGTCAGAATTTCTTCCACGCTCTTTTCTTCCGCAAAGACGGCTGAAACGGTAAATAAGTATATGAAAATTGTATAAAGTAATCGAGAACCCATGGTTCCTCCTTAAAATCGAAAGAAGAAAGTCGGGTTCGGTTTAGATGAGAAAAACTTGAAGTAGAGAAAGAGGATTTTGAAAGTCGGAATACGGGCTGCTCGAACCGCGATCGAGTTTTTCAAATACGGTCGTTTTTGGAGCTGCTAATACGAAATCAAGAGGAAGGATAAAAAGAACCGAAAGAATCTGGAACTTCCACAAATTCTGAAGTTCAAATCGAAACTCGGGTTGCGCGCTCGAACTGGTAACTTCGGAGGAACAACAATCGGAAGAGGATTTCTCTTCCGAATCGCCATTCTCACCATGACAAGGAGCGGCGGAGGAATCTTGCGCGGAAGACGAGGAAACCATCGGACAAGTTCCGGTAACGCCCATAAAAGACGCACAGATTAAATTCAGCGCGATCGCGCCGATCAAAATCAGTCCACTCCCCTTTTTCCAACGAAACATCTTGTCCATTGGACGAAAGTCAAAGCGGAATTGGAAGAAAAAAAAGCCCGAAGATTCTTTCAAAGAATACTCGGGCTTCAGAGTCGTACGGCGATTTATAACGGGAATTATAAATCCATTTTAGATATCGTCGTTTCCGGCTTTTGCTTAACTCTTCCGGCTGAAATTAAAGTCTTTCAGCCGGAAGAAACGGTTACTTCAGTAACTGGAGAACCGTTTGCGGTTTCATATTGGCCTGAGCCAGCATCGCGGTCGCAGCCTGAGTCAGGATCTGGTAACGCGTAAAGCTGGTCATTTGCTCGGCCATATCGGTATCGCGGATTCTGGATTCAGCCGCTTGGATGTTCTCATAAGCGTTCATGAGACCTTTCGCAGCGTGTTCCAGACGGTTATAATACGCACCCAAATCCGCTCTCTGTTTAGAGATGGAACGGAGCGCATCGTCAGCCAATCCGATTACCGAGTTCGCCTTGCCGGCAGTAGAAAGAGAGATAAACGTTAAAACGGTCGGGTTTCTGAGACCCAATGCCGCCGTATTCATCGTTTCAATGTAAACTCTTTCTCTTTGGTGCATGTTTGCACCCATGTGAAACCACATACTCGCAGTTGGATTCAATCTCGCGAAAGCTCCGGTAAGGAGTTTCATTTTGTTGAATTCAGCTTGAGAAGCGATTCGGTCGATCTCATCGACCAACTGGGAAACTTCCACTTGGATCTGTTGTCTGTCTTCCTCGGTATAGATACCGTTGGCAGCCTGAACAGCGAGAACCCGGATTCTCTGAACAATTTCATGAGTTTCCTGGAGATATCCTTCAGTAGTCTGTATCAGAGACATACCATCTTCAGTGTTCATTTCCGCTCTTCTGAGACCCAGAATCTGAGTTCTCATTTTTTCGGACACTGCAAGACCGGAAGCATCATCGCCTGCGCGGTTGATTCTCATTCCGGAGGACAACTTCTCGATGTCCTTTCCCATGTTTTCGCTATTGAACTTCAATGTTCTGTGCGCGAAAATGGCACTGACGTTATGGTTGATAATCATTCGGTTCCTCCTTGAATCCGATTCCCTTAAAAAGGGGGTAATGATTTTTCAAAGGTCTTCCTTGACCTTTTCAAAGAATCCATCGACGCGTCCGTAAAATCCGATAATGCACTTTTTTTCGCGATTCCATGATAAAAAATCTCTTCCTTTCGGATTCCGCTATGTCCCCTGAAACGCGATCCATAGGGAGCGTTTCGCTGAGTTAACGCGATCCATAGGGAGCGTTTCGCTGAGTTCAGAAAGCGGAGACTGCGTCGGTGATTTTTTTTTGCGGCATAAAAACGAACCCTCAAAGGAGTTTTTTTGATTCTTTACCGGAATCCGTTTCGAAAAATGGTACTCGGACGGAGTTTTCATGTTAGAAAAGATCTATTTAGCCAATCCGAGAGGATTTTGCGCCGGTGTGAAGTATGCTATTACGTATGTGGAACAGGTTCAGGCGAATTCCGCGGAACAGATTTACGTCCGTAAAGAAATCGTCCACAACCGCCGAGTTGTGGAAGACATGAAAAAAAGAGGAATCCGTTTTATCAACGACCTAGACGAAGCCCCTGACGGAGCGACGGTCGTTTTTTCGGCCCACGGAGTGGCTCCTTCCGTCGTTGATGCCGCTAAAAAAAGAGGAATGAAAATCGGAGACGCTACCTGTCCTCTGGTTACACGCGTTCATAGAAAAGCCCGTAAGATCAAAGATACGCACCAAATCATCTACATCGGACACGAGGGACACGACGAAGCGATCGGAACGATGGGAGAAGCGGAGATGTTTCTCGTAGAATCCGCCGAAGACGTAATCGCTCTTAAGGAAAAAATCGATCCAGATAAACCCCTCACTTATCTGATGCAGACCACACTTTCCGTCGCGGACACGAAGAATGTCGTGGATCAAATCGCAAACACGTTTCCTTTCGTCGAGCATCCCGCGAAAGACGATATTTGTTATGCGACTACGGAAAGACAGGAAGCCGTTTCTTTGATGATGGATGCGATCGACGCGATGCTCGTAATCGGTGCGGACAACAGTTCCAATTCCCTTCGTCTTTTGCAGCTCGCTCAAAAATCGAAACCGCATTCCTTCAAAGTGACGGGAGCGGACGATCTTTCCAAAGAGTATATTCAAAATAATAAAATTAGAATTTTAGGATTAACCGCCGGCGCTTCCACTCCTCAGGTTCTCGTGGATGAAATCATTTCCAAATTGAAGGCGTTTTATCCGAACGCGGAAGTGGAATTGTTTCCCGGTTCGAGAGAGGATTCGATGAATTTTAAACTTCCCGGAAACCTTCTCAGCTGATCCGAAATCGTGTCGAAAGCGACATAGAAATGCGCGTATACTTAAATTCATTCCTTAAGGAATGAAGAAATTAGGAAATTTCTTTTTTCTAAAATTTCATCGATTTTCTTTCAAAATCGCAGGAAATCGAATCTCACCTTTATTCCACTTTTTGCATTTTAGAATTTTGTATTATTTGAATATGCAATTCGACCTTTCGTAGAATAAAATCATTGATCTTTTTATAAAATTTGAGGATTTTGTCGGGCCGTGGAACGAGACCTGACAAGCTTCAAGCATTCGCAGGAACTTTATGAAATTCTGGTGAATCAGATTTCGGATTCCCTATTGGTTACGGACGCCGAGCTGGAACCTCCCGGTCCGAAGATCATATTCGCAAACCCCGCTTTTTACCGAATGACCGGCTATCAGCCTGAGGATCTAATCGGGCAAACGCCCCGGATTCTCCAGGGGCCGCTTACGAACCGCAAAATGATGATCGATCTAAAACGATCTCTTTCCCAAGGAAGGGATTTTTCCGGAGAAGCGGTCAATTATAAAAAAGACGGGAGTCCATACAACGTGGAATGGCGCATCTCCGCGATTCGCGATTCGTCAGGAAAAATTTTATACTTCATATCGATTCAAAGGGACATTACGGAAAAAGTACGAAAGGGAGAATCCGCCACAAGACGTCTTCGTTTGGAAATGGGGATCACTTCGGCCACGCAGATTCTTTTGTCCACTTCGGTGGAATTGAAAATTCTAAAATACGCGATGGAACAATTCTTGGTCTTTGTCGATTCGGAGAGATTGTATCTGTTTAAGAATTCGGAGAATGCGGATTCCGCAGAACTGTATCTCGAGGTAGTCGATCCTTCTCTCGACGCATCCAAATTTCCGATGATCAAAATCATATCCTATAACAACGATTATATGCGTTGGAAAAAAGTGTTTTCCTCGGGCGGATATTTACAAGGGAATGTTGCCGAGTTTCCGCAGAATGAAAAACTTTTTTTCGACGAAAGGGAAACACGTTCCGTAACTTTGATACCGCTGTTCGTTTCCAACGAATGGTTCGGTTTTGCCGGTTTCGAGAATTTTAAAACGACAAAGACGCTGAAGGAGGAGATATTCACGATTAGAACCTTTGTGGATCTGATCAGCGTCTTTTTGGAGCGGAAAAACGTATTAGAGGAATTGAAAGTTCATCGGGAGTCCTTGGAGGTTCTTGTGGAACAAAGGACCGAAGAGTTGAACCGGCAAAAAGAAATGGCCGAAAAGGCGAACAAGGCGAAATCCGAATTTCTCGCGAACATGAGCCACGAACTGAGAACGCCTCTGAATTCCATCATCGGCTTTTCCAGGTTGATGCAGCTCCCGGAGGAGATGGAACGGGAGAATAAATACAAGGACCTGATCTTTCATTCCGGAGTTCACCTTCTCAATATCATCAACGATATTCTGGACGTTTCTCGAATCGAGGCCGGAAAGTTTGTGTTGAACGAATCCGATTTCGATCTCAAAGAACTGACCTCCACATCCGTCGAAATGATTCTCGGCCAGGCGATCACCAAAAAGATCGGAATGAGATTCCAGTGGTTACCCGAGGATGCGGATTTTGAAATCAAGGCCGATCCGAAACGGGTTCGACAAGTAGTGTTGAATCTTCTCGGAAACGCGATCAAGTTTACCGATGCGGGTGGAGAAGTCTTAGTTCGTTTAATCAAAACGGAAAAAGGATACGAGATTTCCGTTCAGGATTCCGGCATCGGAATTCCCCCGGACGATATTTCGAGAATTTTTGAAACATTCTATCAGGTTCAAAGCGAGAATCACACTGCGGAAGGAAGCGGACTCGGTCTGCCGATCGTAAAACGGATCGTGGACGCACATCACGGTTCGATCGAAGTCGAAAGCGAACTTGGAAGCGGAAGTAAGTTTACCGTATGTCTGCCTTTCTCCCCCGGATTGCGCTCCGCGTTTTCGAGCGGGATCGAACAAAACGGATTGTATTCCGAAGAAGTTACCTCCTCCGCCGAAGCTGCGTATCCGGATGAACTCAAGGGTCTGAGCGTGATTCTCTCCATACAGGACAGAATCTATGCTCGCGCAATCGAAAGATATTTCATACATAACGATCAAGAATTTATTTCGCTCAGAACGGTGAAAGATTTTTCCAAAATTACACAAAAAAGCCTCGATTCCCATAGAATCTTGATATATGATACACGTCTTCTACTGGAGGAAACGGAAGTAGTTCGATCATTGAGAAATCTTTTACTCGGAGAATCCAAGTTCAAACATCTCGTTCTTCTTGAAACCGCGGATATCCCTCTTCCGTTTCAGGAAGATCTTCTTCCTTTTTTTCCGGACTATACGATTCAGAACCCGTTTTCCCTAGACAAGTTGAAATCGATTTTGATTGAAATTCAGAAGGAGATATATCTTGGAGATCGAACTGAAAAAGAAGAATATTCTTCATAGGATTCCGAACGATCCGATTTTGATCGTAGAAGATAAAAAAGAAAATAGCATTCTTTTGGAAAGTCTCTGCGACGAACTCGGCGTTAAACACCATGTCGCGTCCAATGGAGCGGATGCCTTACAGATGATTCAAGATCGAAAATATTCGCTTTTTATTTTGGACTTGATGATGCCTGTCATGGATGGAGGTTCTTTTCTCTTAAAACTTAAGGAAGTAAATCCCAACGCAGTCGTATTGGTGCAAACCGCGAACGACAGCAACGAGAAGATCATAGAGATCATGAAGTTGGGAGTATTCGATTATATTATCAAGCCTATCTATCCTGAAATCTTTCTCAAAGTCCTTCAAAAAGCGTTGAACTACTGTTACTTAAAGAACATGGAAGAGAACCTCGCGGAAATTGAAGGACAAAAACTTCGGAGTCAACTCGAATGGCTCACTTATAAAGAAACAATTCGAAAATCGGACGGCGAATCGTTTGAAAAAAACTCAATTTATAGTCTTAAAACTTCACTTTCTCAAGGAAGCGGAATTGGAGCGATGACCAGCCTATTGGATATGATTGATTCGGTAAAGATCGCCGAAGGCGGATATTACAAGGTAGACAAAGAGATTTTGGATTTGCTTTTCGCCAACAACCAGATAACGAAAAATATGCTTTCCGGTTTGGAAAAACTTCTAAACTTGATCGATGATAATTTCGTGTCGCAGACGATTTCAACGAAGGACGTCATCGATAAGATTGCGGAAATTCCGGAACCACTCAGCGCCTTCCTTCTCGCGAAAAGAAATTCCGTCAATCTACCGGTATTTAAAAGAGAATATAAGGTAAATGTAAATCTTCCTTTGCTCCACTTGGCGATGGAGGAATTGTTTCTCAACGCGTATAAATATTCCTCGGCGAACTCCCCTATCGAAATCTTTACGAACATCAATCAAAGCTATTTTTGTATTACTTTCAAGAATCGCGTGGATGCAAAACCTTACGGAGGAATTCCGGAAAAATTCGAGCAGCTAGTTATTCAGCCGTTTTTTCGAATTTATCCACCCGTAGAAAGCGTGGGTCACCTCGAAAAATTCGGACTCGGTCTCGGACTTACCGCCGTGGATCATATAGTCCGCAAACATCACGGCTTATTTTTTATTCACAATGCGAACGACCATACTTCGGAAGAAGTGAGTTTATGCGTTCTTGCCGAAATCTTTTTACCGTTGGTTTAATTAAGGAGAAACAAATGAAACGCATTCTTATCGTGGACGACTCGGCGGTTTTCAGGAAGATACTCAATCTTCATCTGAGCGGCTCCGATTTCGATATCCTGGAAGCGGTGGACGGACAGGACGGTTTGAATAAATTACAAAACGATAAAGTCGATTTGATCGTAAGCGATATGAACATGCCGAACATGGACGGAATCACTTTCGTAAAAGAAATCAAGAAAGATCCGAAGAATAAATTTACCCCCATTATAATGCTGACTACGGAATCGCAGGAAGACGTCAAAAGCCAAGGGCTTGCTGCGGGTGCACGCGCCTGGCTTACGAAACCGTTTTCACCGGAAGAATTGGTGCAAACCATTCATAAGCTTCTCCCTTAAAAATATATGCCGTTTTCATTATTTACAAACCGGGCTGAAGAGGAATTCGAGGGGTCGATCGCGGTAGGATTCAGGTTGAATCTGGAAGGAGAACTTACTATCTATGAAGCCTCCGAGTTGAAGGACAAACTCGACGTTATTCGAAAGGGTTTGTACTCTTTTTTGGAAATCGATCTGAGTAAGGTAACGAAGATGGATACGGCCTGCCTACAGGTCCTTTTGGTTTTGAAAAAGGAAGCCAAAAGGAATGAAACTAACGTGCGTTTGGTGAATCACAGTCATAGCGTTTTGCGTCTGATCGATCTCTACGGTCTTACCGGTTTTTTGAGAGATAAGATCAGACTTTCCAAAGATGAACTCAAGGAGTTTTCGTTCCGTTACGGTACGAGTAAAGACTGAGTATGGATCTTTCCGAAGTAAGGGATACGTTCATATCGGAATCGGAGGAACTGCTTTCTTCGATGGAATCGAGTCTTCTAATATTAGAAAAGGATTCGAAAAACAGCGAAGAGATTCATTCCGTATTCCGAGCAATTCACACGATTAAGGGAACTTCCGGAATGTTCGGATACGAACCGATCGAAAAATTCACCCACGAGGTGGAAACGATTTTGGACCGGATTCGTTCCGGAAAACAAATTCTTACCAAGGAAAGAATCGAATTCTTATTTTTGGCGTGTGATCACATCAGAAGTCTTGTCGAGTCCGTGGGAGACACTTTGGTTTTAGATTCGAAGATGTCCCGAAGACAAGTCGAACTTATGCTACTCGCAAAAAAGTTTCTTTCGGATACTGTTGAAAGCGGAATCCAATCCACTCATTCAAGCACAGCAACTTCTTCCGATCCCGCCGTTGAAAAACAAACGATCGGATCGAGTTCCCAATATTGGCAAATTACGCTAATACCGAATCTTCATCTATTCGAATCCGGGATGGATCCTTATACTTTCATAAAATATCTATCTCAATCCGGTAAGATCAAACACGTCTTCGTTTATCCGGAGTCGATTCCCGACTGGAAGGATTTTAATCCGGAACATTTATATCTAGGTTTCGAAATCTCATACGAAACCTCTTCCCAAGGCGAAGAGATCGAATCGACACTTCAATTTTTAAGGGAAGGCGGTTATATAAAAATCCTACCTCCCGGATGTGGGCTGGATCGATTCGAGGAAAATTGCAATGATTTTCCTTTCGGAAAGAACGTGTATCTGAACGCGCTTGAGATTCAGAAGGTTTTAAGCGCGGAAGAGATCGAAACCTTGATTCAATCCGCAGGAAATACGAAAAAGCCCTCTTCTCCCGATCATAAGTCCGTATCGAACGAAACAGCAACTTCCACTTCAGAGAATGGAAAAGAATCGGAAGCCTTAAAGATGCAAACGAAGACTCTGCGGGTCGATTCTGCTAAGATAGACACCCTGATAAGTCTTGTCGGTGAATTGATCACTCAAGAGGCGAATCTCAGTAGAAAGGTCGTCGATACGGGAGATGTACAGTTAATCGAAGGCTCCGAATCCTTATATCGACTCGTAAGTGAAATCCGCGAGTTCGCATTGAGTCTGCGTATGGTTCCGATCGCGGATTTATTCGAGAAATACAAACGTGTCGTGCGCGATCTTTCGAAAGAATTGAATAAGCGAGTCGAACTGGAGATTTTCGGAGGTGAGACCGAACTGGATCGATCCGTTATAGAGAAGATCGCAGATCCGATCGTTCATATTCTTAGAAACGCGCTTGATCACGGACTTGAAACTTCCGAAGAGCGGATTCGAAAAGGCAAGCCCGAAATCGGTAAGCTTAGAATTCAGGCCAGCCACGGGACCGGAAGCATCTTGATTGAGATCAGCGATGACGGAAAAGGACTTGATAGCGAACGGATTTTGGAAAAGGCGATTTCCAAAGGATTGATCGCAAAGGATCAAATCCTATCCGAGTCGGAAATATATTCTTTAATCTTTCAACCCGGTTTTTCGACGGCAGAACAAGTAACCAATCTCTCCGGAAGAGGCGTAGGTATGGACGTGGTTCTTAGGAACATCGAATCTTTGCGCGGAACCGTTCAGATTCAAAGCGTAAAAGACGGCGGAAGCTCTTTTTTAATCCGACTTCCTCTGACTCTCGCGATCATAGACGGATTTTTAATCAAGGCTTCGGGAACCTACTTCATCGTTCCGATGCAAATGGTTCGTGAAACGGTCGAGTCCAAAGTCGTTTTAAACGGCTCATCCTCGGGAACAATGAATCTTAGGGGAGAACTTCTTCCGGTTTTGAATCTTTCCGGATTTCTTTCTTTGGAAAGAGAGGAATCAGAAAAAGAGAATATATTGGTTTTAGAATATGAAGATAAATCTTTCGGTATCGTAGTCAACGGACTTCACGGAGAAGTTCAATCGGTGATACGACCTATGGCCGAAATATTCAAGAATATTAAAGTATTTAGCGGCACTTCCATTTTGGGAAGCGGAGAAATCGCGTTTATATTGGACGTTCCGGGCTTATACAACACGATTCGGGATCAGGAACAGAATAAAAACCGGGAGCTTGCGACGCGGGCGGTTTGATTTATTTGGATTCATTTTAAGTATTTTGAATATGGAGAAATTTTATGTTTCGAAAAAATTTGGGAATTTGGATCGGATTGGCTATCACACTGAACGGATTCGTTTTTTTATCCGTACAGAATTTTCGAAATGCGATTCCTGAAAGCGGTTTCCACTCCGAGTCTGCAAAAAACTTAGAATCGGCGAAGCGTTCCGCGGAGGTTTTACTGAAAGCGGAGGAATCGTTCGGTAAATTCTCCCTAGATATCTCGATAGGAAAGGAAAAGGAACGTCTTCTTTCCGATTTGGATGAAATCCGAAAGAATTTGGACGCATTGCATTCTCTTCTTTCCGAAACGTATTCCAAAGGAGACGTTTCGCTTCAACGTCTGGAAAAAAAGATCCATTCCCTCTCCAATGCAACGGAACAAGTAAAGAATAAAATTTCAGCTTCGAAGGATTTAAAAAAAGATCTTCCTTCGTTTTTGAGCGCAGATTTTTCAGAGGATCTTTCCTCGTTTCGGGAAGTGAAATCGGAAATTTTGAGTCACTTTCTAAAATACAGCGAAACCACATCGGCGATTCCAGCTGCAACGGAGAATTCTTTCTGGATTACGATTGTTGAATATACCGTAATTTCAATCCTTCTGGTCGCCCTGCTTTGGTGGTTCAACCGCAGCAGTCAACGAATGATCCTAAATTTGGAACGCGAGTTTTTAAGGATGCGGACCGCCCTAGATAACGTAACTACGAATATCATGATGGCCGATAAAAGTTTGAACATCGTTTATATGAACAAGTCGATCCGCGCCATGTTTCAGACGGCGGAAGCGGATATCAAAAAGCAATTCGGCAACTTCGATCCTTCCAAGTTGATAGGAATGAATATCGACGGTTTTCATAAGAATCCGGCTCATCAAAGGGGAATTCTCGAAAAATTTACGGATACGTTCCGTTCTTCGATCAATATCGGAGGAAGAGCTTTTGACCTGATCGCAAATCCCATCATCGACGAAAAAGGGAACCGCTTAGGATCCGTAGTCGAATGGAGCGACGTTACCGAACAAAACAAAATCGCCGAACAAAGGAGCATCGAAAACGAAGAGTTGGTTCGGGTCAAAGTCGCCTTGGACAACACTTCCACGAACGTGATGATCGCCGACAACGAATTCAATATCCGTTATATGAACAAGGCGGTCATACAGATGTTTCAGTTCGGGGAAGCGGATATCAAAAAACAATTCGCCCACTTCGATCTCAAAGCGTTGATCGGATCGAGCATCGATCAATTCCATAAAAATCCGACGCATCAAAGAGGTTTGCTGAATAGTTTCACCACGGTTCATAAGGCCACCATCAAGATCGGCGTAAGAACTTTTGATTTGATCGCGAATCCGATTTTGGACGCGAGCGGTAAACGACTCGGCTCCGTAGTGGAATGGGCGGATGTTACGAACCAACTCGCAGTACAAGAGGAAGTGGAAGAGATCGTAAATGCCGCGGCTAAGGGGAATTTCAGCACCCGAATTTCCTTGGAAACGAAAAGCGGATTCTTTTTGAATTTGAGTCAATCGCTCAATCAGCTTTTGGAAGTAAGCAATCGAGGTTTGAACGAGGTTGTGGACGCATTGGAACGAATTTCCGCCGGAAATTTAACCGAAAAAATCACGAACGAATATCACGGAACTTTCGGAAAGTTGAAGGAATACTCCAACACAACGATGGATAAACTGAACGAAATCATCGGCGACATCATCGTTCGTTCTTCGAGTCTCGTGACTTCCGCGAGCGAAGTTTCTTCCACCGCCAATTCTTTGAGTCAGGGCGCTTCGGAACAGGCCGCGAGTGTAGAAGAAACGACTTCTTCCTTGGAGGAGATGACCGCGTCCATCGATCAAAACGCGCAGAATTCTCGTCAAACGGAACAGATCTCTTCCAAGTCTTCGAAAGACGCGGAAGAAGGCGGGGCATCGGTGATTGAAACCGTAAAAGCGATGAAACAGATCGCGGAAAAGATCAGTATCATCGAGGATATCGCCTATCAAACCAACTTACTCGCGTTAAACGCAGCGATCGAAGCCGCTAGAGCCGGAGATCACGGAAAAGGATTCGCGGTTGTAGCTTCCGAAGTTCGTAAATTGGCGGAAAGAAGTCAAAAATCCGCGAACGAAATCAGCAGTTTAGCAGGAAGTAGCGTTGCGATTGCGGAACGGGCCGGAGAACTCATATCTCAAATTGTTCCGTCGATTCGTAAAACGGCGGATCTCGTCCAAGAGATTACCGCCGCTAGCGACGAACAAGCCTCGGGCGTTTCCGAAATCAACAAGGCGATGGGACAATTGGATCAAGTATCGCAGCAGAATGCATCCGCTTCGGAAGAATTGGCCGCCATTTCAGAGGAGATGAACGCACAAGCGGAACAGCTGAGAGAGTCCGTCTTGTTCTTTAAGATATTGGAAACGGACGGAAAACGAATGACCAACGGAGGAGGAATCTTAAAGAGTTCTTCGGCAAGTTTAAAACGGGAAACTGCGAAACCGAAAGCGGACGCTACGCGAGTATCCACTCTTGCGGATAAGTTCGAAAAATATTGAAGAGGAAGACGAATGAACTCCATGGAAGAAAATCAGTTTCTGACGTTTTGTCTTGGCGATGAATATTATGGAATCGGAATATTGCATATCAAGGAAATTATCGAATATTCCGGTTTGACTACGGTTCCGCTGATGCCCGAGTTCATACCGGGCGTGATCAATCTGCGAGGCAATGTGGTTCCTGTCGTCGATTTAAAGCATAAATTCTTTAAGAGTAAGATCGAACCTGATCGGAAAACCTGCGTGATTATAGTCGAACTTCATTCGGGACTAGACGGAGATAGAAAGGAGAAAACGGATTTAGGAATCCTTGTCGAATCCGTAAACGAAGTCGTTTCGATTTCGGGAAACGATATAGAGCCCGCCCCTACGTTCGGTTCCAAGATCAAAGTGGATTTCATATTGGGGATGGCCCGTCAGGAGAACGGATTTATCATCATCCTCAACACGGATAAAATTCTAAATCTGGAAGAATTGACTTCTCTGGAAGAAAACCAATCTGCGGAGGCGTTGGCAGAGAAAGCATGACGGAACCGGATATAGTTCGGGATTTGTTTTTACAACCCGGAGGCTTTTTTTGGGGGAGAAGAAATATTCGGATTCGAACCCTGCTCGGGTCTTGCGTTTCAATTTGTTTTTGGAATCCGTCGCTTTTGTACGGGGGAATGGCGCACGTTATGCTCCCTTCTCGTCCCGTATCGGATACGGATAATACTTTAAACGCGAAATATGCGGACGACGCGATCCGGTTGTTTTTCGAAAAGATCGAACAAACCGGAGGACGAAACGGGCAATACCAAATCAAACTTTTCGGAGGCGCTTCGATGTTTTCCAGCGACGAGGAGAAACTTCTGGAGATCAAATCGGTCCGAGATATAGGAATGAAGAACATACACTCCATTAAGGATTTATTAAATGCGAATCACCTCCCGATCACCTCCGAAGATCTGGGGGGATTTTCCCATCGGCGAATTTATTTTACTCTTTGGGACGGTGAGATTTATGTGGAAAGGCCGGAGTCGCCGTGATTCAGGTTTTTATCATAGACGATTCCGCGGTTGTTCGTCAGGTTCTCGCTCAAATTTTGAGTAAAGATTCCGAAATCGAAATTATAGGCTCGGCCTCCGATCCGATTTTTGCGGCTGAAAAACTCTCCGCAGTTTGGCCGGACGTTTTTATCCTCGACGTTGAAATGCCTCGCATGGACGGGATTTCCTTTTTGAAAAAGGTTATGTCCGAAAAGCCGACCCCCGTGATTATCTGTTCTTCCTTGGCGGAAAAAGAATCAGAAACCGCCGTTCTGGCAATGAAACTCGGAGCCATCGACATCATCGAAAAACCGAAGGTCGGATTAAAAAATTTTCTGGAAGAATCCGAAATTCTTTTCACCGATTCCGTGAAAGCCGCACACGCTTCCGGCTCGCGAATCAAACTTCATGCTTCTCAAAACGGGGATTCCAAATTTTTTGAAACTCACAAACAGACCAAAGCGGATTTTTCCAAGATCAGTACGACGGATAAGTTGATTGCGATCGGGACTTCAACCGGAGGAACGCAGGCGCTTGAATACATTCTTACGCGATTGGACGTTCATTGTCCCGGAATCGTGATCGTTCAACACATGCCTGAAAAATTCACCGAAGCCTTTGCGAATCGTCTGAATCAAATCAGCAAGATTCAAGTCAAGGAAGCGAAGGACGGAGATCGAATACAGCTCGGTTCCGCATACATCGCCCCCGGAAACAAACACATGGAGGTTTATCTAAGCGGCGCGCAGTTTCATATCCGTATTTTGGACGGACCTCTCGTCAATCGTCATCGGCCTTCGGTGGATATCCTATTCAACTCCGTGGCAAAGGTCGCGGGTAAGAATGCGAAAGGAATCATTATGACCGGAATGGGAAACGACGGTGCGAACGGACTTTTAAAGATCAAACAAACCGGCGCCGCTACGATTGCACAGGACGAAGCAAGCTGTGTCGTTTTCGGAATGCCGAAGGAAGCGATCTTGAAAGGTGCAGTAGATACGATTCTTCCTTTATCGAAGATAGTAAAGGAAGTTCAGAATTTTTGACTGCTCGCATGAAAAGGCAACACAAAATCGATCGGCGCACCTAACGTGCAAGTGCGCTCATCGTGTTATACCGTTTCGATCCCTTCGCTCTCCAACATAAAAAAGGCGAACCCGATTCGAGTTCGCCTTCGTTTTCTGCGATCCGCGAGAAAGAATTTTTAAACCAAACTGAGCGTAGTTTTCTTTTTTCGATCCGCGATTTCCGCTTCGGTCTCGATATGAATGACTTCATCCGGAACGATTTTGAAAATCGTCTGACCTTTGGAAATGATCTTTCCGTCGCTGTCGTTTAACAAAATCTCTTTCACGGTTCCGCTGAAAGGAGCCGAGATCTTGTTGAACATCTTCATGACTTCGACGATGAACAGAGGTTGTCCCGCTTTGAAATGATCCCCCACTTTGACCATCGGAGGAAGATCCGGAGCTTCTTTGGAATAGAACATTCCTCCCATCGGAGCCACGATTTCATCGGAACTCGCTTTCGGTGCCGGAGCAAGAAACTTGATGAATGCGTCTCTCGTTTCCGCCTTTTTGAATTCATCCGGAATGATCGCTTCCAATTTTTCATCCACTTCCAGATTGTAAAAACCTGAATTCAGTCCTATGTTTGGAAGAAGTTTTAGAAGTTCGAGTCCCGCTTGAAAGCCGTTATGCGAATGCAGAACGGAAGGAAGAGTTCCCGCATCCACGCCGGAAATGGATTTGCCTGTATTCAAAGTTGCAACCAATTCGATGGAGTCCGCGGCGATTCCGCTTCTCTTGGAAAGCTCCTGATAGAAAGAAAGAGCCTTTTGGAGAATTTCGTTATCGTGATCCCAAATCTGCTCCGAAGGAGGAAGGTTTGGATCCGCTTCCATATTCAAATAGTGATAAAGGTCCGCAAGAATGTGAATCGGGTTACGGAGCCATTCCACTTTTGAACCTGAAATTTTCCAGGATCGGTTTAAATGATAACCTAGGAATCCGGCTACGAGATGCGCGTCTTTGAGGATTTCTCCGATCGGCCTTGTAATCAAAGTAAGCTTTCTACTGAGAACCTTTTTGACTTCGGGAGAAGACGCTTCTGAAATCATCTTTTTCCAAGCGATTTCAAGATCCACGTCCTTCACGATTTTTTCCACCGCTCCCACTCCCGCAAGGTAGGAAATCATAAACGCTGTGGAAGGTTTGAACATCGCGTCTTTTCCGAGAATCCAGTTGATTAAACCGTAATGGACCAAAAGATTCGTGGACAGATCGAAACCTCTGAGTTCCGTTTTTCTCAGGATGTTTCCCAGTCGGATTAAATTGTCCTTACGGTTTTCTCCGTGAGTGATCAAAAGCGCAATGTTGGAATCGTAAGCTCCGGCAACTTTATAATGTACGAATAAATTCGTATCCGGGTTGCGGATGCTGATTCCTTGGTCGTCGCGAATTTCATCGGATAAAGGTTTGGACCAGTTCATAATGACCCCGCCAGCATGAGGTTGGATCGCTTTGTTGGTCGCGTTGATACGAACTTCGGAGCCCGAAGGATA
Source organism: Leptospira yasudae (assembly GCF_003545925.1). Lineage (NCBI taxonomy): Bacteria > Pseudomonadati > Spirochaetota > Leptospiria > Leptospirales > Leptospiraceae > Leptospira > Leptospira yasudae. Next base: position 359,263 of record NZ_QHCU01000005.1, on the reverse strand, counting down.
ACGGAGAATTCTTTCCGGTTTCTGAAGACGTTTTCCGTGAAGGGAAAGCAGCGCCATCGCTTCGATCAAACTGTCCACAACGAAAAACTCGTTGGCGTTTTCCGGATTTTTGAACTTCAAAGAATACACCATCTCGGTGACTCTGTGTTCCACCTGAATCCGAGTGTTCACTTCCATAAAGAAGTGATTGGTTCCTTCCACGATGGATTCGAAAGTCGAAACGCTGTTGAGTTTTACGGCGGCTCCGAACCGTTCGGATTGTTCTTCCATTTCGCGAAGAACTTTCAAATCTCCTTTGAGAACTTCCGCTTTTTTCGGTTGAGTTGCCGAACAAGCCGAGATTTCTCTTTCTAACAATTCCTGCGTAAGAGAGATTTCGAGAAGCTTTTGTTCGTGCATCTGCACCGAACAATCCCGCCCACCGAGTGCGAGACACCATTCTCCGTTTCCGATAAGCTGGATCTCGTTGTGTCTTGTGTTTTCGATGTTTAATTCGATGAGGAAGTTTTTGTTCGTTCCCGGAGCGGTCACTTTCGACTCGGAAAGAATTTCTTGAACCGCGCCTTTCACTTCTTCGATTTTGGAAACGACCCGTTGTCCTTTACCGCCGCCCCCGCCGATGTATTTAAAACGAATTCGATTCTTAGGATATTTCTCCCAGATTTTTTTCGTTTCCTTTTCCGCTTCCGCCTGAAGATCGGCGATCGTTACGAGTTCTACAATTTTAGAATATCCTAATTCTAGCAAGTTCTCCGCGTTCACTTCCAAGGGAAGAGAAGAATCGAACGTAAAATCGATTCCCTTCTCTTTTGCGAATTTTTCGAGAGCCTTTGCATCGGGTGCTTTCGCAAGTAACGCGAGGGAAGAAATGTTGTCCACACCCGGAGTGACGGAGACGTTGAGTTGTCTCGCGATTCTCTTTGCCGCGTCTTTAGAACCGGCCTGGTCCGCGACGTAGGAAGCCGGTCCCATAAAAACGATTCCGCTTTTTTCGATGGCGGAAATGAACTCGGAATCCTCCGCCATAAAACCGTAACCGGCGAAGATATGAGTATATTTATTGTCTTTGGCGATGGAGATGATCTGTTCGATTCTCTGAACTTTTTCTTCCTTACCGGCTCCCATGTAATCGGGAACCCTGTGGATATTGTTCGGAAAACGGAATCCTCTGAGCTCCGGAGCGAGCGCCATCGGATAAACGACCGAATCCTTTTCGGAAAGTAAAATTCCGTATTCCCGAATTCCGATCGAGTCGAAAATTTCCATTGCTTCTTTTCGGACCGGTCCCCGGCATACGATCAGACATTTGATCGATTCCAAGGAGAAGGAACGGATCCAAGCGGAATTGGATTGGTGAAATTGAATGCGATTGTTGTGAAAGTCGATCATGTCGATTACTCAAACTCCCTTTGAGGTCCGGACAACGGAGCCGGTTTGTAATGTCGGATTAAATAATCCAGGTTCTGGAAGAGAATGCTTCTGGTCGTTCCGGGAAGAACGATTCTGGAAACGGAACCGAGAGAAAGGGCTTCCTTCGGATTCATCAGTTCGCGTTCGTATTGTGTGGAAAGAAGCTGAAGTTTTTTGTCGCGGACTACGATCGCTTCTTTTTCGGACATTCCCTTCTTTACGTTTTCCTGATATTCTCTGTGGATCGCGGAAACCTCGTCCTTGTAGACGTAGTCTTTTCCGGCCGGTCCCATCACGGCGATTCTCGCCGTAGGAAGCGCAAACACCATGTCAGCTCCCACGTGATAGGAGTTGAAACATGCGTAAGCGCCGCCGAACGCATTTCGAATAATCAATGTTAAACGAGGTGTGCGGATGTCGATGATCGAATCGAGGAGTTTTCTTCCCTCGAGAACGATCCCGTTTTGTTCCTGTTCTTTTCCGGGTAAGAATCCGGTCGTGTCTTCGAGGAACACGATCGGGATGTTGTAGAGATTACAGAAACGGATAAAGCGCGTTCCCTTTCTCGCGGCGTTGATGTCGATCTGACCGGAGGAAACCGCCGAGTTGTTCGCGACGAACGCGACCACGTGTCCTCCGATTCTTCCGAAAGCGGTTACGAGGTTTCTGGATCTCTGAGGCTGGATTTCGAAATACTGACCGTGATCGCAGATGTTCTGCAGATACAACGTGATATCGAACGGAGTATTCATCCCCGTCGGAGAGTTGAACGTCTTTTTAAAAAGAATCTCTTCTTCGTAGATGAATCGATCCGTAGGGTCCGAGGTCGGATGGAACGGAGCGAAGGAATGATTGTTATCGGGAAGATACGAAAGAAGTCGAAGCGCGGTTCTAAGAGATCCCAATTCGTCTCCGGTTATGAGATCGACAACCCCGCTTTGTCCGTGAACCTTAGGTCCGCCTAAGTCGTCTGCGGAGATATCTTCTCCTAAGACGGACTTAACGACGCCCGGTCCTGTTAAACCGAAGAATGTGTTCTCGCATTGAATCATGAACGATCCCTGACGAGGGAGATACGCACCGCCCCCCGCGTTGAATCCGAACATGAGCATCAAACTCGGAACGACGCCGCTGATTTTTCTCAGAGCGGTAAACGCCTCGCTGTATCCGTCGAGTCCGCCCACTCCCGCCGGAACGTAAGCTCCCGCGGAGTCGTTCATTCCGATCAGAGGAATTCCGTGTTCTCCCGCCATGTAGATGAGTCTCGCGAGTTTGCTTCCGTTGGTCGCATCCATGGAACCCGCGCGGAGCGTGAAGTCGTGACCGTAGATCGCAACGTCTCTTCCGTTGATGTTTAAAATTCCGGTAACGAGAGAAGCTCCGTCGAGACTTTTGCCCCAGTTTTGATAGAGAATATTCGGTTCTTGTTCCGTAAGAACTTTGATTCGTTCCCAAACGGTCATTCGATCTTTCGAATGTTGAACGAGGATCCGGTCGACCCCTCCTCCCGCGAGCGGTTTGCTCAGGAGCTCTTTACCTAACTCGTTGGCCTCTTCGTAAAGACCGCGGGGTTTCGGAGCGTCAGGTTCGGACGTGGATTGGAATGGATTTTCCAGTGAGTATTTTGCTTCGGACATGCGAGAACCTTTAAATGGAATGAAATATATCCAGTTTTTAAAGAAAGGATTCTCGGGAAAGTTAAATTCGCATATGTTCCGAAGCGGAAAACTATTTTATGGCGGATTCTAGAGTTTCAAAGATGCTGAACATGGAATTCATATCGATGATTTCGAATACTTTTTTTACGGCGGGTTTGATTCCCGCGAGACGAAGTTCCACGTCTCGTTCCTTGCAGATTCGAAGAGCAGCTACGATGATTCTAAGTCCAGCGGAAGAAATGAATTCGACGGAAGAAAGATCCAAAACCAGTACGGGAGAATTTCCGGTCTTGATCTGATCCATAAAAACGGATTCGATTCTATGTGTGTTGTGAACGTCGAGGTTTCCGATCAAGTGGATGATTTTGGAGCGATTCTTAATTTCAGATGTGATTTCCATTCGAAGCCTTGTGTTGAAAATTCTTCTTGAGAACTAAAACGTTCTTCCCGCCTTCGCTGGAATAATCGACTGAATCCATCAGCTTTTCGATCAGATAGACTCCGAATCCACCCTTTCGTTTGCCGCTTAGATTGTCCTCGATGGAAGGTTCTTGAACTTCCTTTCTCTGAAAGACTTTCCCGGAATCAATTAATACAATGGTGATCCAGTCCCCTGTAAAGCGTATTTTACATTCGAACTTTGGATTTTTCAGTTCCGTATTTTCGTAACCGTGCATTACGATATTCGTACCCGCTTCGTCGCACGCCAAAAGAATATCGTCTCTCAGAGATTCTTCCAAGTTTCTTACTTTGATCGTTTCGTAGACGAATTCCCGGAACAACGGAATCGAAGAAGTGTTCGCTTCGAAAACTCGGGAGAACTGATAGTCGTCGTTGAACTTCAGGATCATCACGGTAAAGTCGTCGAAGAGTTCGGGCGTTCCCGAAAATTCTCTGACCAAGCCGAAAAGTTCGTCGATGATCTGATTCGAGGGAAGATGTTTTCTCGCGATGATTTCGCGGATCATCCGTTCCAAACCGAATTCTTCGTCGTTCGCGTTTTTCTCTTCGATCGCTCCGTCCGTATAAAGAATGACCATGTCTCCCGGTTCCACGATCAGACTTCCCCCCTTGTAACTCGCGGAAGGAATCACTCCCAAAGGCGGACCGGAACCTTTGATGAGTTCCCAGGTTCCGTCTTTGCGGATCAACACCTGATCGTTGTGACCGGCGGACGCATAATCCAAAGTGAATATAGCGGGATTGTAATGGATGAAGAAGGTCGTTACGAACATTCCGTTGTGTGAATCTTCGTAGATGAGAGCGTTCCCTTGTCCCAGAATATCCTCCGGATCCAAATCGTGGTTTCTCGCGAGCGTTCGGATGATGGAGGAACTCATCGCCATAAAGATCGCCGCAGGCAAACTCTTACCCGAAACGTCCGAAACCAAAAAGGAATACTGTCCGTCCTGATATTGGTAGTAATCGTAAAAGTCTCCGGAGACTTCCTTTGCAGGAACGGACCTCACCCCTAAGTCGAAGTTGGAACGAAACGCTTTCGATTCGGGAAGAATGTTCTTTTGGATTTCCCGAGTGATCTCGATCTCCCGTTCGAGGGAGCGCTGCATCGCCTTTCTAGAGATCATTTCGTTTTGCAGTTTGAGGGTTTCATGTCCTCTCGCGATCAAAGACGCAAAGGTCTGTAACAATCTCAGATGGGAATAGTTGTACGAAAGTTTGTCGATCCGATCCGAAACCGTGATCGCTCCGAACGCGCTTCTTCCCTGATGGGTTAAGGGGAGAATGATATAGGATCCCTTGAGGTATTCCAGATCGAGTTCGTGAGTAAATGCAAAATTTTGAATGTCTTCTTTGACGGTCGTTTTTTCCTCTTCGATGGAACGATGGATGAAACTTCCCTGATAGTCCGTCGTTCTGAAAATCTCCACGGTCTTTTCCGACGTGTAAGAAATCGAAGTGAGAATTCCCATCTTGCGGTTGATGAGAAAAATTCCCGTTTTACTCGCGTCCATCTCGCTGTGAATCACGGGGATGGATTGTTTCATAAGATCTGCTTGATTCTTAGCCGAAGAAACCACTTGCGAAAGTTCGAATAAACTTTCCAGCTCGGAAACTTTCTTTCTCAGATCCTTGTTGGCCGCTTCCAAGTTCTGGAGAAGTCCGGTCTTTTGGATCGCAAGCGCCGACGTTCCCGAAAAGCTCAGGAAGAGTTCTAGGTCATTCTCCGTAAAAAACGTTCGATCGATCGTGTTGATCGCTTCGATGACTCCGATCACCTGACCTTCCACGAGAAGCGGAGCCGCCATGATGTTTCTCGTCACGAAGTGAGAGGCCTTGTCCACTTCCCGATACACACGAGGATCGTTCATCGCATCGTTGATGATCATCGGTTGTTTGTCTTGAACGACCATTCCCGCGACGCCCTTGCCGACGGGGACGCGCACCTTTGTGACCTCGTCCTTCTTTTCTCCCAAGACAGTATGAAAGTAGAGATATTCTTTCGTATCGTCTAGAAGAAGAACGCTGCACGCTTCGGTTCGAAACACGGACTTGGAAGAAAGCATGATCGCTTCCAAAAGCTGAGAAAGATCCAGGGACTTATTGATTAATCCCGATACGCGGATGATTTCGGTTAACAAAAAGTCGAAACGATCGGTTTGTTTTCGGATCTGCACCGATTCAAGAGCGACCCGAGACGTAGTCATCAAAGAAAGAACTACGAGAGAGGATTCTCCCGAAACGAAGGATTCCTCCAAAAGATCGGAGATGATTCTGGTCGTGGCGCGCAGATGTTCGAAGTCGGATTCTCTGAATTCTCCTCCTCCGTCGTTTAGTCTTCCGAGAAAGATCGTGCCGAAGATCTTCTTTTGATTTTCGAAGGAAGAGGGTCCGAGTTCGCCAACGTGTAACACGCAGCAGACGGTGTTCTGTTGCAAGGGAGGGATCAGCTTGCTCGGAGTTTCCCCTTTTTTCAGATTGATGTCTTGACCGGTCTTAAAACAGAATTCGGAGACGAGACTCGCCTCGTCGATCGCTTTCGGCGGGGGATTTCCTAAAATGGATTTCAGGCTTCCGTCTTCCTGACGAAAACTGAAAATACCGAATTGAGCGGAAGTAAGTTGTATGATTTCCGTGAGGAGGGATTCGAAAACGATCGTCAAACCCGGATTGTCTTCCAGGTAAAGGTTTCCATCAGAACTCTGTCTGAGGAGAGAATCCTGTTTTTTGCTCGAGATCAAAGCAGAGGTTCAGCCGGCCTGAAACTTTAAGGATTCTTCCCGAAGTTTCTTATTCGCATTTTCTAATTCTCTAATGCGAGTCAACGCTCCCATCAGTTCTTCCCGGGAAAGATTGGTGACTACGTTGGTCGCGTCGAACGCTTCTTTTGCGTCCTTCAACTCTCTTCCGGAATATTGAATGATGCCTTCATACATACGGATGATTTCGTCCGCGTTCTCCAATTCCTGCTCGTTGAGTCTTAAAACCTTCTCATATCCTTTGATAATATCGTTTTGGATTTTTAATTTTTTTTGTAAATCCTCGATCGACTCACTCATCCTTACCACTCCTGTATTTGTATTGACTTCAAAGAATTCGGTAAAAACCTGATTCCCAGCGGGGACGTAGCTCAGTTGGGAGAGCGTTTGAATGGCATTCAAAAGGTCGGGGGTTCGATTCCCCTCGTCTCCAGACCCTGCACTTTCCGCCACTTGAGTTTTTAAACTTTCAGCCCTCTGTCAAACTCTTTTACGCTCGCTTCCTTCTCCGTTTCTCCGCTTCTATAACTCCAAAGAAATCCGTTCGGAACCTGTATTGTATGATTTCTCAGGCCATTCTCAATCCGGAAAGAAGCTGCCCGTTTCTTTTTTTATCGCTATTTCCCGTAGAATGACAAAGCTCGGTAAGAAATTCAAACCCGTTGCGTGTCCGTATGCAAAGCCCGATCCAAATCCGTCGCAGGAACGAGGAGAATCTCGATCCTCTCCTTTTAATCCCTGATTTTTCCTTTCCGGGCAGAACGTTATACGCGGAGCCCTTCGAGTCTTCGTATTCCGTGCGAATCGTAGAATTGCCGACCGACAAGGTCCAAGTCGATTTTCCCGACTATCAAACGTGGATTGAAACGATTTCCCGCGAAATTGTCGCTTCCAAACGAAAGGTGAAACTCATCGGAGAAGGCCTGTTTTCCGGAATGGTTTTCGACCTTTTGCAGAGACATTCTTCCAAAATCGAAGCAGCCTCCGTTCTAAACCCTCCGTTTTTTAAACCGGATGATGGTTTTCCTTGGCTTCCGAAAAACGTGGATTGGATTCTGGAACGTTTTCCCTGGAACCCGTGGTTTTTGTTGTCGCGCGAGCTGCATTCCTTTTACGATTCGATGGAAAGAAGTTTCCATGTCGGTTTAACCGATTCCGGATTTTTACCATCGATCGTTTTTACGAAAAAATCCGAACCGATTACGAAACAGATTCGAAACTTCGGAGAAACTCTCGGTAAGTTTTCGGTCTTTCGGATCGAAGCGTCGGATTCCAAATCGGTTCAACCGATCTTGAAGGATTTGTTTATGAAAATTCTTGCGGATGTGCCGATTTCTTCTGTCCAAAAAAAGTCAAAATTTAAGATAGAACCTGGTTTTTAAGTATGTCAGTAAGAAAAATTTTAAGAATGGGAGATCCGATTCTCCGCCAAGTTTCGGAACCCGTTACAGAAGACGAGATCCAAACCAAAGAATTCAAAAAGCTTCTCCGCGATATGTTCGATACGATGCGTCACGCGGAAGGAGTCGGTCTTGCCGCGCCTCAGATCGGAATTCTCAAGCAGATCGTAGTCGTTGGCTCGGAGGATAACGAGCGTTATCCGGGAACGCCGGACGTTCCCGAACGAGTCATCTTAAATCCGACGATCACGCCTCTTACCAAGGATAGTTCCGGTTTTTGGGAAGGATGTCTTTCCGTTCCGGGAATGAGGGGTTACGTGGAAAGACCCAATAAGATCCGCATGCAGTGGATGGACGAAAAAGGAAACCGTTTCGACGAGGTCATCGACGGTTACAAAGCGGTCGTCTATCAACACGAATGCGATCATTTATTAGGAGTTCTCTACGTGGATCGATTGAAGGATACGAAACTGTTCGGCTTCAACGACACTCTCGACTCGAACGCAAACATTCTAGATTAAAAAAACAAAAACTATGAAATCACTGGTCGAATACTTTCTTTCTAAGAGTATCTTCGTAAATCTTCTCACCTTTTTGATCATTCTCATCGGAGGTTTTACCGCGGTGAAAATGAATCGGGAAGCCTTCCCGAACATCAACTTCGATATCGTAAGCGTGGTAACGGTGTTTCCCGGGGCTTCTCCCTCCGAGATCGAAAAGCTGGTTACAAAACCTCTGGAAGAAGCGATCAAGGAAGTGGATGGAATCAAAGAATTCCGTTCCGCATCGATTGAGAATCGTTCCGGGATCGTAATCACATTGGACCCGGATTCCAAGGATACGCAGAAAGTCGTCGACGACATTAAGTCCGCGATCGATCGAGTGGAAGATCTCCCGGAAGAAGCGGAAGATCCTCTCGTTACGGAAATCACAACGTCGAGACAACCCGTCATCGAAATCGACATCAGCCTCGCTTCCAACGATATGAGTTTGGAAGCCGAAAAACGTCTCAAGGCCCAGGCGAAGATCGTGGAACAGGCTCTGGAGGATATTCCAGGAGTCGCTCGAATTTCCAAACGGGGCTGGAGAGAAACCGAGATGCAGGTGGATATCAATCCAGCTGCGATGTTTTCGCATTATCTCACGAGTCAGGACGTCATCTTTGCATTAAAAAATCGTAATATTAACTTTCCCGGCGGAAACATCGCGGGAAATCAAAAAGAAGTCATATTAAGAACCATCGGAGAATTCGATTCTCCCCGGGAAATCGGAGGGGTTCATATTCGTTCGAACGAGATCGGAAATTCGATCCGAATCGACAACGTGGCGACCGTGACCGAAGGTTTAAAGGAAGCGGAATATCTCGATAAGGTCAACGGAAGAAAAACGATCGCGTTGACCGTCATCAAACGGGAAAAAGCGGACGCGATTCTCGTCGTGGACGAAGCCAAAAAGGTAATCGACGAATTTAAAAAGAATTCTCAGGGAGAATTCGAATATGCGTTCGTAAACGACCTTTCCAAATACATTCGAAGAAGGCTCGGCGTTCTTTTGTCCAACGCGGTGGGCGGTTTGATTTTAGTGACTGCTTCCCTGTTTTTATTCTTAGGTTGGAGAGTCGCATTGATGACTGCGCTGGGAATTCCGGTTTCCTTCGGTGCGACCTTCGTCATCATGAATTATCTCGGATTGACCTTGAACCTGATCTCGATGTTCGGTTTGATCATCGTCGTGGGGATCTTGGTCGACGACGCGATCATTATCTGTGAGAACGTATATCGTTACATGGAAGAAGGAATGCCCGCCTACGAGGCCGCCTTGAAAGGAACCTCGGAAGTCATCGATCCCGTAACGGCTACCGTGACGACGACCGTTGCCGCTTTCGCGCCGATGCTATTTATGACCGGGATCTTCGGAAAGTTCATCTACAGCATTCCGTTGGTCGTCATCATCGCGTTACTCGCCTCTTTATCGGAAGCGTTCTTCATTCTCCCTTCCCACTTATACGATATCAACAAACATAAGTTTCATTCGGGGGAAATCAAAGAGGAAAGCGGATGGTTCTACAAACTCAAGGTGAACTATTATCTTCCTTTGTTGAAGTTCGCGCTGCGGCACAGACTTCAGATTTTTATCTATCTCTTCGCAATGTTGATCGGAAGTTTTGCTTTGTTTGCGGTCGCGGGAAGATTCAAACTCTTTCCGGGTTCCGTGGATGTCTTTCAGATCAAATTGACCGGACAAACCGGAATGTCTCTGCAGGAAACGGAACGATTTACGCACGTTCTCGAAAACGAACTCGCAAAAGTTTCGAAAGAAGAAGTGGAGAATTACGTGACTCGGGTCGGAATCATTCAAAAAGATCCGAACGATCCGTTTACCAAACGCGGAAAACATTACGCTCAGGTTCTCGTTTATTTAACGCCGGAAGAAAATAGAAAGAGGGCCACCGACGAAATCATATCCGAAGTTCGAGAAAAGACGATCTGGCTTTTGAACGAAAAGTCCGTAAAGATTCTCGAAGAAACCCGCAAAAAGGAAGCGGAAAAGAAAAAGGAAGAATACAAACCCTTCAATTTGTCCGCTTTCCCAGCGGAATTCTCGCGGTTTAAAGGACAACTGCTCGCTCTGGATTTTGAAAAGATTTCCGGCGGACCTCCCGTTGGAAAACCGGTCGCGATCGAGATTCGCGGAGACGAGTATGATACTTTGATCCGGATCGGTGAAGAATATAAGTCCGTGATGGCAAAGGTTCCCGGTGTTACCGATATCGGAGACGACTTTAACGAAGGAAAGGACGAGATTCGAATTAAGGTCAGTGAATCCCTTGCGTCGACCGCAGGAGTTTCCGTTTTCAAAGTCGCACAGGCGATCAACACAGCGTTTCAAGGAACCGTCGCAACCAAGATCAAACGTTCGGACGAGGAAGTAGAAGTAAAGGTTCGTTTTCCAGAAGACGTAAGAAAGTCCATCGGATCGTTGAACAATATCTTTGTAGCCAACCAACTCGGGAAACTGATTCCCGTGTCGAGATTGATAACCTACGTTCGCGAACCCGGATTTGCGAACATCAATCACTTGGATGGAAAACGACTTCTTACCGTGACCGCGAACTTGGATGAAACCAAAACAGACACGAGAAGAGCCAACGCGGAAATTGCGAAACTTTCCAAGGGAATTATGGATAAATATCCGGGTTATCGGATGCGTTTCGGCGGAGAAAATAAAGACACGGAAGAATCCCTTGCGAGTTTGGGAAGGGCCTTTCTCGTGGCGTTCATCATCATCTTTATGATTCTCGCTTCCCTCTTCCGCTCTTTGATCCAGCCCGTCATTGTGGTAAGTTCGATTCCATTCTCATTGATCGGTGTGATTCTCGCTTTCGTTTTACATGGAGAATACTTCGGTTTTCTTGCATTCTTAGGAATCGTAGGTCTTGCGGGAGTCGTGGTGAACGATTCCATCGTTCTCGTGGACTTTGCGAACCAACTCAAACTCGAAAAACCGAACGAAGACATCGATTCGATTTTGATCGAAACAGGACTATTACGACTCAGACCGGTCGTACTGACGACGGTTACGACGGTGTTGGGTCTTTTGCCGACCGCGTATGGAATCGGCGGACGAGATCCTTTCTTGGTTCCTATGGCGCTTGCGTTCGGTTGGGGACTTGCGTTTTCATCGTTTCTCACGTTAGTCGCCGTTCCCGTTTTATACAAGACGGTGCATAACGTTCAGGCGAGATTCCAACGTTTGTTGTGGAGTAGAACTAAGTAAGAATCCTCTTGCAATTTAGAAAAGAGATTTGGGGACCAAATGGTTGCTGATTCTCTTTTCTAAATTTGTCGAAATTTTCATTCTTCATTCATTTGATTTTATTTCTTCTTTTCATTTCTTTGTTCTCCGTGTTCCAAAATGTCTCTTTCTAATTCTTTTTCTTGACTCTTATCACTTTGTTTTCTCCTTAGTAATTGATTTTTATTTTAGGAGTTTCACTTGAAAAGAATTGTATTCTTATTCACTTCGTTGGTGTTGTTTGCAAACTGTGTAACGGCAACTAAGATCGACGAAAATCTTTATAACCAAAACTTAACGAAGTCTTTCCCTTATTCAAAAGAGAAAACTTTCAAAGCAACCCTTGCCGCTTTGAATGAGTTGAAGATTCCTGTTGAAAAGGTGGAAAAGGATAAGGGAATCATCGTTACCGAAAAAGTTCCTTTCTTCAATATGACCTTAATCAGTGGAACTCAGTATGGAAACCAGTATAGCAGCAATTTATCCGCCACTGGCCATGACATTCAAGCCTCGCATAAATATTACTTTCAGATTACGGGTGATAAGACGAATACGACCGTAAAAACAATAAAATACAGACTCTGGCAGAATCAGGTAGAGCAAACGGAACTGAACGCTCAGTGGTGTAAGGAAAACGTTTGGGATCCTTTCTTTAAAGAGATTCAAGTGAAGTTGGACGGATTCTGATTGATCCGAGGTTATTGTAAGAGTTCCCACAAAGACATACCAGTTGGTCAAAAGCTAAAGTGGAGTCTTTGACTTCGTCGTAAGTCCCCACAATATATTCGAAAAGGCCCCCGCCCTCATTGGGTGGTGGAGGTGGGCTTTGCGGGAAGAATTTGAGATTTTTTCTTTAACAGAAAACCTAGATCTTGTCAGCTTATCTTTTCGATCCTTGTCGGAACTCTAACAAAATTTTGATCGATTAATCCTGCTGCGTGTTGATGATCTCCGGGATGGTCACAAAGCTGTAGCCTTTAGAAAGCATTTCCTGAATAAAATCAGGAAGAATGTAGATCAGCTTTTCCGATTGTCTCGGAGATCCCAAATGCATCAAAATAATCGCCCCGTTCATCCCGTTTTTGTCCGCCTCTTCCCAACGATACAAAAAGTCCAAAGCTTCCGCTCTGGTTTTGTAGTTCGGATTCGGCATAATTCTCGTTTTTCCGGTCTGGGGATCTTTCTTATAAATGAATTTCTTATACACGAAATCCGGAATATCCAGGGAGCCCACCGAGTTGTTGCTCCAAAAGATATGGTGGGAATATCCCAATTTTCCGAAGGTCCGAATCACCAGAGGATCGAAACCGCCATACGGCAATCTATAATATTTCGTAAGTTGTTTTCCGGTTACGGATTCGAACTTCTCCTCTACCATTCTCATTTCCTGCTGCAGAAAATTCGTGTCCGGGATTTCGTCCGAAACGTAACTCAAGAGCGCTCGTTTTCGTAAAGAAGGTTCATATAAACTTCTGGGAATATTATAATGACTCCAGGTATGATTTCCGAACACGACCCGATTTCCGAGTTCCGAAAGTTTCTTGAGATAATAGAGATTCGTATTGCTGAAAAAAGAACCGTTTTTTAACGCCGGGTTCTCGTTGGAAACGAAGAGAGTGATCTTGATCGGAAAACGGGAAAGATATTCGTAGATGAGTTTGAGATCTTCTCCGGTTCCTAAATCGAATGTAAGTGCGATTTCCTTAAACCGAGTGTCTCCCCGGTTGATATTTTTACCGATATCCGAACCGGGAAGCGCTTCGAGCGAAGCCTTGTTCTCGGAAACTTGATCAGATAAATCTCCGTCCGGAACCGCGTCGTAGAGATCGGATTTGAATTTGAGCAATTCTTCCTCTTGCTGTTGTTCTTCGAGCCGGAGAGAAGTCAGGGTTTCTTCGAGATTCGTGATATGAACCGTTTGTTTTTCAACGGTCGCTTCCAATCGGAAGATTCGATGCGTTAGGGTAAGAATCGAGACTGCACCGAGGAACGTAAAAAATCCCAAGGAGAAAAGAATCCGCAACGTACGAAATTTTCGTTCGATGACTTCGGATTCGATTCCGCTTTTTTTGATCTCGGAAATCGTCCGTGAAAGTTCTGAAGATTCTTCCTCGCTTAACATAAAGGTTCGATTGAAATCGGGAAATTCGAATCCTTCAAATCATTTTTACGAAAGAATTTTTAAAAATTTGCCCTTTTTCCCCTGTCTAACCAGGTATTCCTTTCCTTTCTGGATGGAAATTTTTTCGTCCGTGATTTTATCTTCCGCGAGATACAATCCGCCGGCCTTGATGAGTCTTCTTCCTTCCGAAACGGATGGAACGAAGGCAAGTTTGCTCAACACCCAAACGAGCAAGGGCTCGGGGGTTTCCGCAAAGAATTCTTCGCCTAACGTTACTTCTTTGATGTCATCCGGGACCGCTCTGGATTTAGGATTGTGAATCTTCTTCCATTCTTCGATTGCCGCTTCGTTTTCCGAAGGAGAAGAGAACTGATCCATGATGAGTTTTGCAAGTTCGGTCTTCACTTCTTTCGGATGAAGTTCCTTCTTTGCCATTCCGTTTTTGCGGGATGAAATTTCGGACATCGGGAGATCGGTCAAAAGTTCGAAGTAGTTCCACATAAGATCGTCGCTGATCGACATGAGTTTTCCGAACATATCGATCGGAGCTTCCGTAATTCCCACGTAGTTTCCGAGCGACTTGGACATCTTTTTATTTCCGTCCAATCCCACAAGTAACGGAAGTGTCAGAACGCACTGCGCTTCTTTTCCGTATTCTCTTTGTAAATCGCGTCCGACAAGAAGATTGAACTTTTGATCGGTTCCGCCGAGTTCCACATCGCATTCCATAGCGACGGAATCGTATCCTTGCACCAAAGGATACAAAAACTCGATCATCGAGATCGGTTGGCCTGCCTTATAACGTTTGCTGAAGTCGTCCCGTTCCAACATTCTTGCGACGTTGTATTTGGAACTCAGGACCAACACGTCCTCGAAATTCATCCCGGAACACCAACTGGAATTATATACGATCTTCGTTTTAACGGGATCCAGGACCTTGAAAACCTGACTTTGATACGTTTTGGAGTTCTCCAAAACCTCTTCCCGGGAAAGCCTTTTTCGGGTTTCTGACTTTCCGGTCGGATCTCCGATCATCGCGGTGAAATCTCCGAGAAGAAATGAAACCTCGTGACCCAAATCTTGGAAATGTTTTAATTTTTTGAGCTGAACAAAGTGACCGAGGTGAAGATCGGGCGCAGTCGGATCAAAGCCTGCCTTGATTTTCAGCGTTTTCTTTTTTTGAAGTTTGGATTTTAATTCTTCTTCGCTGATCAGATCAACGCAGCCGCGACGGATGATTTCGATTTGTTTTTGAATGTCCATGAAAGAAAAATCCGGATTGGATTGTGAAACTTAATGCAAATTTGTAGGGGGAAAGAAACCTGTAAAGCAGGAAGAATTCTCAAAATGGAAAAACAGAACCGAACTCAACAAATTTCGAAACTGCAAAAGGAATCCTTTGACATACTCGTAATCGGAGGCGGATCGACCGGAACCGGTGCGGCCCTCGACGCGGCCAAACGAGGTTATAAAACCGCATTGATCGAAAAGAAGGATTTTTCTTCCGGAACCTCTTCCCGTTCCACCAAACTCATTCACGGCGGGGTTCGTTATCTCGCTCAGTTTCATTTTAAACTCATTCATGAAGCGTTGACGGAAAGACAAAGACTTCTGGAGAATGCTCCGCATCTAGTAAAACCGCTGAAGTTCGTTCTTCCCGCATATCGCTTTTACGAGCGTCCGTATTACGGAATCGGTCTGACCTTATACGATATTCTTGCGTCCCGAGGCAAACTTCCTTCTCACAAAACTGTATCCAAATCGGAAGCGATCTCCGAATTCGGTGCGATCAAACGAGACGGACTTTTCGGCGGAATTACCTATTACGACGCTCAGT
Organism: Leptospira yasudae; assembly: GCF_003545925.1. Taxonomy (NCBI): domain Bacteria; kingdom Pseudomonadati; phylum Spirochaetota; class Leptospiria; order Leptospirales; family Leptospiraceae; genus Leptospira; species Leptospira yasudae. The sequence continues at coordinate 343,823 of NZ_QHCU01000005.1, read as the reverse complement.
TCAACGACGCTCGTTTGAACGTGCTTCTTGCCAGATCCGCTGAAAAAGAAGGAGCCGTGGTCGCAAACCGTGTCGAGCTCGTTTCTTTCATTAAGGAGAATGGTAAACTTACCGGGGCGAATCTCAAGGATTTGGAAACCGGGAAAACCTTTCCTGTTCATGCGAAGGTGATCGCGAACACGACCGGAGTCTGGGTGGATCACGTCCGTAAACTAGACGATCCGAGAACGTTCAATGTTCTTTCTCCGAGCCAAGGAATTCACCTCGTCTTCTCCAAAGAAAAGATCCCTTGCGAATCCGCGATGATCATTCCGAAAACCAAAGACGGAAGAGTCGTATTTATCATCCCTTGGGAAGATCACGTTATATTAGGAACGACCGATACTCCGGTTGAAAATCCGGGAGACGAACCTCTTCCGATCGGCAACGAGGTCTCCTTTTTACTCGAAACCGGGAACGAATATCTGGAGAATCCCGTTTCTGAGAAAGACATCTTATCCGTCTTCGTGGGAATTCGTCCTTTGATTTCTCCCGAAGGAAACCAAGATACGAAAAATATATCCAGGGAAGAAGTGATCCTCGTTTCGAATTCGGGACTTGTTACGATGGGCGGCGGGAAATGGTCCACCTATAGAAAGATGGCGGAAGATCTCGTGGATAAGTTGATCCAAGTCGGAAATCTCGAAGAAGGTGAAGAATGTTCTACGAAGTTTTATTCCTATCCGGGAGCCGCCGGTTATTCGGAAACTCTCTACCAAGAGATTGAAACTACCTATAAAGTTGATACCACATTCGCCAAACGTCTCCAGAATTACTACGGAACCGAAGTTTTCGAGATTTTGGGTAAAAAGCCGAAACTTTTAGGAAAAGGAATTCCGTATTTCGAAGAAGAGGTTTTGTTCGCCGTGAAAGAAGAGTTCGCGTTAGGCGTCACGGACGTTCTTGCAAGAAGACTTAGAATTCTTTTCGTAGATCTGGAAATGGCGCGTAAAATGGTGGTTCCGGTTTCCGCGATTTTGTCAAAGCTGCTTAAGTGGAAGGACAAAACGAAAAAGGCGGAGGAAACCGCTGCGATCGAGCTGATTGAAAGTTTAAGAAAGTCGTATCGTTGAACTTAGGAAGGTTTGTCGGAAGAACAGCGCTCTTCCGACAAACTCAAATGGCCCCACCCTGTGTCGCGATCCATAGAGAGTGACACACTGGGTTATACGATGGATGTGAGCATTCACTATTTGCGATGTTCTACCGAGAAAACAACGGTAAAGCATTACCTTTCGAATGTATCCGATATCTTTGCTTTGCAAAGAGCCAACGCTTTCCCCGCTCTGCGGGCTTTTGGCTATATAGCTCTCTATGGATCGCTCTATATGTCGGAACTTTAATCAACCGTCGATATAATCTTTCAGTTTTTTCGAACGAGACGGGTGTCTGAGTCTTCGGAGCGCCTTGGCTTCGATCTGACGAATCCTTTCTCTCGTTACCTTGAACTGATACCCGACCTCTTCCAAAGTCTGCGGATAACCATCGTCCAAACCGAAACGCATACGGATTACCTTTTGTTCCCGTGCAGGCAGAGTATGCAGCACTTGACGAATCTGTTCGGCAAGAATGCTCGAAGCCGCCGCGTTCACGGGCGTTTCCACTTCGGTGTCCGGGATAAAATCTCCGAGTTCGGAATCTTCTTCCGAGCCGACCGGGATTTCCAAAGAGATCGGTTCTCTCGCTACGTTCTTGACCATCTTGACCTTTTGTACAGGCCAGCCGAGTCGTTCCGCAATTTCCTCGTTGCTCGGGTCGCGACCGAATTCCTGTACGAACAATCTGGTTTCGCGGATTACCTTGTTGACCTGTTCGATCATGTGAACCGGAACGCGGATCGTTCTCGCTTGATCGGAGATCGCGCGTGTGATCGCCTGACGAATCCACCAAGTCGCGTATGTGGAGAATTTATAACCTTTCTTATATTCGAACTTATCGACCGCTTTGATGAGACCGATGTTTCCTTCTTGGATCAAATCGAAAAAGTGCATTCCCCGATTCGCATAACGTTTCGCGATCGAAACCACGAGACGAAGGTTTGCCTTAACCAGTTCTTTCTTGGCTTGAGAGATTTCTCTCTCCCCTTTGATGATCTTTTCGCCCCAATCCTTGATCTCTTGAACGGTTGAACCGGCTTCCTGTTCCATGCGACGGAGTTTTCTTTCGTTGTTGCGGATGTCCTTGATGACTTCGCGCACTTCGTCGATGTTCACGCCCATCTTGACTTCGATGTCGTCTAACTTCTCGTTCTTTTCGATAAAGCGGTTGAACGCCTTGATATCGCGGACGTCTTGACCGTATTGCGCCTTGATCTTTAGGAAGTGACGATCGATTTCCTTGATCCGAAAGACCATGGACTTGATCTTTTGGGAAATTTTTTGAATCTCTTTTTGAGAAACCCCGAGTTCGCGGATCGCATTGTGAATGATTTCTGTGGAAGCGTCGATCTTCTCTTTGAATTCCTTAAACTTTTTGGAAGTTTCGGAATACTTTCTGATTTTGGAAACCGCTTCCTGAAGAACCTTTTCCTGTTCCTGGATCACGAGAATATTCTTAAAGAATAATTCTTCGAGTTTATGCGCCTCTTCCGCGTTGAGGGCATACATCTTATCCACGCGGATGAGATCGTAGACTTTGATCTTTTTGCTTCTGATCTTCGGTAAAAGTTTAATGTAGTTCGCTCTGAGAATGGAAGAACTCAGGATCGTCTCTTCGATGATCTTTTCCCCCTTCTCGATTCTTTTCGCGAGGAAGACTTCCGTTTCTCCGGAAATCAAACTTACCTTTCCGATTTCTCTTAAATAAAGTTTGATCGGGTCTTCCGAACCGCTTGCGGAAGAAGAGGATTCTTTTTTCTTACGAGCCGGTTTGGAATCGTCTTTAGGAACGAGAGTGGAAGCCGGTTCCAGAGTGTTTCTGGTATATTCTTCCACGATCTCGATTCCCATCTCGTGCAGGAGGGTGAAAAAATCGTCTATCTTTTCCGAGTTCAGAATCTTGTCGGGAAGGATCTCGTTGATATCATCGTAGGATACTTCTCCGTTTGCCTTGCCCAGAGATATGATCTTCTGAACCTCAGGCATGCTTTGTAGATTTTCCATCATTCCATTCCCTCTAAATTATGTGGTAGCCGATTGACTCCGGATATGTTCCAGAATCTTTTCTTTTTCCTTACGGTAAAAACTGAGTTCCGTAAAGATCTCGGGCGTAAAAAAACGTTCTCTTCTTTGATCGAGTTCCCGAATTCTTTCCTCGATTCGAAACTTCTTCTGCTGCAGAAGAAGAATTCTAAAAACCTTATGAAGTTCCCCCGGCTCGACTTTTTCGGAATCTTCTTCCATCAAGTAAGGAGCCAGAGCGCGCTTCAAATCCTCGGGAAGCTCCGAGGATAAAATCTGCACGGGAGAAATTTCCCCTTCTCCCGTATAAATCGTGTATAAATAATCCCAAAGAAAGGAACTCGCCGTATCCATGAATTCCATCGAAGAAATCTCTTCCGAATAGGAAAAAAGCCCCGTATGTTTGACCAGCATCGAGATGATTTTTCTCTCACAGTCGAGCGCGGGACCTGCGATCTCTTGAACTTCCTTTAAGTTAGATCTAGTATCGGCATTTGCAGGTCCATTCTTTGGCGTTCCGCCTTTAAAATCCCGAAGAACGGCGTCCATGCTGATCCCGAGCTTGTTTGCGCCCAGTCCCAAAAAGAACTGCTTGTCGGTTTCCCGATTCAAATTCTGAATAAAAGAATACAAGTTTTGCAGAGCCTTTCGTTTCTTTTCGGGAAGCGCGCGAGAGTCCGCGTTTTCCAAAAGCTCTTCCACTACGAACTCTGAACCCTGAATTTGTTCCGACAAAAGTTCGCCCAGTTCCGGTCTGCTCATGGATTTTGCAAGATCAAAAGGATCTTTTCCCTCCGGAAGAAGGACGATCGAACATTCCATTCCTTCTTTTAGACAGATTTCGGCCGCACGCAAAGCGCCCTTCTTTCCTGCGATATCCCCGTCCAAAACGAAGGTCACCTTTTCGGCGAATTTCTTCATCGTTCGAATGTGATTCTCCGTGATCGCGGTTCCCATGGATGCGACCACGTTTTCATAACCTCTTCTCACGAGACCGATCACGTCCAAATATCCTTCGACGAGCATCGCTTCTCCTGTCTTGCGTACGCCCTCTCTGGCTCTGAAAAAGTTGTAAAAGGTTCGGCTCTTATCGAAAATAACGGATGCGGGACTGTTGATGTATTTCGCTTCTTTACCCGGGCCTAAAATTCTTCCCGAGAATGCGATCGTTCTTCCGGATAAATCCAAGACTGGAAACATGATCCGATCCCGAAAGAAATCGTAAGGGCGGTTGTTTCCGGCTTCTTTTTCCCGTAAAAGTCCGAGCTGAATCGCACCCGCAATTTCGTCCTTGGTCTTTAATACTTCTTTGGCGAGAGTTTCAAATCCTTCGGGAGCATATCCCAATCCGAAAAGACGGATTTCAGAATCCTCGATTTCTCTCGATTTGAGATAATCGAGCGCATTCTTCCCGACCGGCGTATGGAGCAAATGCTGATAATATTCGGAAACTCTTTGATTGATCTTATACAAAAAGTCGGAGATTTCCGCGACCTTTGCGTTTTTCTCTTCCAGAGGAATTCCGGAATACTCGGAAAGAATTTCGAGGGAACGGGAAAAATCCACTCTCTCGTAATCCATTACAAAACGGATCAAATCTCCCGACGCCTTACATCCGAAGCAGTAGTAAAATTGTTTCTCCGCGGAAACGTTAAACGAAGGAGATTTTTCCTGATGAAACGGACAAAGTCCTAAGAAATTTTTACCGCGCTTTTTAAGCGGTACGAAGCGAGAGATGTAAGATTCGATGGGGACTTCCCGGTGAACTCGATCGATGAAATCCTTTTTGTTAGACAAAGGGGGCTCACTTTAAGACTCAGGAAAGTCTGGATTTGACAATTGCCGAAACTTTAGTACCGTCGATGCTTTTTCCTTTGAAAGCGGCCATGACTCGACCCATGACCTTTCCCATATCCTTTGCGGTCGGTTGCATTTCCGCAAAGATTTTGTCGATTGTTGCAATGATTTCCGATTCGGGAAGTTCAGGCGGAAGATATTCTTTCAGAACGGAAGCTTCGCCTTCTTCTTGCGCTAAGAGATCGTTTCTCCCTGCTTTTTGATACATCTCGATCGCATCCAAACGTTTCGCATACGCCTTCTTGATGACGGATATGACTTGATCATCCCCGAGTTCTTTCGCTCCGGTTTTGGTCAGTTCGTATTGGATGTCGGACTTTAAAAGACGAAGCGTGGAAAGATGAGGCTCTTTCTTCGCTTTCATCGCCTCTTTCAGATCTTCATTGATTTTTATCTGCAGGGACATAGTTGTTATAGATTCAAATGCGTGGAATCAAACGATTCCGGGTTGGACAAAGCCCTGACTCAAGCTTTGTCTTTTTTAGAGAAAAGGCGTTTTTTCTTTTCTGCTTTTCTTTTTGCGGATTCGATCGCTTTTTTCTTTTTGATACTCGGTTTTTCGAAGTATTCTCTGCGTTTGATTTCGCTCATAATACCTGCGTTAGCGCAGTCGCGTTTGAAACGTTTCAGAGCAGATTCGATCGACTCTCCGTCTTTTACAATGATTCCTACCATTCGATTTTTAAATCCTTCGTTTTAATAGCCGCTCCGAACAACGAAACTTCGGAGACAAAATTGCATGCAAAATGACCACAGATTTCCGTGAAGAAATAGGTAGACAAGATTTACGATACCAGAAAAAGGGGGTATTATGTCAAGGGTTTTCCGACAAAATCTCAAAAAGACGCCGTTTTTCCAAGAATTCTTTTCGCTTTGAGAAAGGTTTTCGGTCTTTTAAGCGGCAAAGAATTCCGCTTTTTGGATCTCGGAAATTTCGATTTCAGCCACGATTCCAAATTTCCCGTTTTTGATCACCACGTCGCCGTTTAATTTTCTATTTTTATCCAATTCGATCACGGTTCCGTTTTTTAAATGGAGAATGATGTCGATCCCTCTGTAGTCGATGTATCGTTCCAGGGTCTTCTTGAACTTTTCTGCTTGATCCATTCTTTCCTCCGAGGTTTGGCCTCGTGAAAATTTACGGTACAACCGTTCATTCCCTGAAGAACTTTTTCAAAAAGTTGAAGTTTGTACATCGGTTCGAAAGTTTTTCACTTAACGGACGTCATGTACTTTTTGAAGAAACGAGAAGATGTTTCCAGATCGGTTCGATCGTATCGATCGGTGCGTTCAATTCCATGAATTGAATTTCGTAATCCACGATGAGGTGATTTACCTGAAAGACGACTTCGTCGAATCGCGCCTGCACCACTTCGGTCTTACAATCCGGAGAAAGCGTAAGAATCGACCGTGGACTGAGAACATACAATTTATCGTACGGTCGGAGATGCGCTTGAATGATCGATTTGAGTTCCTTCATGATTTCGCCCGATCTTTGTTCCCCCAAAAGTTTAAAATACGAATACAGATCCTGAAATCGGAAATGTGTGATCACGATTTCGTTGCTTAAGGAATTGCGGATATCCCGCACGATCTGATCCGAAAATTCTTCGAACAAGTCGTCGGTGAGTTTGTATTTCTGCGTGATCGGTTTGATTGCGGATTCCATAAGGCTCCCTTCTCCTTACAATATCGGAACCGATTCTCCCTAAAATCGCAAGATTCTTTTGGAGCTTTAAATTTCAGACGGGATTTCGGTAAGAATCGGACTTTTGAGGAAAGCTTTTCGGCTTGAATTCGGAGGCTGTCGAAAAACTCTGTTGGAATCATTTTCCCAGAGGAATTTATGTCTGTCCATCCTACACAAACATTGAGTCTTTCCCAATATCTAATCGAGGAACAACTCAAGTTACCCCAGGCCACGGGGGATTTTACGGCTTTGATGAGCCACTTGGTTTACGCCGCAAAGATCGTTTCCCGCGAGGTTCGGAAAGCGGGTCTTTTGGAGAATATTCTCGGTTCAACCGACGTTGTAAACGTTCAAGGGGAAACCCAGATGAAACTGGACGAATACGCGGATAAGGTTTTCAATCATACCCTGACCCGTTGCGGCCACCTTTGTATTTTAGGAAGCGAAGAACACGAAGAAACCGTTCCCGTTCCGAACGGATATAAAATCGGTAAATATACGATCGCAATCGATCCTCTTGACGGTTCCTCGAATATCGACGCAAACGTTTCGATCGGAACGATCTTTTCCGTTCACTTGCGAAAAAGCCCCGGAGGAACTCCGGGAACGTTAGGCGATCTTTTACAAGCCGGCTCCGGTCAAAGAGCCGCCGGTTATGTGTTGTACGGTTCTTCTACGATGCTCGTTCTTTGCACCGGCAAAGGAGTTTCGGGTTTTACTCTCGATCCTTCCTGCGGAGAATTTATCCTTTCTCATCCGGAGATGCAGATGCCCGAAACCGGTGGAATCTATTCCATCAACGAAGGAAATTACAACTACTGGTCCGACGAAGTGAAGAATTATATCCGCGACATCAAGTCCATCGAAGGCGGTAGAAAACCCCAATCCGGACGTTATATCGGATCTCTGGTCGCGGACTTTCACAGAAACCTTTTGAAAGGAGGAATCTTCCTCTATCCGAACGATACAAAATCGACCAAGTATCCGAACGGGAAACTGAGACTTTTATACGAAGCGGCTCCGATGGCTTTCATCGCTGAACAAGCCGGAGGAATGGCAGTCACGGTTTATGGAGAAAGAATTCTGGATCTGACTCCGAAAGAATTGCACGAGCGTACGACTCTCGTGGTCGGAAGCAAAAAAGAAGTGGAACACTTCTTGAAGTTCGCGCCGAAAAAGCCTTAAACAAGCGAAACGTATATTCACGATTTCTGTTTTAGAAGTCGTGAATATGCTTGTTTAGAAACGGAAATATTACTGAGCACTCGGATGAAACAAAGGAATTCTTAGTTGAAACCGAGTGAATTTTTCGACTTCGCTTTCAAAACTCAAACTCCCTCCGTGATCCTTTGCGATTCCCAAACTTACGGATAATCCCAAACCCGTTCCTTTGTCGGCCGCCTTCGTCGTAAAGAATGTCTTAAAAACCGATCGTTGAATTTCTTTCGGAATTCCCATTCCGAAATCCTCCACCTCGAACTGCGCGTATTTCTTTTTTTCCTCTTCGACGAAAGAAGCGCGGACTCGGATCTTTTTCTCGTCGTGGTATTCGGGATATTTTTGATTCAGGCTGTCCACCGAGTTGTTGATAAGATTTACGAGAATCTGCAGGATTTGTCCTTCTCTACATTGAATCGTATTTCCGGTTTCGACGTTTTTCCAACCGATATCGATCCGATTCATCTTAAAGATCTGCTGCGTAATCGATTCCAACTTGATAAGAATCTCGCTTACATCGACCGGATGCAAAGTCCCCTTGTTGTCGTCTCTTGAAAAACGAAGTAAGTTTTTCATGATCGTAGAAATGCGAGCGCTCTCATCCCGTATTTTTGATGCGAGTTGTTTCGCTTTTTCCGGATCGATGTCCCCTCTGGCGATCATCCCCGCATATTCAGTGATCGCCAACAAAGGATTGTTGATTTCATGTGCGAGAGTTCCCGCCATCACACCCATCGCTTCCAATTTTTGACTTTGCCGAAGTTGTTCTTCGAGTTCGTATCGTTCCTTTTCGGCTTGAATTCGCAACTCGTGGTCCTCGATTTCATGCAGGGCTCTTTGAACCGCGGGAAGAAGTTTTTCGATTCTATCCTTAAGAACGTAATCGGTCGCTCCCATCGTCAAGGTTTGAATGGCGGCGTCTTCTCCGTAAGTTCCCGATACGAAAATGAACGGAGTTCCTGGACAGATTTTTTTAGCCGTCTTCAAAGCGGAGAATCCGTCGTATTTCGGCAGACTGAAATCGGATAAGATCAGATGCGGTTTTTGATCCACGATGGCCTGCGAAAAACTTTCGGAATCGCTCACATGAATCGGATAATAATCGATTTTAGCCCGGTTGAGCTGTCTCTGGATCAGCTCCAAATCGACCAATGAATCTTCTAAAAAAAGAAATTTCCATTTATTCATAAGTGTGAGTCCCGTTCGTTATTCTTTTATGGATACTCTTAATATTTTTCGTTTCCTGATAATTTCGGGAGAGTAAAGGAAAACGTGGATCCTTGATTCAAAATCCCTTCGGCGTAGACCTGCCCCCCGTGGCGCTGTATGATTCTTGCCACGATCGCCAAGCCAACTCCCGTTCCTTCGAATTCTTCCTGCGTGTGGAGCCTTTGAAATACCTTAAACAACTTATTCGCATAATTACTATTGAATCCGACTCCGTTGTCTTCGACAAAGTATGCGTTAAAGCCGTCCAATTGCTTCGCACCGATCTTGATCGTAGGCTCCTCCTTTTTGGAAGAATACTTTACCGCATTCGAAATCAGATTCATCCATACCTGTTTAAGACTGGCTCCGTCGGCCAGAGCGTTCGGAAGCTTTTCAATCTGGAGCGTATAATGTTTTTCGGGATAATTTTCCTTAACTACCTGGATGACTTCCTCGACTAAATTGTTCATATCGACGACCCGAGTTTTCAGATCGATTTTCGAGATTCTGTGGAAGTTGAGAAGATCCTGGATTAAATCGTTCATGTATAAGACATTCTTATGAATGATCTTGAGGAAACGAACCGCTTCCGGATCCAGGCTTTCACCGAAATCTTCGAAAATGATATTTAGAAATCCTTCGATTCCTCGTATCGGAGCGCGCAGATCGTGCGAAACGGAATAACTAAAGGCTTCCATATCCTTGTTGGCCGTTTCGAGTGTTTCGATCGATTTTTTTAAAAGAGTGAAATTCCGCACTCTTACGGTAAGCTCTTCCGGTGTAAACGGTTTGATCAGATAATCTTGAGCGCCTTCCTGTAAAAGTTTGACTCGAAAATTCTGGTCCGACTTCGCGCTTAAAAAGACGATGTATGTATTTGCGAGTTCGGGTAATTTCCGAATCTCCTTCACCATCTGATCCCCGCTCATCACGGGCATCATAACGTCCGTAACGATGATATCCGGTTTTTCGCGGATCGCTTTCTCCAAGCCTTGTTTTCCATCCACCGCAAGCGATAGATTGAATTCGTTCGCAAGCGTGTCGAAGATGTATTTGCGCATCTCTGGATTGTCTTCCACAATCAAGACCTTGGGCCGATTGTAAAATATATGAGATTCTTCTAATGTTTCTTCCCGGTTTCGCTTGAGTTCGTAAACGTTACTCAGAATCGCCGGTCCGATTTCCTCAGTTCCGGCCATTGTTGAATCGTCAACCGTCACCGGAGCGGCAAGTGGAATTTGAACCCTAAAAAGAGCCCCTCCCAACGGAGAATCGAAAACTCCAAGGGAACCTAAATGCAATTCCACGAATTCCTTTGCGATTGCCAATCCGAGTCCGGTTCCGCCGAAGGAGCGGGCGTTGCCTTCCTCTCCTTGTCGGAATTTTTCGAAAATTCTTTCCCGAAGATGCGCCGGCACTCCCGGACCGTTGTCCGAAACTTCGATCCAAGCGGAGGTTCCCTCCGTTTTTAATTCACATTGAATCTTACCATGATCGGGGACGAATTTAAAAGCGTTCGAAATTAAGTTCAGAACCACACGTTCCAATTTCGACACGTCGATCTGAGCGGAAATAGATTCGGGAAGATTCAATACGAATTCAATACCCCTTTCCTTAGCGACCGAATCGAAATGGGCGGCGACGTATTGAATCACTTGTGAAAGATTCGCATTCGAATATTGTAATGTCATTCTACCGGCTTCCAATTTGGAAAGATCGAGTAGATCGTTGACGTGTTTGAGAAGCGTATATGAGTTTCTTTCGATCGTTTCAAGGAAGGCTCTTTGTGTGGTAGAGATTCTCTGATCCTTGAGCAAGGTTTGGGTCGGACCGATGATCAATGTAAGCGGTGTTCTCAATTCGTGACTCACATTCGTAAAGAATTGGGACTTGAGCTGATCGATATCGTAGAGCCTTTGATAGACTTCCTGGATTTCCTGTTCTCTCTGAGTGAGTTCCTCGTTTGCTCTGAGAAGTTTTTTATTCGTGTTTTGGATTTCCTGAGCCCTTTGATAGATTTCCGTTTCCATCGAAGCGGTGAGAGTTCTTAATTCTTCCGCTTCCTTAATTTGCTCCGTTCCGCGTTTTTTCAATTTTACGAACTCGGTAACTTCTTCCACTCTATGAATGATATAAACGACTTCTCCGTTCTCATCGCAAATAGGAGAATTCATCGGGCTCCAATACTTCTCCTCGAACCCTCCTCCTTCCGAATCCGGTAACCTGACGTCGTATTTCTGGACGGCCATCGTATTCGGCGCTTTGTCTTTTAAAACTAATTCTAGAGAATGTCGTAAGTTGCTGACCCCGTCCGCGTTAGGATCGGAAGGATTATCCGGAAAAACGTCGAATATACCTCTCCCGAGAATTTCCTCCCGGATCGTTTTCGTCGCTTTAAGATACGCGTCGCTGACCGCGACGATTTTCAGGTTCGGAAGAAGAATCAGATATAAACCGGGTACGGATTCAAAAATACGCCTATAATCGATGTTCTTTAGATCCAATGAATTCATATAAGATTATAAAAGTATACGAAAGACGTCTTTTCGAGGTATTTTTATTGGAGAAACGCCGAAACTATTAAGTTATCAAACTGGAATTCGGATTTCAATTATTTTTTGACAATTTCTCATAAAGCTATCTGCATTTATGGATTATAACTTTTTGATGCAACTTTTTGTAAAAATTCGCGGAATACAAAAAGAATTACGCCAAAATTTCCAATAAAAACACCGAAGTATCCTCGATCTCAACTCCGGTAAAACATCAGTTTTTCCTAAAGTTTTCCGTGGATTCGGTTTTTCGAGAGAAAATCGTCATTTTCTCGAGATGGATTCCTTAAGGCTTAGAAAATCGGAAAGAATAAAGAGGATCGTAAGGAAAGAAAGCATCGCTTCCGCGATGACTTTTGACTTCAGAAATCATATCTTTCCGATATTCTTTTGACGATTCCTATGCTCGTAAAAATCAAAAGACGAAAGTATACGCACTTGAATGCGAGTAAGATGGTCTCTCCTCGTTGCAATTCACGAGAACGATCCGAATTGATTGGATGCGGACAGAAATCGAGAGTCGAAAGAGACAATAATCACACTCATATTCAAGGCGAGAAATATTAGAAATTCATAGTATTCCCTGAAGGGAATCACAGCGTATTCGCAGGGTTTATACGACGCTATTTAAAATGAATTCATCAAAGAATATGAATTTTATAAAATTCTAAATTTGAAACCTTTTGTAAAAGATTCGTTTTATGATCTCTCGCTTTGTCGCTACCCTTCCTCGGGATTCCGATCGGAATATTCGCAATCCAGTTCGACATTCTTCCTGAGTCAGTCGGACTCCAACACGGATCGTTTCCGGCTGTTTTTTTCCTGTCGGAATCGAACCGCTCGGATATAAATCTACATTACTTCCTCCAAGGAATTAACGCGCGTAATTCGAGGTTTCTAAGATATAAACCGCCCCAAATAAAAAAGCCGAGATATACGGGAAATAGAATATGGCTCAACCACGGATTCAGAATTCGAACGTGAGCAGAGACCGCACCGCCCAAATAGCCAGTCAATAAGATCGCGCCGAAGTAGGAAGTTTTGGGAAATGCATATAACAAAGTGCAGATGATGAGCGTGGTGCCGATCCAAGGCATGATGCTGCTGGGATACGCGAGTTTTGCCGCGTCTTCCATCGCTTCCTTAGGCATAAGATCGAGGAAGAATTTCCCAACTCCGTCCATGAGCAGGAATGCGATTGCGATTCCGCTTAAAACTCTTCCGGTCCAGAGCTGACCTTTTGAAACGGTTTGTGATTCCATAAAAATCTCCTTTTGCTCGTTTTGTCGCGCTCAAAGGTTAAGAGAACTTGAATCCGATTCAACCATTAAACTTGCAAAGCGGTCGAAATCGTCCCGGCGATTTCCGTGGAGGAAAAACCGCCGGGAAAAGGAAACGCGACAATGACGATCGGAGAGAATTATTTTCTGCGGATGACTTCTTTTTTTAATTCTTCTTTCACGGCGTCGCGGGTACTGCCCACTTTGTTTTTCAGTTCGAGGGAATAATGAATCTGAAATTTAGTCACGACAGGTTTTTCTTCGGAGTGTTCCATGGACCAGCGCGTGACGTCGTTCTGAACGATCTTTGCAAGGTCGTTGATTCTCGGAACTCTCGTATTAAAACGAATCGTTTCAAAAGCCCCCGTGTTTCCGTTTAACACTACGATGATGATCCCGTCGTCCACGAAATTGATTTTGTTGTAGCGAACGAGTTCTTCGCTGATGAGCGCGTCCCCGCCCTTATCCACTTTTCGTTTTATGAATTTGGAACCTCGCAACTGACGAAGTTGATATCCGTCGCTGGTAATATGAACGCGGAAATATTCCAACGGATCTTTGGACGGTTTTAAGAAGGAAGCAGGATCTCCCGTGTTCAACGATACTTCTTTGCCTTCTTCGTCCAGAACGACTTCGTTTTCACCGGCGGGATTCGGAACAGGTTCGTGTTTTACGGATTCTCCCGTTTCCCCGGTTTTGGATCCGGTCGCACAGGAAAGAATCCAGAACAAGCTGAGGCTCATTCCGGTCAAGAGGACCGCGTTTTTAAGAACTGTTTTTGCTTTCATACCCGACATCGTTTTTGATTCTCCGAAACTAAATTCTAACAAAAAATTCCAATTGGGAAGGATTTGGATCGCATAACCTTTTCACATAAGAATATCATAACATTTGAATGAAGATCGTAGCCAATCCCAAAAAGCAGAAAAACCCGAACACGTCCGTAAACGTCGTTACGAAAATCGAGGACGCGATCGCCGGATCGATTCCTAAAACCCGCAAGAGCAAAGGAATCGAAGTTCCGATGACGGCGGCGATGACGAGGTTCGCCTGCAAAGCCATAAACATAACCATCGAAAGCGTGAAGTTGCCGGTAAAAAGATATACGATCAATCCGGCGGTGATTCCCACCATAAACCCGTTGAGAAGTCCGACCAAACCTTCCTTTCGAATCGCGGATTTCCAGTTTCCGGTGGAAAGATCCCCCGTCGCTAAGTTTCGAACGATCAAGGTGATCGATTGTGTTCCGGCGTTTCCTCCCATCCCCGCGACGATGGGCATAAGGGACGCGAGCAATACGTATTTCTCGATCGTGCTACCGAAAAACGAAACGACCGACGCGGCAAGAGAAGCCGTTCCCAAGTTGATGAGAAGCCAGACCATTCTTCTTCTCGCGGAAGTCAAAACGGAGGAAGAAAGTTTTTCCTCTTCCGAAACGCCTCCCAAACGGAGAATGTCCTCGGATGCCTCTTCGTGAACGATGTCCAAAATGTCGTCCACCGTGATTCTTCCCAAAATCCTTCCGAGGTCGTCCACGACCGCCGCGGAAACGAGATCGTATTTCCGGAAAATTTTCGCGACTTCTTCCTGATCCGTATCGTAGTGAATCGAAGTAAAACCGGTTTTCATCAAACGGATCACTTTCGTATTGAGAGGTGCTAGAAATAAATTCTTAAGCTTAACGTAACCTTTGAGAACGTTGTCTTCGTCGGTGATGTACAAATGATAAATGTCGTCCGTTTCCTTCGCGAGTTTTCTGAGTTTGATGATCGCTTTGCGGACCGTATCCGTTTCCACCGCGGAAGCGAAAACGGTGTTCATCAAACGACCGGCGGTGTATTCGCGGAACGTAAGTTGTTTTCGGACTTGGGAAGAATCCTCTTCGTCGATCGAGTTGAGGATTTCCTCGGCCTTGTCCCGGGGAAATTCGGAGATGAGGTTGGAAAGTTCGTCCGTCTCCAGGTTTTCGAGGATCGGAGAAATCTCCTTCATCTGAAAACGGGAAATCAGATCGGCCTGAAATTCCTCGTCGAACTCTACGAGGATGGAACTTTGAAGTTCTGAGTCGCATCGTTTGAAAACGGAAAACGCTTCGTCTTCTTCGAGCTTCTCCAGAACCTCCGCTATGTCCGCCGGGTGATTTTGTTTGAGAAAACGATCTAAAAATTCGTTCTCGCCCGCCTTGATTTTCTCGGAAAAGAATTCGATCCATTCCAAGGAAGAAGGATTCGCTTTTTCCGAAAATAGGCCGTGGCTAACTCCTCTTTCTTCCATAAAATTCTCCCCAAGAAACGGTTCCAGAGAACAGAATTGAAAACTTGACAGTCCGATCAATGAATTTCCCGACGAGGACCAAAAAAGGAGTTTTTCATTTGACCCGGTCGTACACTACTCAATCGTAGAAAGAAGGTGCAACCATGATGAAATCGTTTCTGAAATCCTCACTGCCACTTTTTATTTGTCTTCTTCTTTCCGTGAACTCAGTTTCCGCGGATGCGTTCTATTATCCTTGGGAATACAACAAGGTGTATAACGAAAAGATCGCCTTGGAAATCGAATTGGATTCCTTGAGAACCAGGTATCGAAACGAAACCGACAATTCCAGAAAGGAACGTTTGGAATACGATTCTAAAATCCGTTCTTTGGAGGAATTGCTCGCGAGAGAAAAAGAATTCCGCGCGAAAGACAACGATCTCGCCGACGAAAAACTCAAAGCTCTGGAGAATCAGATCGCCGTTCTCAAAGCGAAAAGTTCCAACAAGGAAAAAGAACTGATCGACGAAAACGAAAGACAAGCCCGAAAGTTCCGGGAACTTTTGGAAAATCTAAAGGAAGAATTGGAACGCGAAAGAGCCGCTTGTCAGAAAAAGGCGGAAGCCCTTCAAAAAGAATACGAGAAAAAGATCGCGGACTTGGAAGCGAGAATCCTTTCGTTGAACGACGAGATTTCCAAACTCAAAAATCTTTCGGACAATCAAAAGAAGGAACTCGATCGTCTTTCCGATCAGGCCAACGAACTCGAGGCCAAACTCACGGACGAAATCAAAAAAGGACAGATTCGTTTGAAGCGGTTTCACAACCGTCTCGTCATCAATATCGACGATAAGATTTCCTTCGACTCGGGTTCTGCGGAATTGAAAAAACAGATTCTTCCCGCATTGGATAAGATCAAAGAAATCCTCGGCAATTATCCAGGAAACCTCATCATCATCGAAGGTCATACGGACAACGTTCCGATCCGCACGAAAAAGTTCGCGGACAACTGGCAGCTTTCCGGCGAGCGGGCTTTGTCCGTTCTTCATTACGTGTTGGAAAACAAGAACGTCGATCCTAGAAACTTCTCCCTTGCCGGTTACGGAGAATTTCAACCCATCGTTTCCAACGATACTCCCGAGAATAGAGCGCTCAACCGCAGAGTGGATATCGTAGTCGTTCCGCGTTGATGGATGATTTTTTTCAACTTCATCACGTAGAGCGAAGCCAGGAGAAAGGTCTCAAACGATCGATTCTTCTCGCGATTCTCGTTTCGCTTTGTATCTTCTGCGTAGAATTGTTCGGCGGGCTTCAAAGCGGAAGCATCGCTTTGGTCGCGGACGCGGGTCATATCATCACCGATGCGATCGCGTTGTCCCTTTCCTTTATCGCGGTGATTTTAGCCGCCAGAAAACCGAACTCCACGTTTTCATTCGGTTATTACAGAATCGAAATTCTCACCTCCCTTTTGAATTCGATTCTGATTTTCGGAATTTCGTTTTATATCTTTTACGAAGCGCTCGAACGTTTTCAGAACCAGAAAGAGATTCTCAGCTTTCACATGGTCTTTTACAGTTCTGCCGGAATCGTTCTGAATCTAATCAGCGCTTGGATTCTGTTTCGATTCAGCAGCGAGAACATCAACATCAAATCTGCATACGTTCACGTATTGAGCGATCTTCTTTCCACGGCGGGAGTTCTTTTAGGTTCGATTCTGATCTACTTTACGAATTGGAACTGGATCGATCCTTTGATTTCGATTTTGATTTCGATTTTGATATTGCGTTCTGCTTGGGGAATCTTTCGGGAAAGCGTCGGCGTTCTTCTGGAATCGTCTCCGGCAACATTCGAAATTCCTCATATTCTAGAACACGTCGCCAAGATTCCAGGAGTTGCCCGAATTGCGGATTATCATTTTTGGGCGATTACGAGAGGGGTTTATGCCTGCACGCTGCGTCTCGGTGTCGTCGATTTCAAGAACGCAAACGAAATCGTGTTGGAAGCCAATCGCATCTTAAAGTCCGAGTTCGGAATCGATTACGTTACGGTTCAGTGCGAGACGGGAGATACGACGAAACGAATTGCAAATCTTTCCGTCGTAGATTCTCATGGAATGCAAAACCATTCACACCATCACGGTCATCATCACCATCACTGAAAGAACGGCACAAACTCCTTCCTACGAAAAGGCACCGTAACTCTTGAGTTATCGCAAGGCTCTGATTTTTTTTAGAATGTTTTTTTGATAGATTGGTGTTTTTCCGGGGTGAATCGAATAGAACAATCCGATGTCCGGAAACATTTTGGAAAGTTCCACCCCGCTCACAAGGTCCGTAAGCCAAGTGTAGATCAAATCCAAGGCGGTCTCGTAACCGTATGGATGGATCTGTTCCATTCTAAAATTCGGATCGGTGTCCTTTTTATGGGAGATTTCCAGTATTTTAGAATATAATAATTGCTGAATGTCCATGATTCTTCCGGCGGTTCTCGGGTCCACGGCGTCCTTTTTTTCCCGGATCAGCACCTTTAGAATCAGGTCCACATAACCGCAGAACAAAGCGGACGCGGACAACATTTCCGAAAGATGAATTTCGGGAGCCCAACCCTGATAGTTCAGAAAAATCAGATGATTCAAAGGAACCGAAATCGAATTTCCTTTCAATCGACAATGCGTCGCTTCCTTTGCGTATTCCAGATCGAAGAGTTCGATTTCCAACCCGGGAGTGTCCTGAGTCAAATAGATCACGTCGAACGTGTCCGCGGGAGATTTTGCGACGACCAAGAATCCGTTGCAGTTGGCCCCGTTCGTCAAAAAGGATTTGGACAAATCGAGAACGATTTGATCGTCTTCGATCTTATAACTGGTGAGAATGTTGGAAATTCTTCCCTTCCAACCCGATTCGCTGACCCCCATCGAGATAATTCCCTTGCCGGTGCTTACGTCCTTCAAAAGATTCTTTCCGATCTCGATCACTTCTTTCTTATGAAGAATCTGATTGTTCCCGCTTTCGTTGAGAAAACCGTCCGCAACGAATTTTAGAATTCTTCCGGCGACGTTGGTCTGCGCCATCATCGCGATTCCCAAACCGATCCCTCTCGGATAGGAACCTAACTGATAGATCTTTTCGTGAAACCCTTCGAAAGAACCTCCGGCGATCGCTTGAAAGTAGCCCTCTTCGACCAGATACGGAAGGGCGTCTCGAAAAACGCTTCGATATTCGCCGGATGGAACGGAAGATAAGAATTCTTTCAGATTCATAATGCCTCGTCGATTTTAACGATTCACCTTTTGTTTGGTTTCGCGAGTCGGCTTCTTTTCCAGCGTTCCGTTTTTTTTGGAAGAATTTTCCGAAGCGGCCGCCAACGCGTTCTCGGAAGCAAATACTTTCTTAAGATACTGACCCGTATAGGAATTTTTTATCTTCGCGACTTCTTTCGGAGTTCCTTCCGCGATCACAAGACCGCCTCCGTCCCCTCCTTCGGGTCCCATATCCACGATCCAATCCGCTTGTTTGATCACGTCGAGATTGTGTTCGATCACGATCATCGAGTTGCCTCGATCCACGAGGGTATGAAGAACTTCGGAGAGATGTCTAACGTCTTCGAAGTGAAGACCGGTCGTAGGTTCGTCCAGGATATACAGCGTTTTTCCGGTGGGCCGTTTGGAAAGTTCGGTCGCCAGTTTGATACGCTGCGCTTCTCCTCCGGAGAACGTGGTCGCGGGTTGTCCGAGGCGGATATAACCGAGTCCCACTTCGAGAAGCGTTTCCAGTTTCCGTTTAACGATGGGGATGTTTTCGAAAAACTCGTTCGCGTCTTCCACGGTCATTTCTAGAACGTCGAAGATATTCTTCCCTTTATAACGAACTTCTAATGTTTCCTGATTGTATCGTTTCCCTTTGCAGACTTCGCAGGTAACGTACACGTCCGGTAAAAAGTGCATTTCGATCTTGAGAATCCCGTCGCCTTCGCAGGTTTCGCAGCGTCCTCCGCTGACGTTGAAGCTGAATCTTCCCGGTCCGTACCCTCTGAGTTTCGCTTCTTCGAGTCCCGAGAACATTTCCCGGATCGGAGTGAAAAGTCCCGTGTACGTCGCCGGATTGGAACGGGGCGTTCTTCCGATCGGAGATTGATCGATATTGATGATCTTGTCGATGTTATCGAAACCTTTGATCGTTTTGTGTTTTCCCGCCAAGGTTTTCATCTTCATCACCTTATGAGCGGCGGCGTTGTAAAGAATGTCGTTGATGAGAGTGGATTTGCCCGAACCGGAAACTCCGGTAATGACGACTAACTTTCCAAGTGGGATATTTACGTCTATGTTCTTGAGATTGTTTTCTTTGGCTCCGATGATCTGCAGTTGATTTCCGTTTCCGTCCCGCAGTTTTTCGGGAATCGGAACGTTTCTTCTTCCGGAAAGATATTTACCGGTCAACGAATCCTTGTGTTTGGCGACATCCGCCGGAGTTCCCGCGCAAACGATGGAACCTCCGTGAACGCCCGCACCCGGTCCCATGTCGATCAGCCAATCGGATTCTTCCATGGTTTCGTGATCGTGTTCGACTACGAGAACCGTGTTTCCCAAATCTCTTAAATTTTTAAGTGTGGAAATCAGCTTCGTGTTGTCCCTTTGATGTAAACCGATGGAAGGTTCGTCGAGAATGTACAAAACGCCCATCAATCTGGAACCGATCTGGGTCGCTAAGCGGATCCGTTGCGCTTCTCCACCGGATAAGGAACCCGCGCTTCTTTCCATCGTAAGATAACCTACGCCTACGTCGTTCAAGAAGGAGAGTCTTTGGTGGATTTCCTTTAAGATCGGTTTGGCGATGACTTCTTCCGCGCCGGTGACTTTGAGACCTTCCACAAATCGCAACGCTTTCTCGATGGAATACGAGGTAAACTCGTCCACGGGAACGTTATGCACCTTTACGGAAAGACTTTCGCGTTTCAGACGTTTTCCTTTGCAGGAAGGACAAGGGTGGTTCGTCATATACGACTCGAACCATTGACGCATCGAATCGGATTTGGTTTCCTTGTATCTTCTTTGCAGATTCGGAATTACGCCCTCGTATTCTTTCGTGAATTCGTAATGGGAGTTCGCTCCGCGGAAATCGTATTCGATTTTGATTCGTTTATCCCCGTGAAGAATCGTCTGTCTCGTTTTTTCGGGCAGATCCTTCCAAGGAGTGTTCATCTTAAATTTCAAAGAATCGGATAAGGACTTGAGAGTCGCCATAAACCAAAAGCCGTTGCTCTTGGAACCGGCCCAGGCTTCGATACAACCGTCCACTAAGGAAAGTTCGGGATCGTTGACCAAAAGATCTTCGTCGAATTCGAGCAAACTTCCGAGACCGTCGCAGGTTTCGCAGGCGCCATACGGAGAATTGAAGGAAAACATTCTCGGTGAAAGTTCGGTAAAACCGATATCGTGTCCGTTCGGACAAGCCATCTTCTGCGAAAGGATATGATCCTTGGAACCGTCGTCCAAAATCACAAGTCCTTCCGATTGTTTGAGGGCGGTTTCGACGGAATCGGCCAAACGACTTCGGATTCCGTCCTTCATTACGATCCGATCGACCACGATTTCGATCGAGGTTTTAAAATTCTTTTTTAATACGATGTCTTCGTCGAGGGTTCGGATTTCTCCGTTGATTCGTACCCGATTGAAACCGTCCTTGCGGATTTTTTCGAGAACGTCCTTGTGCTCCCCTTTTTTTCCCGCGACTACGGGTGCGAGAATTTGGAGTTTGGTCCCCTCCGGAAATGCGAGAACACGAGCGGTAATCTGGTCGATGGACATGGATTGAATCGGAGTTCCGCATTCGGGACAATGCGGTTTTCCGACACGAGCATACAAAAGACGGAGATAATCGTAAATTTCGGTAACTGTTCCGACAGTGGATCTCGGATTTCGGTGGGTTGTTTTTTGTTCTATGGAAATGGCGGGCGAAAGACCTTCGATCAGATCCAGATCGGGTTTTTCCATTTGACCCAAAAATTGACGGGCGTATGCGGACAAGCTCTCCACATACCGTCTTTGCCCTTCCGCATAGATCGTATCAAATGCAAGAGACGATTTGCCCGAACCGGACAAACCTGTAATGACAACGAGCTTATCTCTCGGAATATCCACGTTGATATTCTTAAGATTGTGTTCTCTCGCTCCTCGAATCCGAATTTCCTGCAATGAAATACCCTCTCACTTTTTAAAATTTACGGCTTGCGAAAATCTGAAAACTCCTTTCCGAAAGGAAATTCTTCTTTTTCAGAAGGAATCCGATCCTTAGACTGGCGTCATGTTTCGAACATTTCTCCAAATCGTTTTACTTCCGTTCCGTTTATTCTTCCAACTCGTTCGTTGGATTCGATTCCGATTCTTTCGGGGCGATCACTACTTTTTAGAGATTCCTTCCGAATTCGCAAACTACCGCAAATCGTTCCTGATGCGGCTTCTTTCCTCCAAGGATGAGGATGTTTTTTTTACGGATTTTCTTCTCGAACTCAAACTTCTCTCTCAAGTTCCCCAACTCAAAAAAGTTTCTGTGCTTATCCAACAACCGGAATACGGTTTTGGAGAAACCCTGAGCATCGCCGAACGACTTCAGATTCTAAAAGAATCAGGAGTTTCTTTGGAAGGTTTCGCGTTAACGGGAGGACTCAAATCCCTGTTTCTACTCGGAGTTTGTAACGAACGATTCAGCTCGGAAGCTTCGGAATTTTTTCCAGTGCTTCCTTCCGCGGAATCTTTTTTCTTCGGAAACGCGGGGAAAAAATGGGGAGTCAAAGTCGAAACGTTTCAAAGCGGACCTTATAAGTCCTTTGGTGAATCCTTTCAAAGGGATAAGTTTTCTCCGAAAGCGAGGGAGAATTTAAACGCGCTTCTCAAACAGATGACCGAAGATTTGGAATCTCTTTTCAAACGTTATACCGGTTTCGGTCTCAAAAATTTTGCGGAACCGTTTTTATCCGCAAAGACGTTGAAGGAACGGAAATTTATCACCGGGTTTTTAAACGAAGAGGACTTTCGGGAGAATTTTCTCTACCCTCATTATGAAAACGATTCCGAGGAAAAACAAAAACCTTCGACCAAAGAACTCACATTCCCTTCTTTATACCGTTTTTCTAAATTAAGAAACTTTAAACTTGTTTCGCGCAGAGATCCGATCGTCGCCGTCCTTCCCCTCAAAGGAAACATTCATCACGATACGATCGGAAAAGGAGAAGGGAAAACCGAAGGAATTTCGTATCACGCGGTAAAATCCGCTCTCAAAGAACTGCGCGACGAACCTTCCGTCAAGGCGATCGTTTTGGAAGTGGATTCTCCCGGAGGTTCCGCTTTCGTTTCCGAACTTCTGTATCAGGAAATTCACAAACTCCAAAAGAAAAAACCGGTGTATGCGTACGTTCAAAACGTTTCCGCAAGCGGAGGATATTATCTTTCCTGCGGAGCTTCCAAGATTTACGCCTCTCCGTACGGAATCGTAGGCAGCATCGGTAGCATCTCCCTTCGTTTGGACATGAAGAATTTTTATTCCAAACTCGGGGTTACAAAAGACAGAGTCGGATTCTACAAATACAGAGATTTGTTATCCGAATACGGACCGATTCATCCAGAATCCAAAAAACTGATGGAACAGGAAATTCAAGATTCGGAAGGACTCTTTTACAAACGGGTTTCCGACGCAAGAAAGATCGAGGTTTCTATTTTGGACAAACGATTCGGACAAGGAAAGGTGTTCACTTCCAGCCAATTCTTAAAGGACAAAATGATCGATTCGATCACGGATTTCTTGGGACTTTTGGAAGACATCAAACAAGAACTCAAGGTCGAGCGAGTGCAACTCCGATACTTGCCCACTCTGTTTACGTTTCAGAGTTTTCTGCGGTCTCTAACTCCCGGTTTTATCGCGAAAGGTTTTTCGGGAGAATGGAACTCGGTCGTTTCGCAAAGTTTGGAATATTCTAAAACCCTATTGTCCGATCCTCTTCGAAAGAAGTTTCACTTTGCGGAAGCGGACTCGCTTCTTTCTTCTCGGTTTTGGAATCAGGGTTGATCGGCGATTTACTTTTTCTAATCGCGACCCGTTCGAATTACTTGGAAGCCGCCTTTTGAATCCGATTCAAAAGCGCTTCCTTACCGCTTTCTTCCTTGGGGATTTGACACCAAGCTTCTGCGATGTTTCGGCGATCGCATTCCACAAAGAAAGAATACAGCAATCGCATATACTCTTCGTTAGACGAAACCGAAATCGCAAATACGGAGCCAAACTCCGTTTCAAAACCGATTTGAGCCGCCTCCTTCGGCGCATTCTTCAGAGAATCTTTTAATACGACTTTGCACGCGGGAGCGTAATGTCTGTATTTAAGTCCGGGGCTTCTCGGAGCCGCGGTCGCTGCCGATTCCGAAAGCGATTCCAAACCCCGCAAGTCGGGAAGAATCGAAAGCAGATCCTTTCGATCCACAAAACCCGGACGCAACAAGATCGGAGGTTCTGCGGTAAAATCGATCACCGTGGATTCGATTCCGATCCTTGGTTCATCTCCTTGGAGAATGCAATCGACCTTGCCGGAAAATTCTTCGAGAATATATTCCAATTTCGTTAAGGACGGTTTGCCCGAAACGTTCGCCGAAGGTGCGGCGACGGGAACTCCGCAGGCTTCTAAAAATTCACGAGCGGTCGAGTTGGAAGGAATCCGAACGGCAACCGTATTCAATCCTGCGGTAAAAAGATGCTGATTTCTCTTTTTAAAAATCCCCGTGATCGGTCCTGGAGAAAATTTTCGAAAGACAAGCGCCGCACGTTCGTCCACTTCTCCGCAAGCGTTCAACGAAGCGATATTCTCTACATGAAGAATCAGAGGATTGTCCGAAGGTCTGTTTTTTACTTCGTAGATTTTTCGGCAGGCTTTTTCGTCGAAGGCGGAAGCTCCGATTCCATAGACGGTTTCGGTCGGAAAAATAACCAACCCTCCTCTCAGCAGAATCTGAGCCGCTTCGAGAGGAGAGTTTGTGATAAGAGTATTAACCTTGTTTTCTCGCAAATTTCTCCGTATGTTTACGGTCCACATTCGCTTCTTCCGGAGAGGTTTGTTGTGTTTCCGTTGCGGGAGCGTTCGGATCTTTTACCGGCTCTTTGACTTTTTCCACGGGGGGAAGTTTGTTCGTAACGAGTAACGCGAGATAATCGTTGATTCCAGGATCGTTGTCGCTGATCAGCTGCCAGAAGGAAAATCCCCCGAGATCGTATTGCCTCAGAAGATTCATCTTATCTTCGAACGCTTTGCGGTTCATGTAAAACGCGACGCGATCGCAGCCTTCCGATTTATACCAGATGCTCGGATCTTCGTATGTCTTTCCGGTATGAACCCAGGAAAACTTGGAAAGATTCGTCCAAGAACCGGAGTTCTTCGTGTTCGCAAGAATCTGATCGATGTTAGTCGGTTGTCTGTGGATTCCGAGATCCTTTTTGCGAACCGCATCCTGATAATAAACCGACTTGATCTTCGCGTTGCAATTCAGAGCCCAATCGTATCCGTAGGTAGGAATCGCCATATACAACTGACGGCTTGGAACTCTCGCTTTCGCGTATTCAATAATGCTTTTGATCCAGATGTTCGGAGCCTGCGGTCCCGGACCGGGGTTTCTGTATTTACGAGGATGCAATTCATATGCCATAATCTTAATACGATCCGCGTATTTTGCGAGGAAGGCGTAATCGTGAGTCATCGGCCCTCTCCAGTTTTCCGCGTAATCCATCTTGATCTTATCCTTTAAACCTTTGCAGGCTTTCAGGGATTCTTTTTTAGCCGGAGTTTTCGGATGAACCGCGACGGAAAGAACCTTTCCTCGTTTGTGGATCTCTTTGGAAAGAATGACGATGAATTCTTCGAACTTCTCTTTTTTCTCGCAGCTCATTCCTTCATAATCGATGTCGATTCCGTCGTAGCCGTACGTGTCCACTTCGTGAAGAATGTTTGCGAGGTGTCGATCACGGATATCGTTGCGTCCGTTCATTCCGATGTTTTCGGAAATTTTTTCGTATTTGTTTTCCCAGCGGAAAATCGTAGGAATGATTTTAACGTTCGGATTGAGTTTGCGAAGTTCCGCGACTCGTTCGTGTTTTTGAGTGCTTCCCCAGCTGGAATACAAATCACCGTTGTTGGTTTCACGGCCTTTCATTCCGTAGATAAACGGATGGATTTCGTTGTAAAGATGGACGGTTTTTTTCATCGCTTCGTAATCGGAAAACCAAGTCGAAGCGCGGAATGTGGTGTTGTCGTCCGCTTTCGGAAGAAGCGTAGCTTCCGGCATATCTCCGTCGTCCTTACCGAACGAAAAGAAGGATTTGGATTCCGTTGCGGAAGAATCGGAAGAAGGTTCCGTCGTTTGGGAAGAATTGTTTACCGGTTGATTGATAAAGAACAAATCCCGAAGCCCGTCTACGATACTTACGGAACTTGTGCGAACGGTTTCACCCGCGACGGATGCTTCTCCTTTTTTCAGAAGATTGATTCCTAAAGAAAAAGAAAGGGCAGATAATAAAAACCAGGTAAAAGAATAGAACAGGATCTTCTTTTTCGGTTCTGAATCTTTCTGAAAAGGAACGGGTTTACTCAAACCTTCGGGGATGTTGTGTTTGTCTTCTTGTTTCTGTGCCATCGGTGTTACTATCTGATTATCGAATCGAAACCTAAGAAAATAAAGAAGTTTCCGAACTCGATGATTTTACGGACTCACTTCCAGAGATTTACAGGGGAAGAGACTGTCAAATGGTTCTTTTTACCGGTTGACGAATTCGCCGCCCAAGAGGAAAAAACCGCTTATGCCTCTTTCCAAATCCGTGAAATTATTTATCTCCTTAAACGCGTTCTTTCTCTGCTTTCTGATCTTAGCCGAAGTAACCGGTTCTAAACTTTTTGTCTCCTTCGGCTTTACGCTTACGATGGGAGTGATTCCTTTTCCGGTCACGTTTATCGTAACGGATTTATTAAACGAATACTATGGCAGAAAGGGAGTTCGGTTTACGACCCTCGTGGGAATGGTTATGATCTTTCTGGCCTACTTTCTATTGATGCTGGATATGTCGATCCCCGCGGCCTCCAATTCTCCCGTGGACGATCACTCGTTCAACGTGGTCTTCGGAAATTCCGGAAAAGTCATCGTAGGTTCGATTGTTGCGTATTTGATCGGACAGTTGATCGATATCCAGATCTTTCACTTTATCCGCGTTCGGACCCAAAACAAATACATCTGGCTGCGGGCCACCGGTTCCACCATCGTTTCTCAGCTTGTGGATTCTTTCGTAGTGATCTACATCGCTTTGGGAGGAGGAAAACTTACCTTCCAAGAATTGAATCAAATCTCTACAAACAACTTCCTCTACAAATGCGGCGTTGCGATCGCGATCACTCCTCTGATTTATGGAGCGCACCGTTTGATTGACTGGTATTTAGGGGAAGAAGCGGAGAAGATGATCCAATTAGCGACCAAGGAAGGACGCTCCGATACGGAACCCCTTTCTCCGGGTTGAAACGCGCCCTTTCGAGTGACCCTATAAGCGAGAAATTGAGTTTGGAAGCGTTTCAGCCAAAAGATGACAACCGTTGGCTTTGAACGAAGTTCAAAAATCAAAATCGCCTTTATAGAGAGCAAAAATATGAAAATCCAGATTTCTTTCCTGCGGAACTTTTTAAGAACAGGATTCCTAGGGATTTTACTACTCCATTCTTGCAGTATGAAACCGGACATGACCTTTGAAACCGTACAAAAGGGAAACGATCTGAATCGAATTCCCGAAGTTTCTCTGGATGTATTTTTCCAATCCTGGATCAAAAACCGAAGACACGTAAAGATCGACGTGAACGTACGAAAACTTTTCGAAGATGAGCGATTCGTCTATTTTGGAAAAAATGAGTTCGGTATTTTCACTTCCAGATCTCATTTCTTTAAATTGGAAAAAGAGATTTTACAAAAAGAATTTCCGGGTTACGAAGACGTATTCGTATCGGAACTGCGGAATCATTTTTGGAGTCAGGTCCTGCCGCAAGAAGATCGAGACGTTTGGGTCAACGTGCAGAAAAAAGACGATCGTTGCGGACTTACCTACCAATTCATCCTGAAAGACAAAAAGATAATTCTTACTGCTTCGTGGGACGTTAAGGATTGTCCGGATCTTGCGATTCTCCGGTCGAAAACATATCGTTTGATCTACGATCCGCTTGCCAAAAGATACGAGTGAAAGCGAATTCGCTCATTTGAAAGAAAACCAAATTCGATTCTTCCAAGAATTCAAAACGAAACCATACTTCGAATCTTGAGCTTCCACCGAAAAACTTTGGGAAAACAAAATAGGTTTGGGTTCTAAGAAACTTCCGCGCGAATGGGAAATCGGAACTACATCGATGGAATGCCGCCTGTTTCTTGAGGAATAAGGCGTTCAGATCCATTGTTGAATTTTCGAAGAGAACAGGAAACAATTTTTTTACTGAAATGGGATCGCAGTCTAAGAGGCGAAAGGATTTTGAATCAAAGGATAAACTTCCGTTTGTTGAGGTAGACGCATCGATGCAGCGGACTGAAA
Organism: Leptospira yasudae; assembly: GCF_003545925.1. NCBI lineage: Bacteria > Pseudomonadati > Spirochaetota > Leptospiria > Leptospirales > Leptospiraceae > Leptospira > Leptospira yasudae. The sequence continues at coordinate 316,022 of NZ_QHCU01000005.1, read as the reverse complement.
CACAACCTCCCATTAAAACGCGTGCGGACGAACTTCGATTCTCCTTTAAGGTATTGCTACTTCAAGGATATAGAGGATTCAAAAATATTCTCTTTCCGGTTCCTCTCTGGAAAAAAGACGAAGATAGACGATGGTCCATCGCTTCGATCCTCGCGATTTCGGAAACTCCTCTCTGGAATCCGGACGATACCGTGGAAAATAAGATATTGACCGCCGGAAAAATCGAGAATCTGCGAATCGCGGCAAGAAAGCTGAATGGCATCAAAGTTTCGGCCGGTCAAGTATTCAGTTTTTGGAAACAAATCGGAAACCCGAATTTCGGCAAAGGGTATGTTTTAGGAAGAGAGATTCGGGAAGGTTGTATCGTTCCAAGCGTCGCCGGCGGTATATGCCAGATTTCGAATGCACTGTACGACGTTGCGGTTCGATCCGGTTTCGAAATTTTGGAAAGACATCGACATTCTTCCGTAATTCCCGGATCGCTCGCCGAACAAAACCGGGATGCGACCGTAAAATGGAATTACGTCGATCTTCGATTTCGTTCTCCCGTGGATTTCCGGATCGAAATCGAATTCAACTCCGAAAGTATGATTGTCCGTTTTCGGACTCTTTCTCCGGTTCAAACGGAAACCGAAGAGCCTGCCGATTTCGTTCCGGAAACGTCAGAGAGTGTTTCAACCCGGAACTTCCAATCCTTAAACGACTGTTATTCGTGCGGAAGAATTTCTTGCAGCCAACACAGTTGGAACAATCGACCTACCGCCGACTTTACCGCTTGGATTCTCGATGAAGTCTGGCCCGAATTGGATGAATATGTACGAACCCAATGGAAACCGAAAGATTCGGTAATCGTCCCGATGAAAAACGGAACGCGATGGGGAACGAATCGGTTTAACTGGACGGTTCGAACCGCAAAAAACGTTCAGAGCTTATTTCTGCCGGCGCTCTGGAGAAGTTTCAAACTTCGTTACGGGAGCGGAAAACAAACGAATCGATTTCGCCTCAATTTGGAATTGGATCGACTTCTCGCGCAAGCCGCCGCAAAACGCATTCCCTACGAAGCTTCCCATATCGTTGTATCTCAAACTCTGTTACCCTTTCTCTGGGAAGCGGGAGTTTTTGCGGGAAGAACGTTTGACGTATTGATGACTCGACTTCCTTTCTTCCTATTGCACGAACGTTTGAATCAAGCGCATACGCGGTATCCGCAGAGTGAAACGTTAAACGATTTTCGCGCCCCCGCTTCCTGGATCGAATCCGAATACAGAGCTCTCAATTCCGCGCAGAGAATCCTGTCTCCTCATTCCGAAATTCTGGAATCCTTTCCCAATCAGGCTTTTGCTTTGAGCTGGGTTTTTCCGAAAACGCAAGAGAAACCTCGTACCGAAAAGAAAGGAATTCTTTTTCCCGGGTCCGCGTTAGGCAGAAAAGGCGCCTATGAAATGAAACGATTGGCGGAAGAACTCCATCTTTCCTTGTATGTTTTGGGAAACGCGATCGAACGGGACGGATTCTGGGAGAATGTATCGATTCGACCCTTTCAAAATTCATGGGAAGAAATCGGACTCGTCGTTTATCCGGCATACATTGAACACCAGCCGAGACAATTGTTGAAAGCGGCTTCGATGGGAATACCCGTCATCACAACGACCGCGTCCGGTTTGGCGGGTTATGAGGAAAAAGGAATCATCCTCGTTCCGATCGGCAATTACGATCGTTTAAAGCACGAAGTGCGGCTTACATTGAAAGCCGATTCGATGGAAGCGCTGCCTCAGTCGAAATAAAACCAAATTCGATTCTTCCAAGGATCCAAAACGGAAACATATTTCGGATCTTGAGCTTCGACCGAAAACCCTCGGGAAAGCAAAACGGGTTTGAGATCTTCCCATTCGTTCTTTTTAGAAACGACCGTTAAGGTTCCGGGACTCACCGGACAATTTTTGGATTCTTTGCTGAAGATCAAAATTCCCTTGGGGTCCCAGGAAACTTCCGCGTGGGAACGCGAATTCGAAAGAATCTTCCAGCCGAAGAGTTCGTTGTAAAGATTTGCGGAAACGGAACAGTCCGTGGATTGAAAATTGGATGCGTAAAATCGGATCATGGTTTTTTCAAATGAGCCGGGTCCTCAGAGAAGAATGCGGATTCTTCTTCGTTTAATTGGTTGTCTAAAGAGTAAAACCCAAAAAACTGGAAGAAGAATTTTTTGCGAGAATCACATGGCAACAGATCAGGAAGACTACGTTCGCATATTTGATACCACTCTGAGAGACGGGGAACAATGTCCCGGCGCGGCGATGACGGAAAACGAAAAGTTGGAGATCGCGGCTCAACTCGGAACGATGAAAGTCGATATCATTGAAGCCGGTTTTCCGGTTTCTTCTCCCGTTCAATTCCAGGCCGTGGAACGAATCGCAAGAGAAACCGAAGGACCGATCATCGCCGCACTCGCAAGGGCGATGAAAGCCGACATCGAAGCCGCTTCCAAAGCGCTTCAACCCGCAAAAAAAAGAAGAATTCATACCTTCATCGCTTCTTCACCGATCCACATGAAATACAAACTCGGAAAGGAACCCAAAGAGGTTCTGAAGATGGCCGTGGAAGCCGTGACCCTTTGCCGTCAATTCGTGGACGACGTGGAATTCTCCCCCGAAGACGCAACCCGAAGCGAACCGGAATTTTTGCGCGAACTCTGCGAGGCGGTGATCGCGGCGGGCGCCACAACGATCAATATTCCGGACACGGTCGGTTATACGACTCCCGCCGAATACGGAAGCCTTTTTAAATTCTTAATCACGAATGTGAGAGGATCGGAAAAAGCGATCTTCTCCGCGCATTGCCACAACGACTTAGGACTTGCGACCGCCAACTCATTGGCCGCCGTTCAAAACGGAGCGCGCCAGATCGAATGCACGATCAACGGAATCGGGGAAAGAGCCGGAAACACCGCGATGGAAGAAGTCGTTATGGCGATGAGAACTCGCAAAGACGCGCTCGGAATTCAAACGAGAATCAAAACCGAAGAGATTGCGCGCGCTTCGTATCTCGTTAAGACGATTACCGGAATGCTCGTTCAGCCGAACAAGGCGATCGTCGGCGCCAATGCGTTCGCGCACGAATCCGGAATTCACCAAGACGGCGTGATCAAACACCGAGAAACCTACGAAATCATGAAACCGGAAACGGTCGGTCTTTCTTCCAATCGAATGGTTCTGGGAAGACACAGCGGACGCGCCGGTTTTAAAGATCGAATCGTCAAACTCGGTTTTTCTCCGCAAGCCGAAGAACTCGAAGCCGCGTATCAAAGATTTTTGGAAATCGCGGACCGCAAAAAAGAAATCTATGACGAGGACATCCGTGCCCTCTTTTCCGACGAAACGAGAAAGTCAACGGGGGATCGTTTTCAACTCGAGGGATTTACCGTTTCCACCGGAACCAAAAGCACTCCGACGGCGGGCGTACGAATTCTTATCGACGGTCATGTACGAGAAGAATCCGCAACCGGTGACGGTCCGGTGGATGCGATTTACAAAGCGATTCAGAAAACAACCGGGATGGATCCGGAAGTTTCACGGCTCGTGATTTCTCCGGTGACGGAAGGACAAGACGCAATGGCGGAAGCTTCGGTTACGTTGGAATACAAAGGCGATCGCGTTGTGGGCAAAGGAAGTTCCACCGACATCATCGAGGCTTGTTCGAGGGCGTATATCTCGGCGCTGAATCGATTTTAGTTTTTTAGAATATTCCAAATTTTTTTAATCTTGGAGTCGGTTTAAGGCAACCCCTTTCGACTTGTTTTTAGGAAAAGTTTGCCGAGGAAGAATCCGAACATTCTGAAATTGTGGGAACTACCACAGGATTTCGTTACTCCATTTTATCCCCTATAAAAGGATGAGTTGTTCAGACGACGTAATCTGTGGGAACTGCTACTTTTTTCCAAAAACTCACCGAGGATTCGGAACCAGTTTGTCCAGTCTGATTCTCCCTACCGAACAAAGTTCAGCAAATAGTTTGATCCCAAAGTAGAATTCCTCTCAAAATTCGAGAACGATCTCCGTTGAACTTCTCCGTGCCGTCGATTGTAGCGATCCCTAAATAATTCTCTTGCCCGATTATCGAGCGGTTTTCAAGGTAGAATCGAGAGAATTCTCCAGAGAAAAAGGTACGTTATGAAATATTCTGAAATTTTTGAACCGATCCAACTCGGTTCCGTTACTCTTCCCAACCGAGTCATCATGGGTTCCATGCACTTGGGTTTGGAAGGAATGCCGATGACCGCGGAAAGAATGATCGCATTCTACGGAAGACGTTTCGACGGCGGCGCTTGTTTTATTACGACGGGAGGAATCTCCGTCAATCACGAAGGAAAAGGATCGAACATCTTCTTTAACTTTCAAAAGGAAGAAGACTGCAAAGAATTATCGATCGTCGCAAACGCGCTCAAACCCAAAGGAATTTTCTGCGCGCAGCTCTTTCACGCGGGACGTTATGCGTATCACAGAGAACTCGTAGCTCCTTCCGCACTGCGCGCTCCGATCAACCGTTTTATCCCCAAGGCTTTGTCGGAAGAAGAAGCTTGGAGAACGATCGAAGAGTTCGGAGACTCCGCCCTCAAAGCCAGAGAAGTCGGTTTCGGCGCCGTTGAAATTATGGGAAGCGAGGGTTATCTCGTGAACCAATTCTTTTCCGGAGTCACCAATCAAAGAGAAGACTTTTTCGGAGGAACTCCCGAAAAACGAATGAACTTCGCGATCGAAGTCATGAAGAACGTTCGAAAAAAAGTCGGGAAGGATTTTCCGGTCGTATATCGTATGTCCGGGATCGATTTGATTCCAGGCAATCCTACTTTTGAAGAAGTCGTCACCCTCGCCGAACGTTTGAAAGAAGAAGGAGCCGACGCGCTCAACATCGGAATCGGCTGGCACGAATCCAGAATTCCTACGATCTCCATGCTCGTTCCGCGCGGCGCTTGGGCGAAAATTTCCGGCAAAATCAAAGCCCGCGTCAAAGACATTCCGATCATCGCTTCCAATCGCGTGAATATGCCCGAAACCATGTCTCGCATTTTGAAAGAACACGAAGCGGATATTTTGAGTATGGCGAGGCCGTTTTTAGCCGACCCGGACATTCTGAACAAGATCAAAGCCGATCAGGAAGAAAGAATCAACACTTGCATCGCGTGCAATCAAGCTTGTTTGGATCATACGTTCAAAGAACAGATGGTTTCCTGTTTGGTAAACCCTTCCGCCAACCGAGAACTGGAACTAAGCAAACTTAAAAACGCGGATAAGAAGCACGTCGTCGTTGTCGGCTCCGGTCCGGGAGGACTCGAATCCGCAAGAATCAGCGCGATCCGAGGTCATAAGGTCACCGTTCTCGAAGCGACTGACAAGATCGGAGGACAACTCAATCTTGCGGCGCAAATCCCGGGAAAATCGGAATTCTTTGAAACGATCCGCTATTTCAAAAACGAACTGAAAAACCTCGGCGTTGATATCCAATTCGGTCATCAAGCCACGTTAGACAGCATTCTTTCCTTAAAACCCGACGCGGTGATCTTTGCGACCGGAGTCAAGCCGAGAGAATTCACGTTACCCGGAATCGAAAAAAAGAAAACCGCTTCCTATGCGGATTATCTTTCCGGCAAGTTTCAACCGGGCAAAAACGAAAAAATCGCCATCATCGGCGGCGGAGGAATCGGCTGCGACGTAGCGCACAAACTCACGGAAGAAGAAGCTCCTACGATCGATTCTTACTTTCACCGATACAACGTTCCTTCTTATACGAAAGCGCAGATCCAACCGGAAAAACCGGAACGCAAAGTTTCCATCTTCCGCAGATCCGGCAAGATCGGATCGGGACTCGGAGCGACCACGGCTTGGGCCTTGTTGCAGGAACTGGAATCCAAAGAAGTCGGATTTTACACTTCCTTAAACTACAAAGAAGTCACCGACAAAGGGCTCGTCGTCGAAACGAAAAAAGACGGTCCGTTAACGATCGAATGCGATTCCATCATTCTTTGTGCGGGACAACTCAGCGAGGTTTCCCTCTATGAAGAATTCAAAGCGAAATCTCCCGGAATTCCTTCGTATTTGATCGGAGGAGCCAAAGACGCTTCCGGAATCGACGCGAAACGCGCGATGCTCGAAGGCTTTGAAGCCGCGATCGCAATCGGAGTGAACTAAAAAACATTCCGGTTTTTTAAACTTTTTTCACAAACAAGATTCTCTTTCGAACGGTGCGGGAACCGTAGCGAACGAAGGAGAATCCCTTGTTCGCAAAATTTCTTGGTTCCGTTTTATTTTTCCTCGTAACAACCTGTCTCCCCGATTTGCAGCCCGCGTCTCGAGAGGAGAATTTTCAAGACCTTTCCGATGATTGGGAAATTCAGACCGGTCAAAACGTTTGGAAACCGGTCCGTGTCCCCTCCAACCTCAAAGAATTTGTCGATGCGGATTTCCGGAAGTTTACGGATGCGGATTTTCACGATACAAATTCCCGCGATCCTCAAGGTCGGATCGGCGCAACACCGATCCTTCTTCGAAAACGGTTCTCTCTGGAGAAATCTTTCGACGGTTCCTTAAGTCTTTCTTTGGGAAAAATATCGGACCGCGCGACGGTTCGTTGGAACGGGGAGGAACTTAGGGAGGAATTATTTTCCGAATACCAAACCTCCGTACCGCAAGGATACGATCGAACTCGGATCTACGCCATTCCCGAGACGAACAGATTCAAAAACAATGAAATACTCGTTACGATCCGACCTTACTTCGATTACGAATTCGGAATTCTTTCGGGACCGATCGGAATCGGAACGCCCTCTGCGATTTGGAAACGTTTCTTTTTAGGAGAATTCACCGGACTCATCGTATTCGGTTCGTTTTCCTTGATCGGAAGTTTCTTTTTATTTCTTTCCCTCCGCGAAAAAAAGGGAGAAGAGAATTTTTACTTCGGTTTGTTTTTGATCTTCTTTGCACTTTTCCAAATCTCCCTTTCCGAGCTAAAGTATCTGACCGGATTCAAGATTTTGAATTTAAAGAAACTGGAATATTCTTGTCTTGCGTTTTTGTTTCCTCTTTTTTGCCGATTTCTCAATTCTCTCCTGCGGAAAGCGAAAACAAAACTTCATTTTTACCTCGAGGTCTTGACGATCCCGATCCTGATTGCGATGGGAGCCGCGGAAACCGTTCTTCTCTTGGATCAAATCAATCGGTACGCGCTTCAGGTTTCCTGGATCGGTTTTGTATTCGTTGCGCTGCGCATTTTGATTCCGAATTTAAAACGAAGTTTCGAATCGAAGATCATCCTTTCCGGAATCCTATTTCTGCTTTTTTGCGTGGGAATCGACATTCTTGCCCAAAGAGGTTTATTCAAAATGTTTCGTCTTTCCGGAATCGGTGTCTGCGGTTTCTTGGGGTTTCTGACGCTGATTCTCGCCAATAAATTCGTGCGAATGAAGGAAAAGTTGAAATCCTGGAATCGAGTTTTAGAAACTGCGATTCGAAATCGCACCCAAAAACTTTCTTCGAGTTTGGAGGAGATTCGTTCTCTCAAGGAACAACAGGACGGGGATTATTTTCTAATCACTCTCCTGTTCCAACCCTTCCTTTCCAAAAATCTCAAAACATCGCAAGCACAGATCGACATTCATCGAAAGCAATTCAAGAGTTTTCAATTTAAGAATCGGACCTACGAACTCGGCGGTGACGTGGTTCTCAGCGAAACGGTTTCTATTTCGGGAATTTCCTATCAAGCTCTGATCAACGCAGACGCGATGGGTAAATCCCTGCAAGGAGCGAGCGGCGCTCTGGTCTTCTGTTCCATCGTAAAAAGTTTTCTGCAAACCCAGGACTATGAGTTTCGCAGTCCGGAGAATTGGCTCTTTCTCTTGTATCGAAATCTTCAGGCCGTATTCGAATCCTTCGACGGAAGCATGCTCGTTTCGGGAATTCTTTCCTTGTATCGAATGGAAACGGGAGATCTATTTTTTCTCAACTGCGAACATCCGCCGATCATTCTGGTTCGAAACGGAAAACCGAGTTATCTGCACGAAGACGCGGTGTTACGAAAAATCGGATTTCCCGATCCGGATTCCAAAGTCACGGTGGAACATTTCCGTCTGCAAACGGGGGATGTTGTTTTGTACGGTTCGGATGGAAGAGAAGATCTGTATTTTCCGAATTCGTTCGATTCCTCACGCAAACAAAAAGTCTCCTCTCCCGATGTTTTCTTTGATTTGGTTCAAACTGGAATTCCGGATCTCGCTGAATTGGAATCGAAGATCGTTCAAAAGGCGGAACTTTCCGATGACCTCAGCTTCCTGAAGATTCAAACCGGAGCCGAAACGTTTCTGGGAAAGAACCGCTCACAGAGCCGGTCTTTTTTACAAGAGGGATACCGATTTTATAAAAAGGGAGAATTCCAAAAAGCCTGCCTTCACGTCGCACGGGCTTCGATTCTCGATCCATCGGATTTGAAATTGGCCCGTCTGGTTTTGGTTTTAGCAAAGAAATCGCAAAGTTTCAAACTCTTCCGTTTCTTTTCAGAGAAGGTTTTGCTTCGAACAACAGGACAAGGCCTCGCAAAAGATTCCAGACTCTTGGCCTCTTCGTTTCGATCCGAGTCCTCTTCTTTTCCTCAAACCGGCTCAAAAACGGTAAAAAACGTCAGCTAAGCGGAACATAAAAAGAATTTATTGTTGAATTTGTTTCAGAAAAAAGGTATTAGTCATAAAATATTCATTCTTTAGCGAAGATTCGGGCACTTTGCGTCAAAGAATGGGACCGGAATGTCAGTCTCCTAAATCTTTCTTCCGGGTCACTTTCAATGCCAGCTCGGTTTGCTGGGATAGAATCCGAATCCATTTCGAACCGTTCGACAGGGTTTGGATTCATCCCGGAATTTTAGCCTTTGGGATATAGGAAGATGAAGATCTATTCGGGTGTTATCAGTTCCACTAAATTGGATCAACCACCGATGTTCGTTACGAAAAACGGACTGAAAAAAAGAATGCCGATCCAAGAACCACAAAAAGTTTTAGAAACGTCTCTCGCGTATAGTTTGGAGAAAAGCGTATTACTCATTTCTTATAATTTGCTCTTAGATCATACCGGAGATATCAAACTTGCGGAGAGCAGTTATCTTCAATTCTCCGCGCGGTTTCATGAAACGTTCACGCAGGAATCTTGGTTCTTTTTATCCAATCGAATCGAAACTTTCCTCAGAGAATACGAACAAGCAAAGCTCGATTTTCACTACGATTCCAAATTCTAAATTAAAATTCTGATTGAGTTAAACCGCGCTGAAAATACGCTGAAATGTACCTAGATTCCGGTATTTTTCCCTAACCGATTCCTGCCAGAATTTTGAATTTATCCTATTTGGAGTTATCCATGAAAACTAGAGTGATTACTTTCCATTACACCCTTCATGATACGGAAGGGAATTTAATCGATTCTTCCGAAGGCAAATCGCCTCTTTCCTATCTGGAAGGTGTCGGACATATCATTTCCGGTCTGGAAGAAGAGATGAAAAAGATGTCTACCGGAGAAAAGAAAAAGATCAACGTCTCCGCCGAGAAAGCATACGGTCTCAAAGACCCCGACCTTATTTTTGACGTTCCAAGAACCCAGTTCCCTCCCAACGAGGATCTGCAAGTGGGAATGATGTTTCAAACCGACGAACCCGATAAAGTTTTTACGATCACCGAACTTCAGGAAGAATCCGTCATCGTGGACGGAAATCATCCTCTCGCGGGAATCAACTTGGTTTTCGACGTGGAACTCACCGGAATCCGCGAAGCGACCGACGAAGAGATCTCCCACGGACACGTTCATGGAGAAGGTGGGCATCACCATCACTGAGAGTCGATTCCGATTCATTCATGTCCTGGAAGGAAGAATTAAACCCAGCTCAATTGGAAGCGGTCCTCACCCAGGATGGACCGGTGCTTGTGTTGGCGGGCGCCGGTACCGGTAAAACAAAAACCATCATCAGCCGACTCGCTCAGTTGGTATCTTCGGGAATCCCCGCCTCTTCCATTCTTCTTTTAACCTTTACCCGCAAAGCCGCCCGAGAGATGATCCTGCGCGCTTCTTCGTTGGGAGACGCACGCTGTGCGGACGTGCAAGGCGGAACCTTTCATTCGTTTTGCAGCGGTGTTTTGAGAAGATTCGCTCCCGTTCTGGATCTATCCTCTGGATTTACCATTCTGGACGACGCGGATTCTTTGGATGTGTTTCAGTTCTTAAGAAACGAGAAGGATTTCGGAAAAACGAAAACCCGCTTTCCCTCGAATGAAACGTTAGTTGCCATTCACAGCGAAATCCAAAATACGGGCCGATCTCTGCAAGCTATATTGGAAAAAGATTATCCGATTTTTAATCAGAGAATCCGGGACGTCGCGCAGATTTTCGAAGATTATAAAGCTTACAAAAAAGAACGCTCGCTCTTGGATTACGACGACCTGCTCTACTTTACGAGAGATCTTCTCGCCAATCATCCCGGTGTTCGCACCGCTCTTTCCGAAAAATACAGATTCGTCATGGTGGACGAGTTTCAAGACACGAACAAAATCCAAGCGCATATCGCCTGCTTGCTTGCATCCGAACATTCCAATTTGATGGTGGTCGGAGACGACGCGCAGTGCATCTATACGTTTCGCGGCGCATCCGTTCGGGGGATTTTAGATTTTCCTAAAATATTTCCGAACACAAAAACGATTTTTCTCGAAAAGAATTATAGAAGCACTCCCGCAATTCTCAATCTTGCCAATTGCGTTTTGGAAAATTTCGCCGAAAAATACGATAAATATCTTTTTACGGAAAACGAAAACGGACCGAAACCGTCCGTTCTACAATTTACGGACGAGCTGGAAGAAGCGGAAGGAATCGCCGACATTCTCCTGCAAAAAAAAGAGGAAGGAATTCCTTTTAAACGAATGTGCGTTCTTTTTCGAGCGAGTTGGAATTCAAGCCAACTCGAACTTGTATTAGCAAAACGAAATATTCCGTTCGTAAAATTCGGCGGAAGAAAATTCATCGAAACGGCTCATATCAAGGATCTTCTTTCCTTTTTGAAACTTTTGATCAATCCCTTGGACTCCGTTTCCTGGATTCGGGTTTTAAAACTGATTCCGGGAATCGGTACGGCAAGATCCAATGAGATTCTGGAAAAAATCCGAAAGACATCCGGTTCTTTCGAGGTCCTTTCGGAAGAAACGGGTTCCGCGATCGCGAAATATCTTTCCCCCTTGTATCATCTCTATCAAAAACACAAGGAAACGAATTCGGAAGTCAAGAACGTGGCAGCCGATTTTATCGACTTCTACCGTGTCCTTTTGGAAAAGAATTACGACGATTCCAAACGAAGATCAGAGGATCTGGACGCAGTTCTTGGCTTTTCTCTTAAGTATGTTTCATTGAGCGATTTTTTGTCTGACTTAACGATGGATCACGCTTCTTTGAGTTTGGATAAAATCAAACCGGACAATGCGGAATCGGATCTGCTCAATCTTTCCACCGTTCATTCCGCGAAAGGACTAGAATTTGATCTTGTTTTCGTTTTGAATTCTACCGAAGGAGTCTTTCCATCGAGTAAAAACAACGATACGGAAGAAGAACGGAGACTTTTTTATGTGGCGATCACCCGCGCGAGAAAAGAACTCTATTTGACCAGACCTTCCCTGGCTCAATCCAGATCGGGTCCGTATTACACGAAACTTTCCCGCTTCTTAAGCGAAATTCCTTCTCCCGAAAAAGTATATGATCTGAAACTGATGCAGGGAAAATCCGCAGCGAAGAATTCTCCCGCGATTCCCTCTTCTTCCGTTGCAAAAGAGAACGATTCCTTTTCGAGAATTCAGGATTACTTCGGAAGTTAAACATGGTTTTCGCATTCGAAACGCGCGGACGAACCACCGAAGAATCTTCGGTTTTAGAACTTCTTCGTAAAAGGACGTTCCATTTTTTGAAAGTTCCCGGAGGAAAAATCTTAGAAGGAAAACGAATCGCCGTAAAATTCTATCCCTACGCAAATCTAGGAAGTTCGATCCGAATTTCCGCGGGAAAATTAGAATTCAAAATTCATTCTTCCTATTTGAGCGCGGACTCGGGGGATCTGGAAGCGGTAGTCGATTTATTACTTTATAAATTACTCAAGCAATCGATTCCCCAGGAATTGGACGAACGCATTCGGCGGTTCTATGAAACACAATCCGAAACGAAACGGCAAAAAAATAAAAACCGAAAACGAATCGAACGGTCGTCGATCGCAAACGAAGGTTTGCGGGAAATTATGGATCGCCTCAATGATACCTATTTGCGAATCGATTTGAACGATCTGGAAATCTTTTGGAGCAAATCCGTTTCCAAAACAAGACTCGGACATTTCGATCCGGCGCATCGGATGATCGTCATCAATCCGATTCTCTCTCGAGAAATCGTTCCTGCATTCGTATTGGAATACATCGTCTTTCACGAACTTCTTCACGTGGTTTTTCCGGTCACCCGCAAAAACGGAAAAAACGTGATTCACGGAAGGGATTTTAAGACGTTTGAAAGAAAATTTCCGGATTACAAACGAGCGAACTCTTGGCTAAAATCCAAATTCTATCAAAACATGATTTTACGTACTTGAATTCTTTCCGTTTTTCTGCTTTCTTAAATTCGAAAAAAAAAGAGGTGAACGATGCATCCGAAAGTGTTTGAAACCCTTTACATCCGTAAGAACTATGTGGACGACGAACTGCGAAATCACTTAAAAGAAATGCAAAGTCTGAATTACCGTTCTCTCGGTGAATACGATCGCGGAGTGTATGACGGATATGTCCAGGCGATCACGGAAATTTTAAAAAAGATCGAGCGGAAATTTTCTCAGGCGGGATAAGAATCTGTCCCAAAAAAATAGGAGAGATTCTTGCAGCTAAACCTTTTTAATGAAATGAAATTATGTTTTGGGACGGGCCGTAAGTGGATCGGATTTTAGTCTTAGGCGCCGGAGCCATCGCCGGTTTGTATGCGGGAAAACTCGCACAAGCGGGTTGTAAGATCGATTTTTGGGTAAGAAGCAATGCTTCCCATCTGCAAGAGAAGGGTTTTACGGTTCAGAGTATTCCCTGGGGAAATTTCACGTATAAGCCGAACCGGGTTTTAGAAAGAATTTCGCCCTATGATCTTGAACAATACGATCTGGTCATCAATTGTTTGAAGTGTTTACCCGAGATTCGACTGGAAACGATTTTAGGAAAAACGATTCCGGAACGTCTTCCGATTCTGCTTTTGCAAAATGGGATCGGCATCGAAGATCCGGTCGAAATTCTTTATCCAAACAATGAAATTCTCAGCGGCTTAGCCTTTGTCTGCGCGAATCGTTTGGAGGAGGGAAACGTTCTTCATCTCGATTACGGGGAATTGGTGATCGGTTCCTGGAATCGAAGCAATTCTTCTACTTCGCATGCGATTGTCGAACTTTTCTCCAAGGTAGGCGTTCCGGCTAACGCGACGGAAACGATCCGTCAGGCCCGTTGGAAAAAGTTGATGTGGAACGCGCCTTTCAATCCGATCAGCGTTCTTTCCGGAGGAAAAAATACTTCCGAAATTCTCGCACAACCTTTCGGTCGAAAACTCGTGATTGAGATCATGAAGGAAGTGCAGAAGCTTTCCGAAGCCGACGGAGCAACGGTTCCGATGGAACAGATTTCGACCTTTATTCAAATGACCGAAGCGATGAAACCTTATAAAACGAGCATGCTTTTGGATTTCGAAGCGGGAAGACCGATGGAGCTGGACGCCATCCTCGGAAACGCGATCCGAATCGGCGAGAAATACGGATTAGAAATTCCTCATATTCATACGCTGTATTCGCTTTTGAAACTGAAGAGCGTTTAGAGTTTACAACGCATTCAACAACTTCTTGATTCCCTTTTCCAAACCGTCCAGGGAAAGAAAATACATCGGTATCTGTTTTCCGATTTCGTGAATGGTGGGAGCGTCCCAATATTTCATCGGTTCCGGGTTGAGCCAGATCGAATCCCGGAAATGTCTTCGGATTCTTTTTAAGGAATCCAAACCGGATTCCGGATTTTCGGGAAGCCGAAAGTCCATTCGAAAACGGCTGTGATAGTATCCGTACGTGGAATCCAACAGTTCATACGGGGCCATATACGCGTCTCCGATCAGAATCAGCTTCGTATCGTCGCTGTGTTTTTTAAAGATTCTTTGAAGAGAAATCGGGGTTCTCATATTCGCTTTCGGATACACCGCGTCGTAGATGATGTTGTGAAAGTAATAGTAGTGGAATTCCTTGAAGTGATTGATCTGATGACTCGCAGAAAAGAGTTTGTTGACCCGTTCCGCGTGAGAAGTCATACTTCCTCCCGTATCCATCAGAAGCAGAACCTTAAGTCCGTTTTTGCGAGAACGCTCGAATTCTATCTGAATATCTCCCGCGTTTCTGCAGGTGGAGTCGATCGTTTTCGGAAGATGGAATTCGGAAACCCCTTCCTTTCTTAAATTGCGAAGTTTTTTAAGCGCTGTTTTGATCTGACGCACATCCAACTGCTCGTCGGTTCTATATTCTTTATAACGTCTTTCTAATGCTTGAAACACTGCGGAACGGTTCCCGGCTTCTCCTCCGACTCGAACTCCTTCCGGATTTTTCCCTCCGTGACCGAACGGAGACGATCCTCCTGTTCCGACCCATTTGCTTCCTCCGTGATGCTCCCCTTTTTGTTCATCGAGCCTTTTTTTGAGTTCGTCCAAAAGCTGATCGGGAGGAATCAAGGAAGGTGGAAGTTTATTCGGATTATCGAAAATCCGATTGAGCCATTCCAGAAGCTCCTCTTTGAATTCGGGCTTGAGAGCGCCCTTTTCCCCGAAGATTTCCGAGAACACGAGATCGAACGCGTCGAAGTATTTGATGTCCTTTACCATACAGGCTCTGGAAAAACGGTATAACTCGTTCAGGTCGATCCACGCTTTTTGATGCGTGGTGTAATGATCCACGACTTTCAAAAAATCCAGAAATTCTCCCGTGGTTACCGGAACTCCTTCGCTTTTCAGTCTGTAAAAGAAAGGGATAAACATCTCAGTTTCTGAATAATCTCAGATCCTCCTCGTTTTTGATCAATGCGCCTAGGAAAGGAATTCGTACTTCTTCCTTGAGGACCGCGCCTTGATGCACCAAAATCTGAATCCAATCGAGTAGTTCGCTGGTTCCCGGTTTTTTCTTGAGATCGTCCATTCTCCGTATCAGATAGAACATCTCCAAGGCCTTGATGAGAAGCGTATGACCCACACCCGGATAATGTGAAAGAATGATCTTTTTCATGAACTCCGGATCGGGAAATTCTATATAATGAAAAATGCATCTTCTTAAAAAGGCCGCCGGCAATTCCTTTTCGTTGTTGGACGTGATGATGGTAAGAGGTCTGTGTTTTGCTTGGATTCGTTTTGAAATTTCGGGAATAAAAAATTCCATACGATCGAGTTCCAAAAGAAGGTCGTTCGGAAATTCGATGTCCGCTTTGTCGATTTCGTCGATGAGAACGATCGATTTTTGATCGAGCGCAAAGGCCTCTCCGAGAGCGCCGAGTCGAATGTAGTTCTCGATATTCTTCACCTTTGCGGAATCTTCCGAAAACCGGGAATCGTTCAGACGCGAAACCGCATCGTAAAAATACAATCCTTCCTTTGCTTGTGTGATGGATTTGATATGCCAGGTGTATAACGGAAGTTTTCTCTGATCCGCAAGGTATTCCGCTAAGAGGGATTTTCCGGTTCCGGGTTCGCCTTTTAAAAGCAAAGGACGGGAAGTGACTTCGGCGAGAAGAATCGCTTCTTCCAAGGCCGGAGATAAAAGATACGTTTCTGTCGATGGTTTCATGAAAAGTCTCTGATTGATTCTAACGCGGAGGTCGTCCGCGGCAAGAGAAAAACCTATACTCTATCTGACTTCAAAAACCACGCTATCGATGATTTTTCCGTTCCGATCTTGGAGGGAAAGAATATGAAACCCTCGTTCCGGTTTCCAAAAAACGTCCTTGTTCTGCGCTTCCGGAATTTTCTTACCGTCCAAGATCCAAGCCGATCCGGTTAGAAACGCCGATGCCGAGAAATGAAGCTTTTGTCTTCCCTCCGGAATATCGGGATCGATCGCGTAGATCGTTCGGTTTCCCGGAACGAGAATTTTAGAGATCGAAGAAGACTCCGTTATCGGACGAACGGGAGAATTCTCCATCGCCTCGTAGGCCGGGCGGATTCCTTGTGAATCCCTTTCCTGCAAAAGATTCATCACAGCGTTCCAAATCGGAGCCGCACCGGTAACGCCGCTCACGTCCCACATAGGACTTCCGTCCATGTTTCCGACCCAAACTCCCACCGTGTATTTTTTGGAATAACCCACGCACCAGTTATCTCTCATGTCCTGAGAGGTACCGGTTTTGACCGCAGTGAAAAATCGCGTGCTGAGATGGTTGTTTAAACCGAAGGACAAGGAACGGTATTCCCGATTGGAAAGAATTTCGGATAACGTGTCCGCCGCGCTTTGAGAATAGATTCGCGTCCATACGTTTCCTTCTTGTCCGCTTTCTTGTAATGCCTGTCTGGCTTGCGAAGGGAAAAATGCGGGCGCGGAACTCAAACCCCCATTGGCAAGAGTTCGATACGCGTTCGTCAATTCGAATAGGGTTACATCCGCGCTTCCCAGAGCAAGAGAAGAACCGTAAAAGTCGGCGCGTTTGAGTCCGCTAAATCCGAGGTCCTGCAATCGTTGAACGAAATCTCCAACGCTCACAAGATCCAAAACGTGAATCGCAGGAATATTCAACGAAGAAGCCAAGGCATACTTTGCCGGAACGTTTCCGTGATAAACATCGCTATAATTGGAAGGTCTGTAAATTCCCGTAACCGCGTTCCATTCCGTCGGACTGTCTTCCAAGATCGAATTCGATTTCAATACTTCCTTTTCGAATGCGAGCGCGTATAAAAAAGGTTTTAGCGTCGAACCCGCTTGCCGTTTCGATGCGAGCGCGTCCACATAAAAGGAAGAACTTTCCGGTAAATTTCCTACATAGGCCAACACGGCGCCGGACGCATTGTCTAAAACCAGAATTCCCGTTTCTGCCACATTCTGTTTTTTTAATCCGTCCAGAATGTTTTTTGCAAGTTCCGTGATCTTCCATTGGAGATCAAAATCCAACGTAGTTTTGACCTTTCCGTTCCCGGAAGAAACATCCGATTCTTCTCGAAAGATTCTTTGCGCGGCATGATACGCGATCCCACCCGTGGAAGGAAGTCCGGTGATTTTTCCGGTGGCTGTTTTAGCTACGCTTTCCAAGGAAAGACAGAGTTCTTCTTTGCCGATTTTTTTGGCGAGAATGCAACTCCGTTTTGTCAAGAGTGAAGAATTCGCTCCGGGGAACGGAAGCATTGAAACCAAGAGGATCGATTCCGTGTCGCTTAACGCGGATGGTTCTTTCTGGAAAAGTCCTCGGCTGGCCGCGCGTAATCCTCTAAGTTCTCCTCGAAATTGAGAAAGGTTTAAATAAGCGGTGAGAATTTCCGTCTTGGTCCAGGTCGTTTCGATTTCCCGAGCGAGATTCATCTGTTCCCATTTGTCATAGACGCTTCTGCGGCCGGGTTTGGTGCCGAGAAAAATTCCTGCGAGCTGCATCGTAAGAGTACTGGCGCCTCGTTTTGAATTTCCGAGAAAACGATCCTTGAGCGCGCCCAAGACAGCGAGCGAATCCACGCCGGAATGTTCAAAGAAACGTTTATCTTCCTGCAAGAACAACGCCATCAAAAGCGTTTCGGGGATTTCCCCTTCTTCCGTCCATGCGAGCTTTCGTTCTTGTGTGTTCCATCGAATCGTTTGCAAAAATCGTCCGTGAATGTCTACGATCGTTCCGTCCGAGGTGTGATACCGATTTCGAACCTCGCGATACGAAGGGACTTCTTTCGCGGACAATCCATTCAAAAAGAAGAATATACCGAAGGATAAAACGAGGATTGTCCGTTTCTCGAAGATTTTCCGAAGAAGGACAGAGAAATTTTTCTGCAAGCGAGTACGATGTTGTGTCGTAATTCCGACAATCTTCCGTAAAAGACCGAGCGCCCCACCCGCGTTCGGGTGGAGGGGTGAGGTGGCGGGAAGACTTTGCAAATTTTCATCTATCATAAAATCATAATTCTTGCAAGTGAAATCTTCACTCTCTGTCGGAACTCTTACGAAATCTGCATCCCATCCAACTCTATCCAAAAATTCCAGTCCGGAGAGAACACGCATGAACTTCCCGTAAACCGCGTAGCGAAAGACGTGTAACGCGGCTTTCGAAAACAACGCTGCATGATGCTCTTTAACTCTATAAAAAAACTCCATACAAGTTGCAGTTTCAAAAGCTCGAAACGGGAACCATGACGCTCTCTATGGATCGCGTCAGGGGACATGTCCCCCACCGACCAATCTTCTATTTTCGAATCTTTCTGCGGTCTAGTAACTTTCGATCTACTCCTTCGTCACCGTTTGATCCGGATTCGGAACTTCCGCAAACTGATCGGGCAGATACATCGCTTCCACTCGACTCGGAGGAAGAATGAACTTACCCGAATGATTGATTCGATAGACATACTCAAGAGTCACCGAACCTCCCGGTAAGTATTCGAAGTATGCGGTATATCCCTCCCATTTGCGCTCCACAAACGTCGGAGAAGACCACCAATTGTCGTCCTTTGCAAGAGCCGCACCCGTTACGGAATCGTTTCCAAGACCGGAACCTAAGATGCTCGCACCCGCGGGAATCGGATCTTTTATAGCGACCCATGAAAGGGCCGCTTCGTTCTGAATCTTTAAACGGACGCGAACCAAATCCCCTTCTTTGAATGAAGACTTTCTGCTGCCGGACTCATCCAAGATTTCCTTTTCCAGTCTCATGCCGCTTTCGAGTTTTTCCTTGAGAGGAAGCGCAGCCTTAGTATGAATCACAGCATACGGTTTTCCGGAGCCGTTTTGAACGAACTCGAGATTTTGTGTGCTTCTCGGCATAGGAATCGAAAGAGTCGGAGGATCTTTTTTATTCTTCCATTCCAGGGTGTTCGTGTTGTTCTCCAACGTGATCGTCGTAGTCCCTTCTACGCTGTCTTTTTCAAACTGTTTGGAATAAGCTTGAAACGCGAGAATCCCGAGCGTGTTTGCGGGAGTTATATCCCAATGACCTTTCGATTGTCTTGCGATCGCACCGCGGATCAATCGCGGAAGATCCTCTTTCCAAGCCGCGTCCTTCACTACGGAAAGAATCGTTCTCATTACGGTGGAATCGTTCGAGGACAAAAGCCACCAGAGACCGGACTCGTCCACGAAGTTATACGAAGTTCCCTGGATTCTAAAACGAGACTTCAAAAGAACGTCTAACGCGGAAATTTGAGATTTATATCCGGTCGATCTCGAATAGATATTTCTCAAGCTGACCAAAATATCGGAAGGAAGAATTTTCGGATCTGTCTGGACCGAACGGATCACGTCGTCTCCCACCGCTTGATACCGTGAAATCGCATCGAGCACGATGATCTTTCTCAAGAGAAAGTCCGTATTCGAGATATAACCGTTTCGATAAATCAATCCCTTGGTGTATCGGTTCAAGGCTTCCAAAAGAGTGTCTCGGATTTGATCCGGAATTTTATAACCCGATTCCGAAGCGAGAATCAATACGTAACTCGTCAGGATCTCGCTTCCATACCAGGACATCGGAAAGAATTTCAACAATCCGTCCCCGTCCAAGTATGCGGAGAGTTGATCCATTATCTGATCCCATTCTTTTTGAGAACCTGCGGAAACCGCTTTGGAAAGTTTTTGTTCCAAGCAGGAATACGGATAACGGCTCATGTATTCTCTCGAAGTCAAGATCGCCCCTCCCGTGAGAGAGGATTTTAAACTGATCTCCAGTTCTCCGCTTCCCGCGATCGCTTCCTGGTTTTCCTGAATCGGAACGCTTAGGTTGCCGTCTTCCAAACGGCGGAATGTGGATTGTAAAACACGGACCGGAACCGATTCTCCCACTTTCTGACGGAATCGAACCGAATCCGTAAACGATCCTCCGACTTCTTTCGTTTGGAACTCGTATACGATCTCTTCTTTTTTACTCGGAATCGAAAGATTCCAAAGAACGTTCGAAGACTCGCCCGCCTTCAATTGAATATTCTTCGTTTCTAATTTAAGATCCGGTGATGTTTTGGAACTGATTTCCAATTGAATCGTTCTTTCGGTCGTGTTTTTCAGAGAAAGGCCGCTTTGAACGGTGTCCTTCTCCCTTGCAAACGGAGCGATGGAAGGATATACAAGAACGTCCCGAGTCGTTTGGATCTGCGTCGAACCGGAACCGAATTTATCCTTACCGGAATGTACGATCGCAACGATTTTGAAGGAAGTCAAAGAATCGTTCAGAGGAACTTCCACTTCTAGAAGTCCGTTATCGTTCGGTTTTAAATCCGACTTCCAATACAGAAGAGTATCGAATAATTCCCGGGTGGTCGCTCCGCCTCCGCCTCCGCCCGGCGGTAAACTTTTTAATCCGAAGTGCCTCCGTCCCACGACTTGCAGTTGCGCCGTCGACGTTTCCACCGAGTTTCCCCGTTCGCGCATCATAGCACGCAGCAGATCCCATGTGTCGTTCGGTTTTAATTCGAGAAGTCCCTGATCGACTGCGGCTAACGTGATTCTTGCGTCCTTCTTCACTTGTGCGGAAGGATGATCGATCTGAATTTTCACCTTCGCCTTTTGCCGAGTTCCATACGTGGTCTTATCCGTTTCCACTCGAACCGGAACCTCGTACGGTTTCCAGCCGACTCGAATCTGAGCAAGTCCCAATCGGAAGGAAGGTTTTGCCAAATCGACAAGAGCGGTTTCTTTGGGACTGTCCACTCTTCCTCGGACCGCCAAAACGGAAACGAATACGTTCGGAGCAAACGAACTCTCGACCGGAATTTCGATGACCGGATCTTTTCCGCTCAGAGTTTTGATAAACGAATTGAGAATTCCTTCCCGTTCCACGGTGACAAGCGCCGTCGCTTCCCGGAACGGCATTCTCACTTGAAACTTCGCTCGTTCACCGGTTTGATATTCTTTCTTTTCGGGAAGAAGATCCATACGATCGTGATCGCTCGCGGCAAACCATACGTCGTCCTTGCCCGTGATCCAAACGGAAGAATTCGCCTTTACGTCTTCCCCGCTCAGCGAAGCTTCGAAATACACTTCTCCCGTCGCTTTGACCGGGCCGTTGCAGAATAGAATTCCTTTTGCGTTCGTTTTACCCGAACAGAATTCTCCGAGTTCCTTAACTTCGTATTTGTGTTCGTAGCTGTAAAATCCGCCCACGAGACGCTTCCGATTCGAATAATACTTTTTCGTGTAAGCGATTACGGTCGCCTTCTTGCCTTCGACGGGCATTCCTTTGAGATCCAAAACCGCGACCTTAAACTTGACCGCGTCTTGGACCGCAGCCCAACCTTCCGGTGCGATTCCGATATGATATTCCGACGGATAAATCGGAAAGGAACGGAAAGCGCTTTGGATTTCCCCGTTCGGGTCCCTGTATTCGAGTTCGGCTTCGAGTCTTTGCGTCGTATCCGATTCGGGAATCGACTTTACGGTCGTTTCAAAAAATCCTTTCGAGTCGAGAGTCAGTTCCGTTTTGTTAAAACCGACGGAAGAATTCTCCGTAGTTTCCTCCGAATCCGATTTTTGGTCCACCTTACCGTTGCTAAACGAAAAGTCGGAATAATCCGGAAAGTAAACCCCGCCTCCGGGCATCACTCTGGTTCGTAATAGCACGGGAATTTTTCCGGCCCCTCCGCCGGAAAGGTAACGAACGCTTCCCGCGAGTCCGATCTTGGAAGGACCGATGTTCGAACCGGAAGTTTGAAAGTCGGCCTTCATCAAAGGAACCCGGAATTCTTCGACTCGGAATTCCCCCACGTCGACTTGTCCCCGATCCTTACCCGCAAATTCGCTTAACAAAATGCGGTAAACGCCCAGGTTGGCTTCTTTCGGAATTTTAAACTGAAGCGAACTCGTTCCTTCCGGAGTCCACTTTAGCGAAATGGAATATTCCTTTTCGCTGCCGGAATGAATGATCTTCGCAAAGCCCGGATATTCGATTTGTCCGGGAATATCGAAACCGAAGGATCTTTTTCCGCGGGAAACGAGTTTCATCGAAACGGTTTCTCCTGCGCGGAACAGAGTTCTATCCAAAATGGGATGAAACACGACGTCCCCGTTTCCGTAATCTCCTGGAAGATTGAATCTCCAGTTTTCGATTCCGTTTTGCCAACGAGTATGAGTAAACGTGAAATCGTCTTCGTACACCGCGGTTAAGAAAAGTCCGTTCTCATACGCTCTCCAGGAACAATACGGAACGTTCTTGCGGTTCGGAATTCCTTTGATGAGCAAGGTCCCCGACGGTCCCGTCTTTCCTACGAAGATCTTTTCGTTTCTGCAATTGAAGATCTGAATGTCCGCGTTCGGAACCGGTTTTGCGTCGTTGAGTCTTGTCACCCACGCAAGGGAGGATTCTTTTCCCCATTTAAAATGAAGAGAAAGATTGGTGACCAAAGCCGCCGTGCGGACGTAAAACGGTTGATTGGTTGCTAATAAAGCGTTTCCTAATATATCGGACTTCATTTCGATCACGTGAAATCCGGTTTTTTTCAGAGGAATTCCCACGACTTCGAAACGGCGGGTTCCGTTTTTGGACTGAAGTTTGATTTCATTCGTAGGCGCGGAATTTTTGGAAGGATCAAAGATCGAATACCGATGTTCCAAATGTTCGATCGTTTTCAGATACTGAACGATCTCCGCGATCTGCGTGGAATCCAGAATCATTTCTCTTCCGGTGAATTGTTTGGAAGAATTCGGATCTTGTTTTTCATCCTTACCGGTCGCCCAATTCAGAAGATCCTTTCCCTTATCCTTCAATTTATCGAATTGTTCTTTGATCTTATCCTGCGTATCGGGACTCGTCTTTACCTGATACAAGCGAACAGGATTCTCCGCTTCGAGATTGCGGATCGTAACGGGAAGAATCGCTTCGGGAAACCGTTCCAAGATTCCGAACGTGGAAGCGAACTTCAATAAAGGAGGATAATCGTCCGTGGAAACGGTCAGGGGAAACGAGGATTGATTGGCGAGAGAACGGCCTGCGTCGTCCTTTACTCCGGAGGGAAGAAGGATCTGGAACTTCGCCTTGGGTGCGAGAGGAGCCGGAAAACTCACACCGTAATCGTAATTCCCGTTTTCGGAGGAAACCTTGGCGGGAATCGTTTTACCGTCGCTCGTTTGCAGTTGAATCTTTTTTAAAACCTCCACGGAAACGGGAGAATTGAAGTTTAACGTCAAAGGTAGAGTCGGAATACAAGCGGCTTTCGCGTTGACCCGGTCGCAATTAAACTCCGCACGGAAAGGCTGTCTAACGTTGAATTCCACCTTTCTCGTGGAACTTCTCGGAACCCCGGATTTGGATTTCAATCCTTGTTCCAAAACGAGATATACTTTTTTTCCGCTCGGAAATTTCTGATCGGGTTTGATGAGAATGGTCTTTTCCGTTTTCCCTTCCCGATAATTCGCTTTTAAGATTTCCTTTTCTTGGGAAGAGCTTACTTTGCTGAATCCGATCTTATCCTTAAGTCCTTCGGTAACAAAATAGAGATGATCGCTCGCGGAAGAAAGATCCGCTTCGGAATCTAGATCCAAAATAAAGATCTGATCCTCGTCTATGACTCCCCCTTCGTAAGGAGAGGAAGAATCCAATTCGGGTCCGCCGGTATGAAAGGAAAAACGTTCTCCTTCGTTCAGAGAATTCCCCGCAACGGATTTCACCTTTTTGGTTTCAAAAACGCATTCCACGCCGCCGGGAAGCAGTTCGGGAAATTCGAGAACCCAGTTTTTATCGTCCACCCAACGTTCGGTTCCCTTGATCGGACAACGAATGTCGAACGGAACCAAAGAGAATTTAGGATTTCCTAAAGGAATCATCGATTCGGAAAAACGAGCGCGAATCTGAGATGGTTTTTTGACTTCTCCCGTGGGACCGAATTCGATCCGCACTTGCGCGTCGAGATTTGCCGCGGCGAAGACGAGAAGCACAACGCCGAAAATAAATTGTTTACTTAGAATTTTTTTAAAGGATCGCAAAGGATTTCTCCCGAATCGCACTATGATTCGGAAAGAAAACCTTATGTTAGAAACTTACGCAAGCAAAAATGAATCTTGCTTCGAGTGTGAGAAAAACGAACTTAAGCTAAGATGTAACTTAGACACTCATCTATAAAAAGCGACATCGAACCCTTTCTCACACAACGGAAATGGAATCGAAACCGACTTCGTCTTATCCCGCAATACTCGCTTCCCGAATCAAAACGTCCGGAACCTTGATGGAAGAATAGGAATCGTTGTACTCGTTTGAAATTCCTTCGATGGCGAAAAGAAGATCAAAGAAGTTTAGATTCATTGTGATACTATCCACCGGATGAACCGGCTGACCGTTTTTATAATAGATCCCCTGCACTCCGATCGAAATCTCTCCCGAAACCGCGCTGCAACCGGAACCGCCTTCGAGCTTTAACACATAGATACATTCCGGATAAGCGGAGAGCAATTCTTCCAGGGTTTTATCCCCTTTCGGTACAACGTAATTGTTAAACGAAGTCCCGACTCTACCGCCGTACGAACGCACCGCGTTCCCAGTCGGAGCGACTCCCGCCTTCTTTGCGGATTCCAGGTTGTAGAGATACGTCTGAAGAATTCCGTTTTCGATCACCGCTTTTTTACGGGTCAAAACGCCTTCCGCATCGAGAAGTCTCGAACCGGGATAATCGGAAATATGAGGGTCGCAAAACACATTCCAATTTTTTGATGCGATTTGGGTTCCCACTTTTCCATCCAAACGAGACAGACCTTTCTGCACGCTGTCCGCGGAAAACGGAGAGGAAAACATTCCGAAAATCTGGGGACTGATTCGATTGGAAAGAACGATCGGATACGATCCGCTTTGGACCGGTTTTGCGCCGAGCAATGCCATGGAACGTTCCGCCGCGGTGGTTACGATCAATTCCGGTTGAATCCGATCCAAATCCAAACCCGAACGGGTATAACCGCCCATCTTTTTGGTCTTTCCGTCGGTTGCGACTAACGCAACTCCCGCGGAAACCAGATTGGATTTTTCGCTGTGAAAGAGTCCGTTCGAATTCGCTAATATAAATCGGCTCCAGGTTTTTCCCGCATACGAATACGGAACGTTTTCGATCTTATCCCCGACCGACCAAGCCAGATCGTCCAGTTTTTCTCCGGTGGATTTCAACCATTCAAACCCGAGAGATTCCAAGGATTCTTCGTAAGAACGGATCTTGATGTCGGGTAACGTCGATTGCCCGGGAAGATCGATGTCCAAGGGATCGGAGATCCTCGCCTGCGCAACCGCGTCTTCCACCATCTGCGTCAGAGCTTCTTCCGATAATTTTTCGCTGTAGGAATAGCCGGGTCTTCCGTTTTGAATCAAACGGATTCCCATTCCTCTGGAATTGGAAAGTTCGGTGTTGCTGACTCGTTTGCGGAAGAGTTCGATTCCCACGTCCTTGGATTCGGAACCGACGAGATCGTATTGATCGAGCCCCTTCTTTTTACAAACGTCTAACACGAATTCGACGGATCGGTCCAGATTCATGAACGGCCTCCCACGAGAATCTCGTCCACTTTCAAGGAAGGTTGTCCGACCGTTACGGGGACCGAACCCGAAGCCGCGCCGCACATTCCCGCAGCGAGTTCCAGATCGCTTCCCACCATACTGATCTTAGGAAGAATTTCATCTCCCTTCCCGATGAGAGTCGCACCGCGAACCGGCTCGGCGATTTTTCCGTTTCGGATCACGTATCCTTCTTCGACGGAGAAATTGAATTCTCCCGTGGATGGATTTACGGAACCGCCTCCCATCTTTTTGGCGAACAGTCCGTATGGAACTCCGGCCAGCATGGAATCGAAGGAATCCTTTCCCGCGGCGATGTATGTGTTTCTCATCCGAGAAACGGGCGCATACATATAACTTTCTCTTCGAGCACTTCCGGTTCTGGGAACGCCGACTTCCTGCGCGCCGACTCGATCGGATAAATAATTTTTTAGAATTCCGTTTTCGATAAGAACGGTTTTTTGAGGCGCGGCGCCTTCGTCGTCCACGGTGATACTTCCCCAAGAATCGGGAATCGTTCCGTCGTCGATCGCTGTCAGACAGGATTGTCCGATTCTCTCCCCGAGTTTATCCACGAACGGTGAAGACTTCTTCCGAATCGCTTCGGTTTCCAACGGATGTCCGCAGGCTTCGTGAAAGATCACTCCTCCGAAACCGTTGCCCATAACGACCGGCATCTTTTTTCCTTGGATATAACCGGCCGATAACATCAGCAAGGCGCGATCGGCCGCCGTGGTTGAAAGTTGTTCCACGGGTAAGTTGTTGAAAAATTCGAATCCTTTTCTCGCTCCCGGATTTTCGGAAGCTACAAAACGTTCTCCCTCTTTTTCTGCGGCCACGTTGATGCTGAATCGGCTTCGAACGCGAAGATCTTCGAGCGCCAATCCTTCGGAGTTGTAGATTCCGATTCGAGAAACGGAATCGCTCGCGGACGCGCTGACCTGAACGATATTCGAGGAAAGTCCTCTCGCGGTTCGATCCGCTTTATAAAGAATTTCTAATTTTTCATCGGGTGCGATTTTACGCGGATCTTTGATCGTTGCGGGAAACGAAAGTGGTTTTAGATCCCCGCGCAACACGAGCGCTCGCCCCGCGCCTTTCGCCGCTCCTCTCGAATCCGCGAGAAGGTCTATCAGAGAAATCAAATGTTCCTCTTCTTCGTTATTGGTATGTGCGTAGAGAACGTCGGTTCCGTAGATGAGTCGGATTCCGATTCCGTAATCGATTCCGGCAAAACTCTGTTCAATTTTTTGATCTCTTAAACTTACGGAAGAAGATCTCGTTTCTTCCTCGAAAATTTCCACGAAATCCGCTTTTCTGGAAAGTCCCGCTTCCAAAATCAGTTGGGCTTTGTTTGTCTGCATTCTATCCTTTTAGACTCCGAAGGTCCTTCGGAGTCCGTGATTACCGTTACGGCTTTTTGATTTTTTCTCTATATTTGATCGCGTGCGCGGTCGCTTTCCACTTAACGCGGTTCCAAAGAATAAACAAAATACTTGTCTGTTCCACTTCGAAACGATAGTTGATGATCTCGTCTCCACCGAGCGCTTTGGACTTATCCAGAAGTTCTTTGTAGCCGGTTTCTCCCGTCAGCCAAAATATAAACCACGCTGTATAAACTCCTTCGGTTTCCACGGTTCCTAAAATCTGAAAATCCTCCGAGTTCAGCACATACTGCGTGAAGTTCGTGCTCATACCGGGAACCCGCACGTCCCTATAGATGCAACCGCTCAAAAACAAGGAAACGAGCGCCAGAAGCAGAACGTTTCTCCAATGTAAAACTTTCATAGACATTCTCCCTTTTTACAAATTTGAAAACGAAACATTATAAATCTCGAATATAATTTTGTTCGGGCAATTTTCCCTGAAGGGCAAGACGGATATAATCCACGCCTCTCAGTTCGTCGCTGTAACGAGGGATTAAATGAAAGTGCATGTGAGGCACCATCTCCGAAACCGTTACCGTATACACTTTAACGGGAGAATGGTGTTCGTAGATCCAGCCCGTAGCGAACTCAAGGGCCTTTCCGAGATCGGAATATGCGGTCGAAGTCCAATCCTGATACGAGGTCCAATGAGAAACCGGTTCGATGTAAAGATATCCTTGGAGCCGTTTTTCTTCTTCGGAATGACGTACGCGAAATTCACCGAATCGACCGAGAATTTCGGAATCGTTCGCGGTTTGATGGAATTTGCAGAGAGGACATTCTTGCATCTTCTGACCCTGTATTCGTTTTTATGCTGCCTTGTCCCAAAACTGAGACAAATTTTTGAGCCTCGATTCTTGAAATTCGATCCGATCGAGGTTTTGAGACATCCTGTAATTATTTCAAAGATTCCCGTCTTGTATAGGAGAAAATCTTCTTTTCAGACCGGAAGCCCTGTTTAAGATTGAGCCGCCGCAGTATGAAACGAACGTTTTTGATCCTTCTTCTATTACTTTGGAATCCCATTCTCATACATGCGGAAACCTCCGAACTCGGACATAGATTGGTCGTGTTAAAACGTTTCTTAGGTGATCCGGCTTCGGTGGAAAAATCCTGGCTGATCGAATCCCTTCCGGCTTGGAAAAAAGAGGAAGAATCCAGACTGGAAACGTATTTGAAAAAAATTCTTTCCTCTTCTCTGGAGAATTCTTCCCAAGCGCCCAAGGAAGCTCTGAAAGCGGAACTCAGAAAGGTTCCGAACCTCGGAGGAATCCGGGTTCGAAATCAAAAATCGACCCTGTTTCATTTGGTGCGCTTCGGTACCGAATTTCCGAATCTTTCCCAGATCCGCAGTTTTCAAATCAAGGACTTCTACGTGGATTTTTATATCGGAAGACAAGGCGGAACCTCTTCCGTGGAATTTCCGAAAACCGGATTGGCGTGTGCGTTCTATTATTTTTCCGAAGACGAAACCCTTCTCTATTCTCAAGAATCCTCCGAATGGAAGATTCCGTCCGAAAAGTCATTAGGAGAATTGAATTCTTTTTTCAAAGCGCAGGACCAAAAATGCCAAGGCTGCGAGAAGATCCGCTTGGTGGACGGCACGTTATTCTTCTTTCCTTCCCAAAACTCGATTCCCTTTTGGCTTCGGTGGACTTTGGGTGTTCTTCTTGTGATCGGTGCCTTTGCGGTCACGATTTTCTTCTTCAGAAGCTTCGTGCTTCGGAACAAAGAAACTCTTCGCAGAGCCGTTCAGGCGCAGAAGACCCTCGACCAAGAAAAAAAATCGATTCTTTCTCAATAATACTCAAAAATTTGCTATACAAATACTTACATATAAATTAGATTTGCTTCCAGAAAACCGGGTGACATAAACCTAAGTTTTCAAAAAAATTCGAAACAGATTCGTTTTTTAAGTCCGCAGATCTTATTTTTGTCCGGATTGGGATCTATACTGAAAAAAGTTAGCCGTTGATGCGACACGGCGCCACTGCCAAGAACCGAAAGGATGGAGGCAGAAAAAATGGGAGAAGGCATTATGAAAAAAAGCAAAGAAGAAGCACAGAACGTAGACGATTCCAAGAAGTTGGCGATCGAACAAGCGATGAGCCAAATTGAAAAACAATTTGGAAAAGGCGCGATCATGAAATTAGGATCGGACGCTGCAAAACAAACCGTTCAAGTGATTCCATCCGGTTCCTTGGATTTGGACATCGCTCTGGGCATCGGCGGGTATCCGATCGGCAGAATCGTGGAAATCTACGGACCTGAATCTTCCGGAAAAACCACCCTTACTCTCTCGGCGATTGCGGAAGCGCAAAAACGAGGCGGGGTCGCTGCATTTATCGACGCAGAACACGCGTTAGATCCTTCCTACGCGAAAAAACTCGGAGTGAACATCGACGAACTCTTAGTTTCCCAACCCGACAACGGAGAAGAAGCTCTTGAAATCTGCGAATCCCTCGTTCGAAGCAACGCGATCGATTTGATCGTAATCGACTCGGTGGCTGCTCTCGTTCCGAAAGCGGAAATCGAAGGCGATATGGGAGATTCTCACATGGGTTTACAAGCAAGACTCATGTCCCAGGCGCTTCGGAAATTGACCGGAACCATCGCAAAATCCAAAACCGTGGTGATCTTCATCAACCAGATCCGGATGAAAATCGGTGTGATGTTCGGTTCACCGGAAACGACCACAGGCGGAAACGCCCTCAAATTCTACTGCTCAGTTCGTCTGGACATCCGCAAAATCGAGACGATCAAAGAAAAAGAGGAATCGGTCGGAAACCGAGTTCGTGTCAAAGTTGTCAAAAACAAGTGCGCCCCGCCGTTTAAACAGGCGGAATTTGACATAATCTTCAATGCGGGGATCAGCCGCGAAGGTTCTCTGGTTGACCTCGGGGTAAAACATGATATTATCAGTAAAGCAGGGGCATGGTATTCTTATAATACGGAAAAGATCGGGCAAGGAAAAGAGGCTGCGAAAGAATACCTCAAGAATAACCCTGATATCGCTTTTACCATCGAAAACATGGTAAGAGACCTGAACAGTCTGCCTTTGTTGGCGCAGGACAAAAAACCCCGTGCAAACAAAGAGGAAAAATTAGAGCAGGCTGCAGGCTAACACAACTGGCTTTCTTTTTAGGAACCCTTGACCGCCGGATGAGAAATCGTCCGGCGTTTTTTTTAGTTACAGCATTCTCCCCGAATTAAAATCTTTCTTAAGACAGAGAGGTTTATGGCAGAGATCAGCATTTTAGGAGCGGGCGGTTTAACCGGTAAGGAACTACTTTCTCTACTTTCCCATCAATCGACACACGAGGTCGTGCATATCACGAGCGATAAACTCGCAGGCAAAACTCTTGCCGAAGTGTTTCCCGAAATTCCGTTTCCCAAAAATCTCACATTCCGCAAACACGAGGACGCGGTCCCTTCCAAGTCCCTGGTCGTCCTCGCCGTTCCCAATGAGGTTTCCGTCGAATCCGCTCCTAAGTTTTTGGACGCAGGTCATAAGGTCATCGATCTTTCCGGCGTTTATAGACTTCACGATCAGGAAATATTAGAAAAATCTTATAAATTAAAACATACCAAATTCTCGTATGTGGATAAGGCCGTTTTCGGAATTCCGGAAATCTTCCGGGACAAATTGAAAAACGCGGACTTCGTGTCCAATCCAGGATGTTTTTCGACATCGGTGATTCTTCCCGTATTTTTGTTAAACGAACTTAGAAAAAATCTCAAGCCAAGGATCGTAGCCGATTCCAAATCCGGCGTTTCCGGCGCGGGCGGAAGAACGGAAGACGCGGGTTTTTCATACACGGGCGTCTACGAAAACTTTCGCGCGTATAAGATTCTTTCCCACCAACACGAACCGGAAATCCAGGAATACATCTACGCAAATTCTGGACTTGCCGCGCCCGAAGTCATCTTCACGCCGCATTTACTTCCCGTTTACAGAGGAATTCTTTCCACGATCGTTTTGGAATTGGATTCAGAACCGAGCGTGGACCCGATGACGGCGATCCAAAATTCTTCCGCAAACGAACCGTTCATTCGGATTCTGAAAACACCGGAAGAAGTCGAACTCAAAAAAATCCAGCACACGAACTTCCTGGATATTTCCATTCGAAGAAGAGGAAGCACGTTAGTCGTCGTTTCCGCTCTGGACAATCTCGTAAAGGGCGCTGCGGGACAAGCGCTGCAAAACATCAATCTCATGACCGGAACCAAGGAAACTCTGGGACTTCTCCCCTAACCTTATGGAAAAAACGAGCCTCTATCATCTTTTGAGAGACGTCGCTTCCGTGTATGCGGATCGGCCGATGTATTGGATTCGGGAAGAATCCGGTGATTTCCGCGGGATTTCCTACAAGGATTGGTATGAGAATCTCAAAAACCTTTCCTCCTTTTTGATAGAACTCGGAATGCAACGGGGAAACACCGCAGGATTGATCTGCGACAACCGTTACGAATGGTCTCTTTGTTCCCTTTCCTTGGTTACGATCGGTTGCGTGGACGTCCCGCGGGGATGCGACGCTACCATCGACGATCTGAAATACATTCTCGAACATTCGGAAGCGAAGATTCTCTTTTTAGAAAACGAAAAGGTTCTCAAGAAACTTCTCGAAGACAAATCCAGCCTCGCCAACGTAAAAACGCTTCTTCTCATCGATCCCCCCGCAAAGTGGAAGGATTTGGAATCCGCACGCGCGCAACTCTCCGGGGTGAAATTCATCTTCTTGGAAGACGCTCTTTTGGAAGGTGAAAAACTCCGTTCTAAAAAAGGAGATAAGGCGTACGATCAAAGAGGAGAAGTTTTAAACGGAAAAGATCTCGCTACGATCATTTATACTTCCGGAACAACGGGCGCACCGAAAGGTGTGATGCTCAATCATAGAAGTTTTACCTGGGGAATTCATCAGCTTCAGGAATTCGTGCCCGGTTCTTACAACGACAGAACGATTGTCTTTCTCCCGCCTTGGCATATCGCGGAGCGACTTCTTGAAACAACATTGATCGCGTGGGGAGCTTCGATGGCTTGCTCTTCGGTTCCGACGATTCCCGCCGACATGCAAAAAGTAAAACCGACCGTTCTTGTTTCGGTTCCGAGACTTTGGGAAGGTCTTTACAAACGAATTCACGACACGGTTCGCAAAGCTCCTCCTCTCCGACAGCAACTCTTTCACTTTGCCGTGCGGATGGCGGCGATTACTACGAGCCTGCAGGATACGATCCGGGATTCTTACGCGACCACCGAAGCGGAAAATCCGAATCAGAAAGTGATGGATCGATTCGTTGCCAGCGTTCTTCTTTTTTCCATGTATCCATTGAAACTTCTTTCTTATAAAATTCTTCAGAGAGTTAGAGATCTCTTCGGGGGAAGAATGCGTTTCGCGTTATGCGGCGCGGGCGCTATGCCACCGCACATTCAATTCTTCTTTCGAAGCGCCGGAATTCCGATCATCGAAACCTACGGAATGACCGAGACGACCGGAATCGGAGCCATCGGAGAATTTCCTCTTCCGAAAAACGGAGCGATCGGCGCACCCTTACCCGGAACCTCGATCAAACTCGTCGGCGAAGACGGTAAGATCGTAACGACACCCGGTGAAAAAGGAGTCGCTTGGCACAAGGGTCCGCACGTCACCGTCGGCTATTACAAAGAAGCGGAAAAAACCGCCAAGGCTCTGCAAGACGGCTGGCTCGACTCGGGAGACATTCTCACATGGACGCATACGGGAGAATTAAAATTTGCGGGAAGAGCCAAGGATACGATCGTTCTTTCCGGAGGTGAAAACCTGGAACCCGCTCCGATCGAAGCCAAACTCACCGAATCCGAATTCATCAATCAAGTCATCGTTGTCGGCCAGGATCGAAAGAATCTCGGAGTTTTGATCGTTCCCTTTTACGATCTCGTTCAGGAACAATTCAAATCGCAGGGAAAGAACATTCCGAAAGATCCGGCCGAATGGAATTCCTCGAAAGAAGTCAGCGCATTCTTTAAGAATATCGTAAAGGATAAGATTTCCACACGAGCCGGTTTCAAATCCTTCGAGAAAATCGCGCACGTCCACATTCTTCCCAAAGAATTTGAAAAGGGAAAAGAAATGACCGAAACGATGAAACTCAAACGAAACGTAGTCTTTTCTTTATATCATAACGTCATTCAAGCCATGTACGAAAACGATGAAGATTGATCCTTCCAAAACGCTGATCTGTTCTGCAATTTCCGAAGAACTCGATCAGCTCGCGAAATCCGGAAAGTTTCAGACTCTTCTTTGCGGTATCGGAAATTTGGAAGCGGCTTTGCGTCTTCAAAGATTTCTACTCGAACATCAGAATAAGGGCTTGGCCTTACCTTCTCAGGTTTTGTTTGTGGGTTCCGCGGGAGTTTATCCTTGGCTGCATCCGAGTTTTTGGAAGAACCGTTTCGGTTTTTCCTTTCAGATCGCACATCAAGAACTCGGCAAAATCGAAAGAAGAATTCGGATTCCTGAAATTGTTCCTGATTCGTATGAGTTCCCTCATTCGTTCGAATTTCCGCCGACCAACGAGGTTTTGATTTCCAAAACGAATGCGACTGGTTCCATCGCGATCGAAACCGTTTCCGGAAAGGCTTTGGAATATCTGCGCGAAAACGACCTCGGATTCGAGAACATGGAATGTTTCGGTCTTGCAAAAGTCTGCAAGGACTTTCAAATTCCGTTGTATTCTTTCTTTGCGCTCACGAACACGGTGGGGCCGGACGGAAGTTTAGAATGGAAATCGAATTTCAAACGGGAATCCGCAAGACTTCAGGAATTTCTTTTATCGTTTCTTCTTTGAGAATTTTTTACCGGGATAAAAAAGTTCGTAGATCTCTTCCAAATGCGCCTCCGTTTCCTCTTCCCCTTTGCGGATGATCTCTCTGAACTTGTTGAAATCAAAAAACGAAAACTCTTCGATATGAAGATTGATGAACAGATCCATCTTGTCCTTTCGGAGCTTCGTAATTTCTCTTCCTTCCAGAGTGATCGCCCTTCCCATGATCTTGAGGATCGGCGGATACTTTAAGTCTTCCCAGAGATTTTTAAAGAAGGATTTTCCCGTGATCTTTCTGTCTTCGAGAAGTCTCACGATCGCCTCGTCCCGCAACGGGGAAACGTTCGCGGATAGGATGATATCTGCTCCTCTTTGTCGGATTAAATTTTCGGGAACGTTATTGATCACCCCTCCGTCTACGAGCAGGTGATCTCCGTGAAAGACCGGTGGAAACATTCCCGGCAAACTCATCGCTGCGGCGAGCGCTTCCCAAACCGGGCCTCGATCCATTACGTATTCCTCTCCGCTGTGAAGATCCACAGCGGAAGTTACGAACGGAATTTTCAAGTCTTCGATCAATGCGGAACCGAACGCATCTTTGAGCATACGGTTCATCTTCTTTCCTTTGAAGAACGAAACCAGAGGGACCGTCGGATCGAACGGTTTATCGATTCCGCCGAAAAATTTATAGATCATCTTGTGGATCGTATCCGTGTTTTCTCCTCTCGCATACAAGGCGGCTATGACCGCACCGAACGAAGCGCCGGAAACCACGTCCACTTTTATATTCTCTCTTTCTAATACTCGCAAAAGGCCCACGTGCGCGAGCGCTCTTGCACCGCCTCCGCCTAACGCAAGTCCTCTCGTTCTCGACACGAGATAACGGGAGAAGGTTTCTTCCTTATGAAAGATCTTTTGGTGTTTTACGCTGTCTTCGGGTCGGATCGTATTGACCGAATCCACGTAACGGATCGTTCTTCCCGCGAAGTTGCGGATTCTGGATCGAAAGTATGTGATGATTTCCGTTTTCTTCTTTTGGTTTCGTTCCGGGTTGTCCTCCCAGAATACGATCTGATCGGCTTGAAGCAGAAGTTTATCGAGTTCGGGTTTTAATCCCGGATGTTGAAAGTATAAATGAATGACCGGAAATTGGGTTCGCAACTGGGAGAGTTTGCGGATCGAATCCTGAATACTGCTCTTCTCGAAGGATTCCATCGGAACCAAGGTCATCTTTCCTTCGTGAGAATAACCTCCGATCTTTACGATGGCGTCTAACTTCTCCTTATATCCCTGCACTTCTTCGAGAGGAACGTGACAGATCATCCTTCTTGGAAGAGAACTCAGTTTATCCGCAGGTTCGAGATGTTCCCGGAATCGATTGCTCATCAACCGAATGAGGTTTCCGGAAAGCACCGGTTCCTTTTCCGCGAGTTTTAAAAAGAAATGACCGTCCAGAACGTATAACAACGTGTCCATGACCGCGATCGCCGAACCGCCGTGTTGGGTGCGGGTCATCAAACTGTTTTCGGCAAAGAATTCTCCTTCTCCCAGATACTTTACGGCCTTCCCCGATTCTCCGAACGTAAGCATCACCTCGCCGTGTCGAACTATAAAAAGCTTATCCGATATATCGCCGCGATAGTAGATTACGTCGTGATTGTAAACGTTCCTTTCCTCGATGTTTTGGTAGATCCGAGTCAAAACGGCCGGTGATAATTTTTGAAACAAGGATATCCCGGAAAGAAATTTCAGAATTTCAGGATGAATTTTTCGTGCCATAAAACGCAGGTGACTCTATTTTAATTGGACGAGAAAGTAAAGGATTTAACAAATCGCTCTTCCTTGAATCGGGTTTCTTCGAATGCTTTTCTCTTGATTTTCTGGCTTACCGCACAAAGTTATACACAATGACATTGAAAGCGAACTCCGTCGTATCCGTTTTTCGCCAATCCGTAGTCGACTGGCACAAAAAAGAAGCCGCTTCGCCCAACCCGTTTCCGGCGGACAGCATCGAATCGATCCTTTACAGCAAAAATCAAATCGATACGATCCAATGGCACGTGGAAGACGAAATTCGCAGACCGGACCTTCCGGACAAGGAACTGGTCGGTTTCAAAAGGCAAATCGACAAACTCAATCAGGAACGTACGGACCTCGTGGAAATCCTGGACGATCGTATTTCTTCCCAATACGTCAATGTGTCCAAAAAACCGGGCGCTCGGATGAATTCCGAAACCCCCGCCTGGTTGATCGATCGGATGAGCATCCTCGAACTCAAAATCTATCACATGGAAGAACAAACCCAGAGAAAGGATGTGGATGAGAATCATATCCAAACCTGCAAACGGAAGCTGGACGTCCTTCTCGAACAAAGAATCGATCTTTCCAAATGTTTGGACGAACTATTGGAAGATCTGCAAAACGGGGACAAGTTCTACAAAGTCTACCGCCAAATGAAAATGTACAACGATCAGAACCTGAACCCTTCCCTGTATTCTAAAAAATCATGAATCTTTTAGTCATGCGGTTTTCGGCCATGGGGGACGTCGCACTCATGGCGCCCGCGATCATTGCGATCGCCGCGAAATATACGAATATCCAGCTAACGATCGTTACGAGAGGAAACTACGCTCCGTTCTTTTATAATATTCCGAACGTAAACGTCGTGGGTTTCAACCTCAAGCGGTACCGTGGACTTCTCGGACTTTACCGTCTTTTTAAGGAAATCAACAAACTCGGTCCGTACGAAAAAGTCATCGACCTTCATTCTTCCGTTCGATCCCGATTGATCAGCTTTCTTTTTTTGATCCGAGGCATCGGCGTGTTTCGAATCGTAAAGGGAAGAAAGGAAAAACTCAGACAGATCCGTCAAAAACGGAAAGTCTTAAATCCACTGCCTCATACCGTAGACCGTTATCTCAAAGTTTTCGAAAACGCGGGGTATCCTGCAAACGTGCGAAAGGGACCTTGGATCAACGTGGACCCCGAGTCGAAAATGTTCGCAAAGGAATTTTTCGAATCCCAGAATATTCAAAAAAAGGAAAGTCTTTGGATCGGCTTCGCTCCGTTTGCGGGACACGCACTCAAAGAATGGCCCCGCGAAAAAAGCAGATCCTTGCTCAGACTTCTCCTGGATGAATTTCCGGGAGTGAAAATCTTTCTCTTCGGCTCTAAGGAAGAATCCAAAATCTTAGAAGAATGGAGTCGGGGTCTGGAGGAATCCATCAAGATCGTTTCGGGCGGTAAGCTCGGAATCCGAGGAGAACTCGGGATCATGGAAAGGATGGATATTATGATCGGAATGGATTCATCCAACGTTCATATCGCGGCGCTTTTAAAAAGACCCGTGATCGGAATCTACGGGACCACCCACCCTTATTCCGGTTTTGCACCGTTCGGTCAGGAAGATTCGGGAGTATTACAAATCGATAATTTACCGTGCAGACCTTGCAGTATCTACGGAAATACGACCTGTTATCGGAAAGACTTCGCTTGTATGGAATGGATTCAACCCGAAGACGTAATCAAACGCATTCGGGTCGTTTACAATATCAACACTCTCTTTTGATTCGATGCGACAGCCGGCGAGGGTTTATTCAAGACCGGCGAAAAAACAAGACGCACGCTAACGCCAACTTGCATACGGACCGGTGATCAAACAGCGCCGATTCGCTGATCGATCGAGTATTCAAACGCTCCTTAAAGAGCGTTATTCGAAATACCGTAAGAATTGATCCAAAGGATCGGGAAGAGAAAAAAGCATATTGATCAACGTGTTTCTTTTCTTTTTGTTCTTCACGCTCGCTACGGTTTTATAAACCTCTTCCATCTTATCCACACAGGCGTTCATCTCGTGTCCTTTGGAAATCTTGATGGATTCTTTGGAAAAACGTT
Organism: Leptospira yasudae; assembly: GCF_003545925.1. Lineage (NCBI taxonomy): Bacteria > Pseudomonadati > Spirochaetota > Leptospiria > Leptospirales > Leptospiraceae > Leptospira > Leptospira yasudae. The sequence continues at coordinate 278,180 of NZ_QHCU01000005.1, read as the reverse complement.
CGTACAATTCAGGATCTTTCAAAATCGCGACTGCCTTTTCGGCGATTCCCTTTACGTCGAACGGTTTTGCGATGTATCCGTTCTTTCCGTCGTGAATCAATTCGGGAATCGCGAACGAATCCACTCCGACCGCGGGAAGTCCGCAGGCGACCGATTCCAAGATGACAAGCCCTTGCGTTTCCATCGTAGATGCGGTCAAAAACAGATCGTATTTCGGATATTCTTCCGGAAGCTGTTCCCGTTTGATAAAGCCCGTAAAAGTGACCGCGTTTTCCACTCCCAAATTCTGAGCCTGCACCTTTAAGGACGGAAGAGCCGGTCCGTCGCCGATGATGGTGAGTGTCGCATCGGGAATTTCGTCGTGAATCAATTTGAACGCGTTAAGAATCACGTCGCAATTCTTCTCGTAGGAAATTCTTCCCACATGCAGAAGTCTCGGAGCTGCGTTCAATTGTTTGATCGTTCCTTTAAAACTCGTAAGATCCAAACCGTTCGAGATCACCGCGATCTTCGTTTTTAAACCGAACTCGCGGAGTTGTTTTTCGATCAGATGAGAAGGAGAAATGATGAGATCGCAGCGTTCATAGATGTTGTTTGAAATCTTGAGAATGATTTTTTTACGGATGTTGAACTTATCGAATTTTTCGATTTTGCTCAGATCCTTCATCTTGAGTTTTTTTTCGGATTTGCTCGCTCTTAAAAAAAGCTTATCCAGTTTTAGCAATCTGTAAAACGAAAGATACATATCCTGTTCGGACATCAACGTGTGATACGTTCCGATGGTAGGAATTCCGTATTTCTCGGTAGCGTTGATTCCGTAAAGCCCCAGCAAGCCCGGAGTGTGAATGTGAACGAGATCGGGTTCGAACTCTTTGATAACTCGTTTGATTTTGCTCGGGGACGGAAGAACCACTTTGATATCGGGATAACTCGGTAGATATCCGCTTCTGAATCGTTCGATACGAATCGAATCGCCGATCTGGTCAAAGTCGCCTTCTCCATAACGAGGGCAACAGATCATAAACGTATGTCCCCGCTTTGCCAGAAGTTCCGCAAAGTTTTTCATGGAAATCGCGACTCCGTCCACCTTAGGAAGAAAGGTATCGGAAAAATAAAGAATTCTCATCAAAGATCTCCTAATTCAAGGACGAATCGGAATCACCCGTTTCGATCGGATTGAAGTAAATATCGAATTTACAATTCCCAGGTTTCGCAGAATCTGGGTTTCAATCGATTAGAGAAGATGCCCGAACGTCTTAGAAAAATCACTCTTTTTTTATTCTGCGCAAGCATTGTAACAATCGGTCTGTCCGTGTCCCTCAGTCAGGGATTTTTGGTGCTCGCATTTATCACTTCGTTGTTTTCTACGAAAACCGCCGGCTTCTGGAAGGAACCCGTCATACTCGTCTGTCTTTTCTTTTTCGGTTGGTATCTTACCGACTTTGCAATCCACGCTTTTTCGGAGCAATCGTTCCGGGCTTACGCCAAAACCGCGTTTAACTCCGAACTCAAAGATATTTTTCTTTTCATCGGTTTGATTCTCGCCTGGAATTTAAAGAAAGAAGAATTCCCCCGCATTCTCAAAACACTCAACATCGTCTTTTGGGTTTTGCTCGTAACCGGATTCGTTTCCAGCTTTTCACCGATTCGACTTTCCCGATTGATCAGCGATCTTTATAGAGAATCCGCAAATTGGAAGTTCACACACCCCATGGGACATCTCGGAGGAATCTCTTTGTTTCTTCCGATCGGTTTGATGAATACCCACCTTACGTTCGGCGGTTTGCTCCAGTTCTTTTTTCCCGTTCCGGTCTTTCTCTTTTTAAAGACCTTTTTCGAAAAGAATTACAAAAAGGCCGCGTTGCAAGGATTGATTCTATTCGTCTTTTTGTATGTCGTCTTTTTAAACAACGCCCGTTCCTCTCTGTTAGGTGCGATTTTTTCCTCGCTTACCGCCTTTCTTGTTTTGGGAATCATCCGCAAAGAATTACCGACGTCCAAGATTCTGATCTTTACTACGGGAACTCTTTCGTTTCTTCTTCTTTTAGGAATCGGACTTTCGTTTACGCAAGCGGGTCAGAAGATCACGGATCCTTTGTTCGGAAAAGAGAAACATACCGATTCGGGAAGAACCTTTATATGGGACTCAACCTTTCCTTTGATTGAAAAAAATCCTCTTATCGGAGTCGGCCCGGGCAATTACAACCGGGAAATCGGAAAATCGAGAGTGGAACATTCCGAACGATATAGAGAACTCTATTATTTTTACGAAACGACTCAGAGAGGACATGCGCACAACGATTACTTCCACCTCTTTGCCGTGTTCGGTCTTCCCGCAATCTTTCTATTCATTCTCTTAGGGACTTCTTTGTATCACAAGTTGATCTTCAGCCGACTTCCTTACGAGCAAATCCTGTATTTTTTCGGGTTATCCGGATTTTTCTTTTCCGGACTCTTTCAGTGCTACTTTCAAGACGACGAAGTAGTAATCTTATTCTGGATTTTATGCGGACTTTTTCTTCGGTTTTCCAAAGAAGAATCCGACAAGACGACGGCTGTCGCTTAATAACGATAGCAATACGTTCCCCAATTCCTGCGATTTTCCATCGCATCCTCTTCGAATGAAAAACGGAGATTCGGTTGAAAAACGCTTTCTCGATACGAAAGTATTTCCGGAATCAATTCGGAATATTCCATTCCTTTTTTTGAATATTCATGAAAGCAAAAACCGAGATAGGCGTCGTCGTATTCCAAAAACAACATTCCTTCGGTTTGATGCGGAATCGCTGAAATGATATTTCCAGCCGCCGTCCAAGAAATTTCCGAGGGACCGTTTCCTCTTTGAAACAATAAAACCGATCGGAGATTCGGAAACCTTCCGCTCCGCAACAGCTCATCCGGAAAAAACAAATTTCCCGTTACCGTAGAGAAATACTTCGGAACAAACAAGAACATCGGTTTCGATTCGAAACGCGAGAGAGAATCATCCTTTTCCGTCGTTAAGAGCGGGTTTCCCTTTTTACTACGCAAGGTGGAATTCTTCCGAAAGTTTCTTGTTTTAACAGGATGATTCGTTCTCTTTCCGGTGAATCCGCTGGAAGTTGCGGAAAAATCCGAAACAACTTTGCATGTTTCTCCGGGATCATAAGAATATTCTAAAATCGTTTTTAAGAATCCCATTCCCGATTCGAAAAAGACAGATTCCTTGGCGGAGACATTCGATCGACAAAGGGTCTGTTCGACTCCGACCGGAATCGCGTTCTCCGAAAATCCGAACGAAAACAAATTCGATGCGACATCGGACGTCGATGCCAATGAACTCGGCGCATTCAAAAAATCGAATGTACCCGCGGATTGAAATTGAATTGCGCCGACCGCAACTCGATCCCATTCCCGAGAATACGCCTCCACCAAGGACGGATCCTTCGTTCGGAAAAGTATCTCCCGATTGCTATCTCGGGCGCTGACCGAAAAATTATAGGAACCGGAAAGGAGAATTCTACCGTCGATCAACATCGTCTTGTGATGCAATAGCCCGCCCTTACCGAACGAATCGCTGGAAATCGTTTCCTCGTTTCCGTCTCCGAAAATTTTAGAATCCGGGCGATCAAACGCGTTTGCCAGAAATTTTCCTTCCTCGTCCACGGGAGAATCGTAAACACCTTGGATGGCGACCCCTCTTCGATTTGCATATGCGAGACGGGATGTCAAAACGGAATCGAAATGATCAAAGATCAAATATCGAACCGATTCTTTCGAAGCGTCGATGTCTCGTAAGATCAGATTTTGAATCAATCTTCCTTTTTCGGGCGAAATATAAAATTGAAACGGAGGAATTTCAAGAACGTGGATTCCCGGATCTTCTTCCAGAAAGGAGTAAAAAGATTCCCTCTCCGTTTCAAAAAGATCAAAACTCACGTATCCGTTCAGATCGTTTTCCAATCCATACCAGGTAAAATTTCCCGAACCCAAAAAAACCGTCCTCCGATCAATTATGAGTATTTTAGAATGTTGTAAACCGGAACGTTCCCATCTTCGGAACAACCCAGATCGAACCAGCTCCGGCGGATAATCCTTATCCGGGTCCGCTACGATGGAAATGGTGATTCCTCTTTTTGCGGCTCTTTGAAGCGCCGTCAGAATTTCGGGATCATCGAACGAGTAAATCCAGAAATCGATCGAAGATTCTGCGCTTTCAATCCGCTTTAAAATCGCGTCTCGAACGTTTCTTTTTTGAGGCAAAGGAATATATCTTCCCGGAAAGGAAAAGAAACTTTGAATTCTGCGCGGACGGCTCCAATCCATCCAAAACCATTTCGAATCCGCGTCATTGGCACAGGAAAAAAACAGAAGCAAGGACCACGAAACAAACAACCGTCTCACAGAATTACTCCCGAGCTGACCTGAAAGAAGATTTCCTTTTTTGCGGAATCGGGATCGCTCCAGGAACCGCCCAAGGATAGATTCAAAAAACTGAATGCAAATCGCGAACTTTCCGAAGGAAAATAAAACATCGATTGAAGCAAAGCCTCGCGTAAATACTTCTTCTGAAAAGAATCTCGAGAGATCGTAAGAGCCCCCGAATTTCCTCTGTCTTCAGTCAGGAAAAAAAAGGATGCCGCATAGAATCGAAATCGAATGCAAGATTCCTGATATTCCAATCGGACACCCGCCCATGCCGACTGACGTTTCCCGCCTTGAATCGTGAATTGTTTTTCCAAGCCCCGGTCCGTAATCCATGCGGACGGATAAAAATCCAGACTTTGAACGGTGGTAAACACGGCGGAAGGTGAAGAACCCATTCCGATAAAACCGAGTTCCAAAATTTCTCCGTTTTCACGTCGTTTATCACGATCGGGAAGAAATCCGAAAACTTCGAACTTCCAAGGTTTCCATTCTCCTCCAAAGGACGCAAAGAAAGCCTCTCCCGTAATCGGAATCGCAGCCGCATTTCGAATCCGATTCCAACCGGTTTTATCCTGACCCCGCGCCAAAACACCGGAAAGAAACCATCGAAACCAAGCATATTGGCCTTTCCATTCAAGCGTAGTATGAGTTAAATAATCACGATCGCCCGAAGAAACGTTTCGAGTCTCGTCATTCAAATCATTCGCATACCTTCCCCAGTTTTGAAGATTGAGATATTGATACGCCAAACCGACTTCCCCAAACGGAACATCGATTTGATACCCGACTCCACCTCTATAACGATTTCTGAATCCACCGAAATCCGGATTCGTGTTTGAAGAAGAACCGCTTGTCGTGCTTTCTCCTGGAAGAACACCGGAGGAATTCTCTCTTGTCTGTGTTTCTTCTTTCCGATCGACGCCGAACTTCGATCCTTTCGTATCGAGAATCGAATCCTTCCATCCGTGCTTTTCCAATAATCGATACCCGGAATAAAAATCGAATCCGTCGAATCGAAGCCTACCTCGCTCTTGAAAATCGGCTCGAACCGTAACCCCATCCGTTCCGTCCGCCCAATCGCCGAACGCGGATGATTGTTTCTTATCCTCTTGAACCCTTCCCAGCGACAGAGAAACGTTTTGACGTTTTAAAGAAACGTAAAGATCCTTCCCCGCGAAGAAGTTCAGTTTTGATTCGTTCGAAGCCGTTAAATCCGCCTGAATTTTCCAGTCGATGCGTTCCGATTCCATCCGACGATCCATACCCGCATGAAACAAAGAAGAATTCATTCGGATTTCTTGATATTCCTTGTTTGTTCCCGACTTGTCGTCGTTCCCGAATCCGTTTTCCGTTTTTTGACTCGCTCCCAATCCCCAGCCCATCCAACCTAAAGAAGTCCATCCGGAAGCCGGATCGTTCGCGTATAAAGGAAAACACATTAGAAGGAAAGAATATACGAAACTACGTCTCATAAGGATTCCTTCTTTTTGATCTCATAATCGGATGCGGAATCCCCGGCGCGTCCAGGCTTCAAAAGAATCAAATCGTTCGTATCCGCTTCGATGGAAAACGGAACCGGAGAAAATTGATTTCCATAACTGTGGATGTGAACCGATTTTCCGGAAACGTCTTGAAAAAGATCCAATCCTTCGTTTTTGCCGATCCCGTTTCCGATCGTCGTCGTTCTCTCGATCGTAAAAATCTTTCGGAAGTTTTCGGAGTGAAACGGAACCGATTCGTTTTTAAAATTCGGAGAAAGAACGTATCCGCATTCTCCCGAATGCAAAAACCGATCACCGAAACTCCAACTCGCGGTGTTCGGGTGAAATTCGTTCCAACCGTCGGGAAGAGTCGATCCGAATCGAAACGAATATTCGACAAGACGATCGGAAGCGGAACTGTCTCGAATTTCCAAACTACGAATGTCGACCGATTCCGCTCCCTGATTGCAAATCGAAAACCACTCGTTGGAGGAAACGGTTGGATTCGGATAGATCGCGGAAATCAGAACCCCGGAAGAACCTGGAATCAAAATCAAACTCTCCGCACCCGCTGAAACCAAGTAATTTAGAATTTCATAATTTACAGGCAAGGACCCCAATCTATTTTCCAGAAGATCTTTCCAAGACTGCAGGAACTCCGAAGCTGCAACACGACCTCCCTTGCTCGGCTGAATCGTTATCCAATCGAATTCTCCCGAAATAAGCCCGGTGACTCCCGGATTCCAGCTGATCCAAGGATTTAAAATGGAATTTCCGGTAGCGAAATCTTCTCTTTGGAAAAAAGGAAAGGTTCGATTCTCCAAACCCGGACTTGCCTCCGTACCGGAACAACTGGCTTTTCTCGAACTCAGAACGGTAAGAGCGCTGTTCTTCCAAACTTCTTTCCCGGAGATTGTCCGAAAAAGAGATGCGGATCGCCTCAGTTTCTGCGAAGAAGAATGAATCCCCATTTTTCCCAGCGAGTCCCATTCGATCCAATCACTGAAAGCGTTGGCGTCCAAGGAAAGAATTCGCACGCGACCCGAGCTTGCTAAATTCAACTCGGGCACGATCCAAGCGGTGACCTCTGGAAAACAAACGAGTTTACCGATGGAAAAAACATTCTTCCCCGGAACCAACTCTACTAAGAAGCGATACCTCTCGGTTCCGGATTCAACTTCCAAGATTCGTGAAACGTTCGTATCGGAATCGACCTCGATAAAACGATCCGCGCTTACGGAAGTCGTACCGTCATACGAACCCATCCAAGAAATTTCGGACACGACCGCCCGATTCGGTCGAGTCATATCGAGCGGATCGGTTTTGATTCCAGGATTCATGAAATGAGAATTTTGAATTTTCGAAACCAGAGTTTGTGAATTCGTCTTCGGATGAGGAATCCATACTCCGTTTCGGTACAAAAGAGAAACGATGACCCCGTCCGTCCGTTTCAAGATCGGAGTTTGGAAAGAGACCTCGGAAAGAATCCTGCTCGTTCGATTCTTTCGGTCCTTCAGCAGCAGTTCAAATCCGAATTCAAATTCTTTCAAAACCGAAGAGGAAAGAAGAAGTTCTCCTTTCATAAAATCCCGATTTCCTATCGTAAGAATTTCTCCGGGTTGGACGGATTGAGCATCGATCCAAACCGGAATCTCTTTTCCGTCCGATTCAACCGAAAGACCGTTCGGATTGCAAATTCGATTTCCTGAATATTCTAAATCCAGAAACTTATGGTTGTGATCGACCTTTCCCTCCGTAAAAACTCCGGTCCAATTCGCTTCTTCGATTTGAAACGAAGCCGCATTGCAGAACGGAATTTCGTGTTTCCCAAGTGTCTGCTCATTGAATGATCTCGAGTCTTCAAAACCCGGACTCATGCAATATCGTTCCAATCGTTTTGATTGGAAAAAAGTTTCACAAAGGGAATAGAAGTTTCGTTTAGAAGAGTAATACCTACCGCCTTCTAAAAACGTTCGTTCCGGATTATCGAAGGAATCGGATACATTACCGCTTTGAAAACTCCAATTTCCTTTCTTCTTGAGATCGCTCCAAGGAAAAGAAACAAGTTCTAATCCGGGAAGATCGCTTCCTGTTTCCGTAAACAACAACGTTTCCTGCGGAAGTAAAAAGGAAGGACCGGAAAGAATCGGATTTTTCTTAGAACTCGTTTCGATCGAGAAGTCTCGAAAACAAATCGGTTCGTTTTCGAAATTCGCAAACTCCAAAAATCTTCCCAGAGAGGATTCGGTTCCTCCGAAGACCTCGCTCAAAACCGGAAGTTTCTCTTTGCATCGAAGAACCATCTCCCGGTTGGAGCTTGCAATTTCGGAAAAGAATTCCGAAAGAATCGACGTGTTTCCGGGAATTTCTACCACCAAGGTATTTGCGGAATCCGTAAAGTTCTCTGCGGCAAATAGAATTCGGAGCGTTTCAGGACCGGCCCAAACGCTGAAGCCGGAAACGAGGTTCGGAGTATGCGGTCTTGAAATCGAATCTTCCGAAAAGACGCTCACCCAGTTCGATCTCGGAAAGTTTCGTTTTTGTAATTCCCGATCGATCCATTTGGAACCGGAAAGAATCATCCAGTCTTCCTTGATTTCCTCCAAAAGATCCCGATTGAGACGAACACTGACCGCCGCCTGCCCCTTCTCGGAGAAATCGAAAACCGTCGGTTCCGTCCTGGAATCGAAATGGGTATTCCAGAATTTTAGAATATTTTGGAATTCTAATTCTACGTTCCCTTGCGGATCGGGAAAACAGACGCTGACTTCGTACACGGAGACGGTTCCGCTGAACAAGCAGACGATCCCCGGAACCTTTTGGATTCGAACGGATGAACGTCTCCATTGTTTGGAAATTTCCTCCGGAATCTCCCGGGAAATCGTAGTTTCCGGTTCGTAGAAAAGTTTCCATTCTCCTGGACGAAGAATCGGAACGAGCCAGGCTTCCTTTCCCTTTCCGTGACAAAACTCGAATGCGGCAAAACAAAGAATCGATGCGAATACGGATTTGAATTTCATGTTCCCTCCGCTCGGTACGGTTTCCGGGAACGTTTCTTCCGTGCTTCGTCGGGAGGATTTTTATTCTTTTTTTTGGAGTTGTTTTAGAATTTTTTCGGCGAGATTATCACCGATTCCGGGCACCGCGAGAAGTTCTTCCTTGGTCGCGTCCTCGATTTTTTTCTCACCCGAAAAATGCTGAAGAAGCAGTTTGCTTCTCTTGAATCCGATATCCGGAACGTCCTGAATGAGGGCGCGCATCGTTTCCTTGTTTCTGCGAGATCGGTGATGCGTGACTCCGAACCGGTGCGCTTCGTCCCGAAGGTGGCGCAAGAGTTTCATACCGGGAGAATTCATATCGAAGATAAAGGGTTCGTTATCGCCGGGGAAATAAATTTCCTCCCGCTTTTTGGCGAGACCGACCATCGGAATTCCTTCCGCACCGGCTTCGACCGCGGCTTCACAGGCCTTGGTCAACTGGGTAGGACCTCCGTCGATCACCATCAAATCCGGAAATACTCCTTCTTCGTTGATGATTCTTTGCAAGCGTCTGGAAATCACCTCGTGGATCATCCCGGGATCGTTGATCCCCTCGTAGCCTCGCATATTGTACTTTCTGTATCCTTGTTTGAAGGGTTTTCCTTCCACAAACATAACCCCGCTTGCAACCGGCTGAGAACCTTGAAAGTGACTGATGTCATAACATTCGATGATATGCGGCGGACGTTCGAGGGAAAACATCTCTTGGATTTCCTTTAAGGCAGCGCTTTGGTCCCTGTAATGGGTCGCGAGCATTCTTTCCGTGAGACTGAGTTCGGCGTTTTTCTCGGCGATCTTTAAGAGAGAACGTTTGTCTCCGCTGCGGGGAGATTTGAGCTTGGGTCTAAATCCCGTTTTTTCCTGAAGAACGTCGATGACCGCGGAAACTTCTTCTTTGATATCCGTGGGAATAAAAATCGAAGGCGGAACCAAGGCCGCGTTCAAATAATAATCGCGAAAGAACGCGCCGATGATTTCGGAATCTTCCGCATCCTGCACACCCTGGATCGGAAAGGACTTTTTGGTTTCGAGTCTTCCTCCCCTCACTTCCAAAAGAATCACCTGACCCTCGTCCTGCTTTCTCGCAAAACCGATCACGTCCTCGTCCCCGCCTTCCGTACTGACGACGGTTTGTTTTTCCCGGAAGTTATTGATCCGCTGCAGCATGTCGCGATAACGAGCGGCCTTTTCGAAATCCATCCGATCGGAAGCGGATGACATCTTGACGCTCAAATCTCCCGCAAGGGATTCCTTTTTTCCTTCCAGGAATTGAATCACTTGGTCTATTACGACTTTATAATCTTCTACTGGAATGGTTCCTTGACAAGGTCCGAGACAACGGCCCATATCGAAGTTCAAACAAGGTCTTCTGGGTTTGGGCAAAGGAAGAACCTGTCTCGTTTTGCGGACCGGAAAAATTCTTAAGATAATGTCTAACGTTTCCCGAGTGGATCGTACGTCCGAATACGGACCGAAGTAACGATCTCCGTTGTCCTTGAGTTTTCTAGTGATATACACCATCGGATAGGGTTCTGAGAGGGAAACGCAGATATACGGGTACTTTTTGTCGTCTTTGAGACGGACGTTGAAACGCGGATTGTGTTTTTTGATGAGAGTCGCTTCTAAGATCAGCGCTTCCTTTTCGGTTCCGGTCGCAATCCAGTCCAGGTCGAAAATTTCTCTCTGCAACGCGCGGGTTTTGATATCGGGATGTTTTTCTTTGAGATAATTGCGGATCCGTTTGTCTAGATTCTTCGCTTTGCCTACGTATAAAACCTCTCCCTTTTTGGACTTCCACAGATAACAACCCGGAGAAGCGCCGAGGTTTTTGATCTTTTCCAGAATGAGGGTATGATTGAGAATTTCAGGCATAAACACTAGTTAGACGAAATCTCCGATTCAAAACGTTTGTTTCAGCTTTCGACTTCTCTTTCATCCGAAATATCCGAATCGTCCCGTTCTTCTTCAAAACTTTCTTCCGGTTCGGAAAGAATGGAAGAAGAATTTTGACTCTTTCTGGAATACTTTTCCTTCTTTCGTTTTGCGTCCTTCTGTTTGTTTCGAATCGTTTTTTTTCGTTCGTCGCTTAAGACGCCTTCTTTCTTTCGATTCTCTTCCTGGACTTTTTCGCAAAGAATGGCGCGGGCCTTATACCGGTTGAGTCCCTGTGTTCGATACAAGGAACATTTGACTTCGATCCCCGAAGGTTTATGTTTGAGATGAACGGCCGTCGAAACCTTATTTACGTTTTGACCGCCCTTGCCTCCGCTTCTTGTAAAACTTTCCTCCAGATCGGTTTCCTTAATCTGAAGAACTTCCATCAGTTCCAGAAGTTTGGATTCTTTTTCCACCGAAACGGGAAAACGAGAGGCCATGACGGTCTTACTTCAGATCCTGAAGTTCGAAATGATCGCGGAAATACGGAAACGGTTTTCCGTTTTCATCCAGACAAACGTACGTGATCTTACAATCGATGATTTCTTTGAGTTCTTTGCGGCTTTGACTTTTTCCGATGGACGTGTTTCGGATCGTGATCGAACTGTTTCCGATCTTGTCGATCTTGGAAAAAATCTGGATGATATCCCCGAGAAGCCCCGGACTTTTAAATACTACATCCGCCATACTCACCGTGACGATATTGGAATAGCGGATCTTTTCCATCACATACATCGCGCATCCTTCGTCGATCCACGCAAGCATCTGACCTCCGAAAAGAAATCCGTGCTGATTGAGATCCCTCGACATCACGATATGCTGCGTCGCGAGTTCCATTCCTTCCAATTTTTGATCGATAAATACTTCCATATTCTATTAAGCTCCGTATACGACTGAGGACGAGGGACAATCTTTTTTTAAGATACAATCTTCGCAGAATCTTCGATGAGCCTTGCAGCTTTTTCTACCCAAAAAGATGAGATATAAGGAAATATCCCTCCAATACTTTTCGGGAAGAAGAGCCATCAGATCCTTCTCCACTTGAACCGGATCGGTCTTGGTGGTAAGACCCAGCACTTTCGAAATCCGATTTACGTGCGTATCGACTACGATTCCTTCCACACGACCGTGCACTTCCGACAAAACTACGTTCGCCGTTTTCCTTCCGAAACCGGGAAGCGTAATCAGCTCCGCGATCGTTTTCGGAATTTTACCGCCGAAGTCGTTTAACAATTTCTTGGCAAAACCTTGAATCGACTTCGCCTTATTGCGGTAAAAGCCCGTGGAAAAGATCAGCGTTTCGATCTCTTTCAGATCGGCGTTTGCAAAGGATTCTAAACTGGGAAAGGCTTTAAAAAGAGCCGGGGTGACTTGATTGACTCGTTCGTCCGTGCATTGCGCACTAAGGATCACGGCAATCGCGAGTTCGTAGTCTTTTTGAAAATGAAGGGGGGTTGCGACCTCCCCGAATTCTTTTCTAAGAAGAGAAAAGATTCGGGAAAACCACTTTAGAAACGCAGGATCAGGCTTTTTTAGGGGCCTGTTTTTGGATTCCCGCGTATTTTTTTGGAGCAAGAACGCCCAAGGATCCGCCGTTATCTTTGATGGCGGCCTTAATTCCTTTTTTTCTCAGAGTACGAAGAGCTCTGGTAGAAAGACGAACTGTAACCCAACGGTTCTCATCTTCCAAAAAGATTCTTTTTTTGATAAGATTCACCTTCCAGGTTCTTCTTGTCTTAATGTGGGAATGGGAAACGTTGTTTCCGGCTACAGTGCCCTTCCCGGTTACTTCACATCTTCTGGCCATAGTAAGGACAGGATCAATCGACGCCTCTCCCTGTCAACCTTTCCGCCGAATTTCTGGCGTTTAGGAAGGATTTTGGAAGACTTTTTTCTTTTTTCAGTGGAGAATCTTCCCGGAGACAAAAAACTAACCCTCAAACCCCGCCGATGTTCAGAACCTTTTTTACAAACCTTCAGCTTCGCTTGGATCGAATTTGGAAGGTCAATCTTCTTCCCTTCTTTCAAAGCAAACGAGTCCGAATCGAAAGACGACTGCAACCGATTCTTCACGAAGAATTCACCAAGGAGCAGATCGTGGATCCAAGACAGGTCCAACATCTTCTCTACGAAACCAATCTTCCTTTGGAAAACGGAGTTCCTCCCCGGTTCGCGGGCGCGGTGGAAGTGGAGACGAGCGCGTTCGCGGGCGGAAAACAAAAGGTTCGGATCAAACAAAAGCTTCATTCGAGTTTTCCCGAACAGACCAAGTATAGAATTTGGAAGCTCTTACACAAGTCCCTGCTTTCCCTTCACGAAAAACCTTGGAAGAAATTTTTTGCCAAAGCGGAATCCGAACCTTCCGAAGCTCAAAATTCTCCCGATCTCATGAGCACGGCTTCGCCGAAACCGTATCATTTATTTTTGCATTCGCTCGTTCTCTGGGAAGAATTCTATCCCTGGGAAGAATGGAAATCTTCCTTACCCGTTTCGTGGATTCCGTTCGGAAGTTCGAAGAAGATCAAACTGCGCTTTGTCGCAGCGCGCGTTTCCTCGTTTTCCAAACAGGAATTCTACGACGAATCCTATTCTCCCGAACTTGCGTTTTGCGATCTCTACGCGCTCGGTTATTTGCGGGAATCCTCGGACAAGAGCGTGGATTTGGCAAATCCGGAATCGTATTACCTGGGTACATTCTTTCCTTCTAAATTAGAAAGAAAGAATCTTCCTCTTTGGTTGAAGGAACGCAATTTGTTTCCTCAGGAATTTCACTGGAAGAGTTCCGCCAAAGAACAAATATTCAAAATCTTGAACAAAGAAATCCGTTTTAAGATCGAAAGCGAAACGCAAGAATCCTACGATTCCGAGTTCCTGCAAGTCGGCGGAAGAAAGTTTCATTTGAAGAGCGACTTTTTACAGGCCCGTTTTTTCCAACGCGCGATTTTAACCGTCCATCCGATGGTGTTTGCAAATCGATGGTTGAAAGGATTTTGAAAAAGGTTTAGGTCGTTTTCGCTTTTGTTTTTTTGAACATTCCGATTTTTTATTGGATCCCGGTTTAAACGATCTCGGTTTTCGTTTTTGCAAGTCATCTTTGAGAATCTTGTCGGAACTTTGAAAAATCCGCTCGGACGACTGAATTCTTTTTTTTATCGGTGTTCCGACAAGACCGCTGAATTAGAGTTTCAATTCTTTCCAGCGATCTATTCCCGCTTGAAACCGTTCGTTCGTTTCTCCAAAACCGATCCGAATCCAACCTTCGCATTCAAAATCGCGGCCCGGCAAAACAAAAACTCCGCACTGGGAAATCAATGCGTCCGCATACTTCGACGAATCGATTCCTTTTTTTAGCTTCACGAAGGAGACCACTCCGCCTCCGGGGGGAACAAAGGATTCCAAACCGGGGAGACCGCGCCAAACGCTTTCGAAATTTTGAATATTCTGTAAAATGGATGTTTTGATCGGAGAGATCAATCGTTCCCGATTCTTCAGAATCTGAAGCGTTAAAAACTCGGAAATCGGAGAAACAGTGTGCGTTAGATAGTCTTTAAACGAACGCGCTCGTTCGATCAATTCGACCGGCCCGGTCATCCAGCCAATCCGAAGTCCCATCACACCAAAACACTTGGTGATCGAACCTGTACTGACCGTCCTTTCGTTCAAACCGGCGCCCGTCCAAGAAAGATCGTTTTGAAAATCTAAAAACCGATAGTGTTCGTCGAACAAAATCCAGCCTTTGTGTTCGGACGCGAATTCCCGTAGTCGTTCGATTTCAGCCGCGCGTAAAGAAAGACCGGAAGGATTGTGAGGATGATTGAAGATTACTAGATTCTTCCCTCTCGCAAACAATTCCCAAACGCAGAATTCAGGCAGAGAAGAATCGGGATTTTGATCCATCGTTTCCAAAAGAGAAACCGGCTCCAAAACGGCTCCGATCATCTTCGGGATTTCGTATAACGCTTGAAAGGCAGGATCGAGATACGAAACCACCGAACCTTTTTTGCATAGAAGATGAAAGAGAATGTACAGAGCTTCTCCGGTTCCGGTCGTGACCAAAATCCGATCCGCGTGCAAACCGGCATATAACTTCGCGATTTCTTCCCGAAGAGTAAGATCGCCTCGGTTGGGAGCGTCTTCCAAAGAAATCGAATTCAAAACATCGGGAGAAAGTTCCAGAGCGGAAAGAAGTTCTCCGAAGGTTCGATTGCGAACCCCGCTTTCTCCCAGATTGCAGGGCGCGGTTTTTCTATATTTCTCGAGTCGTTCCTCGATCCAGAATTCTCCGGGTTGCATCAAGAGACAAGGGTAAGAATGGCTCCGCTCAAAAGAAACAGAATTGCAAGAAATCCGAAAGAAATCTGAATCCAAAAATGAATTCGTAAACTACGAAGACCGATCCGTAAGAAATCCAAATCTTCTCCCTTCGTATCCGTAATCCGTTTGAAAGAAATCGCCGCACTGTAACTCCAAAGACCGGCCAATAAAAAAAGAATTCCAGGCACGAGAAACAAAACGAGTTTCCCCGTTTCGTTCGAAACAAACGTGGAAAAGAAAGACACACCCGAAAGACAGAAAAAAGAGAAGGAGGCAAGTTTTAAAACGCGGCTCAAACCGATGAATTCTCTGTTTTCGTCCTGATTGAATTCGTAAGATTCCATACTTTTAGAATCGGCTAAAATTAGGGTTGAACCTCAGGGAAAGGCGATTTTTATGAATTTAATCCTCTTAAAAAAATATCGGAAATCCGCAAGTACTATGAATCATCCCGAATCCCTCATTCACTCCTGGACACAAGATCCCTTCCCGAGCGGAGTTCGAACGGAAGCGACCCGCGCTCTGGAAAAATTCTCCAATGGAGAATCCGGTCCCGACGTAGAAGCCTTTTCCGTTCCTCTCGAATTCGGAACGGGAGGCATGCGCGGAAGACTCGGAAACGGAATCGGAAGAATGAACGAGTTCACCGTGGGCCGGGCGGCTCTCGGTTTCGTAGGTTATCTTTCTAAAAAAACGAAGAAGGCTTCCATCGTAATCGCGTACGATTCGAGAAGAAGATCCAAAGAATTTGCGGAAGTCACCGCGGGCATCGCCGCTTCTCTCGGAGTGAAGGTGATTCTTTTTAACGAGGTGACTCCGACCCCGCTTCTTTCGTATGCGATCCGTTATTACAAGGCCACGGGCGGAGTCGTAATCACCGCTTCCCACAATCCGCCCGATTACAACGGGTTCAAAGCCTATCTCGCGGACGGAGGACAACTCGTACCTCCGGATGATAAAAAGATCATTTCTAAAATCGAGTCGATCCACGATTGGAATTCGATTTCGATTCTTTCTCCGAAAGATCCTTTGTATAAGAAGATGGTAAAACCCGCGGGCAAGGACTGTTTCGCTTCCTACAAAAAGGAACTTTCCAAAGCGGGAATCCTTTCCTCTTCCCTAAAACCGAAAGAACGAGCCGCACTGAAGGTCGTTTATTCCCCGTTACACGGAACAGGCGGAAAAGCGATGAAGGAACTCTTAAACGGATTCGGATACAAAAACGTATTCTTAGTTCCCGAACAAAAAGATCCGAACGGAGAATTCCCCACCGTAAAATATCCGAACCCCGAAGAACCGGAGGCCATGGAACTTTCCAAGAAGTTCGCGATCGCAAAGGGCGCGCACGCGTTCATCGCAACCGACCCGGATGCGGACCGACTCGGAATCGGAGTGAAAAACTCCAAGGGAGAATACGTCTTATTAAACGGAAATCAAATCGGCTCGATCATGGCCGCGTATCTTTGTGAAGCGTACGCCTCCGGCAAAAAAAAGAAAAAGGCAGTATTGATCAAGACCATCGTAACTACGGATCTTCAAGAAAACATCGCTAAGAAAAACAAGGTAAAATACAAAAACGTATTAACCGGATTCAAGTTCATCGCGCAGGTGATGGCAAAGATCGACAAAAGCAAAACCGATTTCTTTTTGTTCGGCGGGGAAGAATCCTTCGGATATCTCCCTGTTTCTTTCGTGAGAGATAAGGATTCGTTATCGTCCGCCCTTCTCCTATTGGAAATTCTTACCGAAAAAAAAGACCTTCTGCAATACATGGACGAGATCTATCTGAAATACGGCCTCTTTCAGGAAAGTCTTAAATCTCTCACACTCGAAGGAAGCGCCGGTAAAGAAAAGATCCGCAAATCCTTGGAATCTCTGCGAACCGTGGATCTTTTGGGAAAACAAATCCATCAGAGAAAGATCGTGGGCGTTCTGGATTACAAAACCCAGACCGCAAAAGGAAACGCTTCCAAATCGGCATTCGCGGGTTGTCCTTCTTCCGACGTGATCCAAGTCGTTTTGGAAGGAAACGCAAAGCTCACGATTCGTCCTTCCGGAACCGAACCGAAGATCAAGATCTATTCCTCCTTTCAAAGTCTGAATGCTCCGAAAAACCAAGGAGAGATTCGGACTCTCACGGCTGATCTGCTCGGCGAGATCAAAGCCTCCGAAGAAATATTTTTAAAATTGGCGGGACTCTCATGAACGAAACGGACATTCACAAGGAACTCTTTGAACACACCAAAGAATTAGCGGATCATTATCTGCTCAACACATACTCTCGTTACAACGTCGCGTTCCGTTACGGGGTCAACGAACTTCTATTCGACTTTGACAATAAACAATACATCGACTTTCACTGCGGGGTCGCGGTCACCAATCTCGGCCACGCCGATCCGGATATCATCGAAGTCGTTCGTTCCCAAGCGGACAAACTCTTTCACACTTCGAATCTATTCTACTCCGAAGAAGCGGCCAAACTCGCGGAGCTTTTGATTCTCAATTCGTTTCCCGGAAAAGTGTTTTTGACCAACTCCGGAACCGAAGCGATCGAAGGCGCGTTCAAACTCGCTAGAAAATACGCGACTTCCAAAAGCATCGTGGACCCGATCATTCTTTCTCTGGAAAAAAGTTTCCACGGAAGATCCGTTTCCGGGATGAGCTTAACCGGTCAGGACAAAATCAGAAAGGGTTACGGAGAACTTCTCAAAGGAATCGAGTTCATTGAACCGAACAACGACGAAGCACTCGTCGCCGCCTTCGAAAGATATCAGGGAAGAATCGTAGCCTTGATCGAAGAACCGATCTTAGGAGAAAGCGGAATCATTCCCCTTTCCAACAGCTTCTTAACCCTTTCCCGCGAATTGACCGCGGAAAACGACGCCCTTTTGATCTTCGACGAAATTCAAACCGGAATCGGAAGAACCGGAACGTTATTCGCCTTTGAAACGATGGGATTTTCACCGGACGCGATGACTCTTGCCAAAGGACTCGGATCGGGTTTTCCGATCGGAGCTTTGATCGTAGGAGAAAAATACCAAGACCTGTTCACACAAGGTTCTCACGGTTCTACCTTCGGAGGAAATCACCTCGCGGCGGCGATCGCGTACGAAACCATCCGCATCATCCAGACCAGAGAAATCCTGAACAACGTGAATCTTTGTTCGGACATCGCGTTTACAAGATTGAACGACATGAAGGAACGTTATCCGGTCATTTCCGAAGTTAGAGGAAAGGGTCTTCATATCGGAGTCGTGCTGAAAGTTCCTTCCAGACCGATCGCGGAAGCTTGTCTCGCGGCAGGACTCGTGGTGAACGCGACGGCGGACAATGTGATTCGGATCATGCCTCCTCTCACGATCTCCTCCGATTTCTTAAATCAGGGATTGGACATCTTCGAATCCGTACTCAAACAAAACTAAAAAGGATCCAATAAAAGAATGAAGAACGTAGCTGTACTTTCCGGTGACGGAATCGGACCGGAAGTAATGGAGGTAGCCCTCTCCGTTTTGAAAAAGGCTCTCGGTGCGAAGGCTTCCGAGTTTAATTTTAAGGAAGGATACGTGGGCGGAATCGCGATCGATAAAACCGGCCATCCGCTTCCTCCCGAAACGCTCAAACTCTGCGAAGAATCCTCGGCGATTTTATTCGGAAGCGTGGGCGGACCGAAATGGGAAAGTCTTCCTCCGGAAAAACAACCGGAACGAGGAGCGCTTCTCCCTCTCCGAAAACACTTCGACTTATTTGCAAACATCAGACCGGCGATCATCTATCCCGAATTGAAAAAGGCTTCCCCCGTTCGCGCCGACATCATCGGGGACGGATTGGACATTTTGATCCTGCGAGAATTGACCGGCGGAATCTACTTCGGACAGCCGAAAGGAAGAGAAGGATCGGGTCAGGAAGAATTCGCGTACGACACGATGAAGTATTCCAGAAGGGAGATCGAACGAATCACACGAGTCGCCTTCCAAGCCGCCCGCAAAAGAAATAATAAAGTGACAAGCATCGACAAAGCAAACGTCTTGACGACCTCCGTTTTTTGGAAAGAAGTTGTAATCGATTTGCATAAGAAAGAATTTTCCGACGTCCAATTGAATCATCTTTACGTGGACAACGCGGCGATGCAGCTGATCGTAAACCCGAAACAATTCGACGTGGTTCTTTGCGAAAACATGTTCGGAGACATTCTTTCCGACGAGGCTTCCATCATCACGGGTTCGATCGGTATGTTGCCTTCGGCTTCCCTTTCGGAATCCGGTTTCGGTTTATACGAACCTTCCGGAGGTTCCGCACCGGACATCGCAGGCAAAGGAGTGGCGAATCCGATCGCACAGGTGCTCAGCGCCGCATTGATGTTGCGCTATTCTTTTTCTATGGAAGAAGAAGCGGCCAAGATCGAAAGCGCGGTTCGCAAAACGATCGCCTCCGGCAAAAGAACCAGAGACATCGCCGAAGCGGGATCGACCGTAGTCGGAACCAAGGAAATCGGTCAAGTCATCGAATCCTTTCTCTAAAAAGAGGTAAACAATGAAAGCAGGTGTAGCTCCCAACGGAAGACCGTATCAAGTTTTGATCGCCGAGAACTCCAGATTTCAGGCCAAACAATTGGCGCAAATCTTGGAATCGGAAGGTTATCAAGTGATCGGATTTGCGGAAAACGGAAAGGAACTCGTACAGCTCTACGATCAACACAGACTCGTGGATCTGATCACTCTCGACTTGAACCTTCCCGTGATGGACGGTTATGCGACCTTCTTTGAAATCAAGGACAAGGGAGTTCTTCCGAGAATCATCATCGTATCCGAGGAAAACACTCCCGCAGTATTGAAAAACCTGATCGACGAAGGCGCGATGGATTACATTCCGAAACCGGTCAAACGCGAGAAGGTTTTGGAAAAGGTCAACGCCGCGATCAAGAAGGTTCCGAAAGTCTAACCTTCTTTCCAAATCAGATTCAGATTTCTTCCCACATCCTTTCGACGGTGACTGAAGAAGTCTGAATCCTTCTCCATCGTACAGATCCGTTCGGATTGCAACACGACGGAAATGCCGTTCTTCTCCAGACGAAATTTCAAAAACGATTCCAGATCCAGCAGAAACTTACCCGGCTTTGTTTCCTGCAAACAGTTCGGAAATTCCTCCCGAAACAACAAAGCTACGTCTTCTCCCACTTCGTAACGAAGACCGCTCGCACAGGGTCCGAGATATCCGAGCAGAGTACCGTTCGAAAGAATCGATCGGTCGAACGCAAGCCGCAAAGTTTTTTCCGTAATTCCGGCTAACGTTCCCTTCCAACCGGAGTGAATCGCGACAAACTTAGGACTTTGTTCGGACCAAAAAAATAAGGGCAAACAATCCGCGGTTTTGATGCAGAGAATTTTCCCGGAAGCATCGCCGATCCACGCGTCTCCTTTCTCAAAGGAAGAAGCATCCGACCGGTCCGCGTCGAACACCGTATCACCGTGAACCTGATCCAGAATAAAAACGTTCGATTCGGAAACTCCGGTGAGCTTTGCGATTTCACGCTTTTGGGTTTGGAGGTCTAACGATTCGTTCGGAAGATCCTTTTTGCCCGCGATCAGAATCTTGATTTTTTTCCCTTCCGCGATCGGGAAAGAATGAAAGATGGCCATCGAATCCGATTCTGCGTCGCCCGCGGAAACTGACCAGTGTTAAAGTACGTGATCTCACAAAACCCCTCGGGAAGACTGGAAAAACTTCCGTCCATGAATCGCCATTCAAACGAAACAGCAAAAGTCAAAATCTGCGGAATTCGCGATCTGGAAATCGCACGCATCTGCAGGGAAGAAGGAGCCGATTACGTCGGACTCAATTTCGTGCCTTCCAGTCCCAGAAAAATCGAACTCGCCGAAGCGCGCAAGATCGTGGAATTCTATCGTTCGCAGGAGAATTCTCCGGAGATCGTACTCTTATTCTATAAGAATTCCCTCGAAGAAATGAAAACCGTGATCTCTTCTCTCGATCACGATTTTATCCAATGGGTTTGGGACGATACAAGCGTAACGCCGAGCATTCGGGAAACACTCTTCCGGAAAAGACAGATTTGTTCGTATCGGGTTTCCGCACCGATCACGAACGAAGATCTCCAGTCCGTCGTTCCGGGCGAACTTCTGATCTTGGATAGTTATTCCAAGGGCGCGGGCGGAGGAACCGGAGAAACATTCAATTGGGAATACGTTCAAGGAATCGAACGAAACTTTCTCTTGGCCGGGGGCCTTACTCCGTCTAACGTCGCTCAGGCGATTCGATCGGTTCGTCCGTTCGGAGTGGACGTCGCCAGCGGAGTGGAATCTTCTCCCGGAATCAAGGACGCACAAAAAGTAATTCAATTTATCAGGAACGCAAAATCGGCCTTATGAGTTTGGAAACCACAGGAACCTCTGCAGAATACTGGAGCGATCTCGCGGATGCGCTGAACACTCCGATGATGAAACAATTCCTCGCGATCAAAAAGGATTTTCCCGATACGATCCTTTTCTTTCGTATGGGAGATTTTTACGAGATGTTTCTGGAGGATGCGAAAGTTGCCTCTTCCATTTTGGACATCGCTCTTACCAAACGGCAAAACGCGGTTCCTATGTGCGGGATTCCGTATCATTCCAAGGACAATTACATCTCCCGTCTTTTAAACGCGGGAAAAAAGATCGCGATCTGCGAACAATCCAAACCGGACGAACCCGGCTCCAAACTCATGACACGGGATGTAGTGCGGATCATCACTCCGGGAACTGTCATCGAAGAGAATCTTCTTTCCGGATTTCAGAACAACTATCTCGCCGTTTTACATCTCAAAAAAAGTCTGATCTATTTCGCGATGGCCGATTTCTCCACGGGAGAAGTTTTTTATTCCTCCGCTTCGATCACCGGAATCGAACGACTCGTAGCGGAACTCGAAAAGTTCAGACCCTCGGAAATCTGTGTTCCGAAATCGGAACATTCCTTCTTTCAAGAATTGGAATATTTCAAAAATCGAGAATTCACGTTTCTCAAAGATCAGGAAATCGCTTCGGAAAAAGATCCGTTCCAAATTCTTTCCGTATATCTAAACGAATATATCCGCGAAACCTACCGGGACAACAAACTCGTTCTTCGAGAGCCTCGCATTTTGAGTTCGGGAAAGTTTCTCGAAATGGATCGGGAAACGATTCTTAATCTCGAACTTGTGGAAAACGAAAAGGAAAAGAATCACACCCTTTATTCCATATTCAATTTTTGCAATACTCCAAAAGGAAAACGTCTCCTCAAACAGAGAATTCTGTTTCCCGAATGCGACGCGGCCGTTCTGTATTCCCGTTGGGAAAAACAGGATATTTTATTAAAAACGATTCTCGCGCCGTTCGTAAGCGCCTTGCGGGACGTAGGTGATTTGGAAAGAATTCTCACGCGTTTTCGGGGAAACCACGCGTATCCTCGGGATTTTCGTTCGATTCTAAACTCGATCGCGACGGGAATGAAATTGAAAGCGGAATTGGAAACCCTTTCCTATCCATTCCTCATTCCTTCGAAAGAACTCCAAACCCTTTCCGATTTCATTGCCGAACGGCTTCATCCGGGCGACGACCTGCCCGTGATTCTCGGAAACGGTCCTTTCTTGAAAACCGGATTCTCCGCAAAACTGGACAAGGCAAGAGAAGCCGGGGTCAAGGGAAAGGACTGGATTCTCGATTTGGAAGCCGAAGAGAAAAAAAGAACCGGCTTAAACACATTAAAGATTCGTTATAATAAGATCGTCGGGTATTTTATAGAAATCTCCCGCGTGCAAGCGGAACAAGCTCCGAAAGATTATCTCAAAAAACAAACTCTCGTGGGCAGCGAACGTTTTACCACGCCAAAGCTCGAAGAAATCGAACGGACGATCCTCGAAGCGGACGAAATCATCCAAGAAATCGAACGAACCGAATTCAACCGAATGGTGGAAGAGGTTTTGCAGTATTCTTCCGCTCTTCTTTCCTTTTCGGAAGAGATCGGAGATCTGGATTTTCAGATATCGGCTTTGACGGCAAAAGACAAGTTCGGATGGATTCGTCCTCAGCTTTCCGACGACCGTTCCCTCGATCTCGGAGATTCCAGACATCCCGTTGTGGAAGCGACTCTTCCTCCCGGACAGGAATTCATACCGAACTCTGTGTATCTCGACACGCAAGACAAGGCGATCGCGGTTCTCACGGGGCCGAACATGGCCGGTAAATCCACGTTTATGCGTCAGATCGCCTTAAATCAAATTCTGTTTCAGATGGGAGCCTTTGTTCCGGCTAAGTCCGCGAGACTTCCGATCGTGGATAAGCTGTTCACTCGAATCGGAGCGGGAGACAACCTCACCGCGGGAGAATCCACATTCTTCGTCGAGATGAAGGAGACCGCGAACATCCTCAATCACTACACGGAAGATTCTTTGATTCTGTTCGACGAGGTAGGACGCGGAACATCGACCTACGACGGAATGAGCATCGCCTGGTCCATCTTGGAATATCTTTCCTCTTTGCCCGTGCGGCCGAAGACCATCTTTGCCACGCACTATCACGAACTCACGGAACTCTCTCGTCTGGGCGGAATTTTCAATCTGTATCTCGAAACCCTTGAGAAGGATGACAAGGTTCTTTTTCTAAGAAAGGTGAAGATCGGTAAGGCGAAAAAATCCTTCGGGATCTACGTCGCAAAAATCGCGGGAGTTCCCGAACCGATCGTAAAACGCGCCGCCGAACTTTTGACGGATTTGGAATCCAAAAAGAAAGAGATCAAAATTCAAGAAGCGCAACCTTCTCTCTTTGCGGAACCGGAGCCAAAGAGCGCTCCCTCGGAAACCGAAACGTCGATTCTAAAATTGAAATTGGAAGAGATGACCCCGATCGAAGCCTTAAAGACTTTGGAAGACTTTCAAAAGAAGTTACGAAAACAAAAGTAACAGAACGTCCATCGGCGCAAAATCCACCCAATTGACGATGAGCTTTTTCAAACCGTCCTTCGCGTGAAAGCCGATTCCGATCCCCGCCTCGTTCAACATCAGCGCGTCGTTGGCTCCGTCTCCGACGGCGACGACTTGTTTGTGTGCAATCCCTTCCCGGTCGCGAATCGTTTTTAGATATTCGAGCTTTTTGTTTTTATCCACGATGTCGCCCGTCACCGTTCCGGTCAGATGTCCGTCTTCCCGTGCGAGAACGTTCGCGTAAATCTCGTCGATTCCGAAGTCCTTTTGAAAGAGTTCGAGAATGTCGGTAAACCCTCCGGAGAAAACCGCGGTTCTGCTCTTTTTCTCTTTGAGACCTCGGAGAAGAGTTTCAACGCCTACGTTCGGCTCGAGTCGGTTATAAAGATCGCTAAAAATCGAAGAGGACAAACCTTTCAGATGCGCGCATCTTTTTTGAAGCGCTTCGTGAAAGTCCAGGTTTCCTTCCATCGCTTCCCTGGTTACCGAAGCCACTTCCTCGTAAACACCCGCAAGTCTTGCGAGTTCGTCGATCACTTCCTGACGGATCAAAGTGGAATCCATATCGAACGCAAAAAAACTTTTCTCTTTCGGATTCAAGAGAGAATCGATCTGAAGAAGATCGGAATTCTTCTTTGAGAATAGCGCCCGTAAGGCGATCAACTCGGACGCTTCCAGCTTTCTTCCGACGTTCCATTCGATGCAGCTCCACTCGCCTTGCGCACGGATGGGAGCCGAAGAAAGCGAAAAGGTTTCCTCCGGTTTGAGGGACGCGAATCCCCCGATTCCCAACAGGAGTTCTTTTCGGATTTCGTACGGATTTTGAGTCAGAATCAGAAGCACTGGAGAACCTGTTTTTGAGTGATTTTAGAAACGATTAAAGATACGGCTGAAGGATCGGCTTTAATTTTTGAACCCAGATTTTATACGCGTTTTCGTTCAAATGAATCTTGTCTTGTTCCAGCCAAAATTCCTGACGCAGCGCCGGTCGGTCCTTTTCCCGAAGCCATTGCCAAGTGTCCAAAAAAACTACGTTTTTATAAGACTGAATGATGGACACCCAGGACAAATTGATTACGGGAGAAACGCTATTTAAACTTTGTGTGCGAACGGGTGGAATTCCCAAAACGACGATTTTCGTATTCGGAAGAGCCTTTGTAAGATGATCTAGAATTCTTACCAAATTGGATTCGATCCCATCCAAACATTTTCCCTGAATGAGATCGTTTCCTCCGATCTCGAGTACGATCGCCTTCGGATTTAAAACGATCACGTCTTCATCCAATCTTTCCAGAAGAAGTTCGGTCATGTCTCCGCCGATTCCGCGGTTGACTGCGCCTGGAAATTCTCGGGTTAAAATTTCATTGGGAAAAAGTTGAATCAGAGAGTTGCCCACAAAGACTACGTTTGCGGTTTTGATTCTTTGGTTATCCTCGCGGTAAATGTTCCGCATCGTGGACCAAAGAGATCTGTATTGAGCGAATTTTTCGGAGGATCGATAACCGACTCCAGCCCAACATTCAAAGTTAGAGCTGGAATAATCTGTGTATGATTTTTTGATCAGAATGGAACAGGAAGAAAAGAAAAGAAGCAAGGAAAGAGCGGAGAAGTACCTTACCAAGGATCTATTACTGCTCCTGCGGTTCTTTCATGTGAAAACGTTTGTGCCAATCGGCGATCTGCGCTTGCAGATAATCCTCCGAATCGCAGATCCGGAACTCGATCGGGTTGTTGGAGGCGGTATCAATGAGCTTCGCTTCGATATAACCGTTCTTCAGCTTATTGATTTCTATTTTATATTTCATCCATTAAACTCCAGTAATGTCAGATTTTTAGATTAACCCAGGCTTTCAACCGATTCTAAAAAAAACGAACTACTCTTTTTCACTTTAAAAAAGAATACTTCTTAGCTCCGACATTTCCATATAATTTTTCAAATTTTTTCTTCGGAGCTTTCAACTTCGATGCACATAACGTGTGTCTTGTTTTCAAAACCGAATTTTCCTTTTTCGCCTAAGCAGTGTTCTAAACGCCGTTTGCCTCTTTAAAATTCCTCGAAAAACCGAGTGAATCGGGAAACGCCGTGTAACAATCTACATTGTCTTCAGACTCAATTTACTGAAAAAAAGTTGCTGGGAAAGCTTAAAAAATACCAAAATCCCGTTTTTTTGACGGTTAAAAACCCTCAATCTTTTTTGAATTTGTACAGATCCGGGAAATTTTTCTCAGCATAGAGAGATTCGGTTTCCGAGTCCTCCGGCAAAATTCCTCCGTCTGCAAGTTCCGGTACAAAACCCGCGTCTCGAATCATGGAGATCGTTTCCGTCATTTCGGAGCCCTTCACGTTCAGATAACCCGCGGAGAACAAAGAGTTTGCGGCAAAAAGAGCGGTCGCAGAAAGACTTCTCAAGTGGCCTTCTCTCCCCGCAGCGATTCGGATCTCGGAGTCCGGATTCACCAATCGGAATACCGAAAGAATTCTCACGCAGAGTTCCGGAGTCAAAACGCTCGGATTTTTGATCGCGTGTCCTTTGACGGGAATGAAGAAATTCACGGGAATCGAAATCACTCGGAAGGACTTGAGTTCAAACGCAACGTCCACGATGTCACGGAGAGTTTCTCCCATTCCTACGATGACCCCGCTGCACATTCCGATTCCGGCTTTGGAAACGGAACCTAAGGTTTCCGCTCTCTGCGCGTATGTATGCGTATCGCAAATTTCGGGATAATGATTTTCGGAAGTGTTCAGATTGTGATTGTAGCGATCGAGTCCCGCCGCTTTCAGAAGCTGGGCTTTGTCCTCGTCCAGAAGTCCCGCGGAAAGGCAAACCTTCATCCCGAGTTCGTCGGTGATTTTGCGGATCGTATTCGCAAGTCTTTCGGTGGTCGGGCGATTCGGTCCGGTTCCGGAAGTCACCATACAGAAACGATACGCTCCGTTTTCTTTGGCTTTGACCGCGTCCTCGTAGATTTCTTCCTCGGACTTCATCGGATATTCCTGAACTCCTGAGTTTGCATTCTTTCTTTGCGCGCAGTAGCCGCAGTCTTCGGGGCAATAACCGTTTTTAATATTATCTAAGATATGAATTCTAACTTTGTTTCCGAAATAGCGGTTTCTTTCCTGAAACGCTCTGTCTAAAACGGACGTCAAGGGAACGGAACCGTTTAGAATTTCGAAACCTTCTTCCTTTGTAATGACGCTCGGAACTTCGGAGAATATTTTTTCTGCTGTTTTGAGTGTTGCGGACATTCTTCAGACAGGTTCGAGGGAAGGAGCTTTCTTGAAAAGTCTATTTCCCGAGAGAAATTTCGGAGAGTGTTTCCCGAATCGCCGCAAATACTTTTTCCAGGGAAGAATCCGAAATGATATACGGAGGCGTAAGATAGATCACGTTCCCTAAGGGGCGAAGCACGACGCCCTTCTCCAAAAACTTTTTCTTGAGAATTTTGTTTCCCGAATACGTATAACCGCTCTCGTTTCCGACCTCGAGTTCCAGAACTCCGACCGCACCCAACACGCGACAATCCCGAATCGCGTTCGGAAATTCCTCCGCGATTTTTTTCAGTCCCTTCTTCATTTTGGCTTCGAGATTTCGAACCTGATCGAGTCGATTCTCCTCTTGAAAGAGTGTTACCGAGGCCAGGGCCGCAGCGCAAGCGATCGGATTTCCGGTCATCGTATGTCCGTGATAAAATCCCTTTGCAGGATCGGGAGTCACGAATGCGGAATGAATTTTTTCGGTCGTCAGCGTGACGGCGACTGCGGCCGTTCCCGCGCTGAGACCCTTTGCGATCGCCACCAAATCGGGTTGGATCTTCGCTTTTTGGTATGCGAAAAGCGCACCGGTTCTTCCAAAACCGGTAAATACTTCGTCGACCAACATCAAGGCTCCGAATCGTTTCGCGACGCGTTCGAGTTTTTGGAGAACTTCTTCCTTGTAAAAGATCATTCCGCCGGAACCGAAGATCAATGGTTCGAGTACGATTCCTGCGATCGAATTCGGGTTTTCTTCCAAATACGATTCGACCGCGTTCACGCATTCCGCCGCGCAGGAATCGGGTTTTTTACCGACCGGACAAAAGCTACAATTCGGAGTCGGAAACTCTTTTGTGGGAAACAAAAGTCCGGCAAAGACCCGATTGAATACGGAATCACCGCCCACGCTCATCGTTCCGATCGTATCTCCGTGATATGAAGTATCAAACTTTATGAATGTCTTTCTCTGCGTTTCTCCAATGTTCTGAAAATACTGATACGCGAGTTTGATCATGATCTCCACCGCGGTCGAACCGTTGTCCGAATACAACACTCGTTGAAAAAGCCCTTCCGTAATTCGTAAAAGTTCGGCCGCGAGATTCTCCGCCGGATCGTGCGTAAAACCGGCAAGCAGGACGTGATCGAGTTGATCCATCTGATCTTTGAGCGCCTGCAGAATCTTCGGATGATTGTGTCCGTGGATGCTCACCCACCAAGAAGAGATCGCGTCAATGTAAGAATTCCCCTTCTCGTCATACAGAAATTCTTCCTTCGCCCTTACGATCTTTACGGGAGAATCGGGTTCGAACTGAAGCGTAAAAGGATACCAGATCATACGATTACTTTTTTAATCAGTTCATCGGGATCGAACGCGGTCAAACATTCCTTTTGAAACCGTTCTCTGCTGATGCGTTCTTTCGATTTCAAAAAGAAGGTTCCGAGGGACGGAACGCCGCTCCATTCCGTAATCGTTCGGATATTGTCTTCGGTGGTTTTGTCCGGAACTCCGAGAAAGTAAATTCCCTTCAAATCGATCTTTCGACTCTGAATCGCTTCCACGCTAAGAAGCGTATGATTGATCGTTCCCAAAGAAACGGGCGCCGCCAAGATCAACGGGATTTCGGATTGCCGGATGAGTTCTATGGTAAGAATTTTCCGAGTCAGGGGAACTAACAGACCGCCCGCGGCCTCGACCACGATTCTTTGGTCCCGAACGCTGTAGAGATGTCTGGAAAGTTCGTCCGTATCGATTTCGATTCCTTCCAATTCGGATGCGTAATGAGGCGAGCCCGCAAACGCAAAGGAATAATAATTCTTTAAAAAGAAACTTTCATGAAGCCCGCTCAGATTCATTACGGTGACACGGTCGCTGTCGTCTCCGGTTTGAACGGGTTTTAAATACTTGAGTCCCAAGGACTTACCGTATTTCCCGAGAATGAGGGAACTGAGCAAGGTTTTCCCCACATCGGTTCCCGTTGCTCCGATAAAAATCGCCATCAAAACTCCGGCAAAAGAGAAATCAATTTCTCTAATGCAGCATCGGTCGTATCCGAATGAATGCTGATTCGAAGACGAGGCACATCCACCGTAGGCGGTCGAATCGCTTTTACGTGAAGCCCGTTCTTTCTACAACCTTCCGCCGCATTCAAAACGGATTCTTCCGAAGGAAAAAGAACCGGAACGATCTGCGATTGGGAAGAAGTCTTCGGATACTGTTTCCCATTCAGAAGTTCTCTCAATCGTGCGGCCTTTTCCAAAAGGTTCTTTCGTTCCGTTTCCATCGATTGTACGAGAGCAACGGAAGTGGGAACCGCGTGCGCGATCGCGGGCATAGGCGCCGTAGAATAGATGAACGTGCGCATCTTGTTGATCAGGAAATCTTTTCCGATTTGGGAGGTTCCGATCCAGGCGCCTTCGAGTCCTAAGGATTTTCCGGCCGTATACGTGATAAAATCGACTTCTCGAATTTTATCTTTTCCTAATATTTGAGCGGCCCGCCCTTCTCCTTTTTGTCCGAACACGCCGATTCCGTGTGCGTCGTCCAAAACCAAGGTGGCTTCGTATCGATTCTTTAAATATACGAGATCTTCGATCGGAGCCAGATCTCCGTCCATACTGAAAACGGTTTCGCTTACGATGATCTTCTCTTTTCGTTTGGATTTCCGGAGAAGTTCTTCGAGATGATTGAGATTTAGATGTTTATAATACGTTTTTTCCGCACCGGACAAACGGACTCCGTCCAAGATCGAAGCGTGATTGAGACGGTCCGTAAAAATCTCCGCCTTTGCGTTTGCGATACAGGAAAGAAGTCCCAGATTGGCCGCGTATCCATTGGCGACCCAAAGAGAGGTTTCGGTTCCGATCCAATCCGAACAAGCCCGTTCTGCCAATTCGAACGAATCCCTATGTCCGCTGACCAAACGGGAAGCCCCCGATCCGGCTCCGTATAAGTCCAAACCTTCTTTGATGCTTTGAATCAGTTTCGGATGTTTGCTAAGTGCAAGGTAATCGTTGGAAGATAAATCGACCCCGGAAGGAACTTCCAGGGTTCGAAAGAGGAAATCCCTTTTCAGGGATTCCAAAACCGGAGAGACTTTTCGAAGGAACGTGGACAGGTTCAGAATCAAAAAGCCTCTCGAAGAAGTTTAGAGCATTTCCTTCACTTCGTTTCTTTCGGAAATCAACTCGTCGTGAGTGATTTTGAACTTCTCTTTTGCAAAGTCGTTCAAAGGAAGACCTTGGATGATCTCCACTTTCTTTCCGTCGGACTTCAAAGGAAATCCGAAGATCAGTCCTTTTTCAGCGCCGTAAGAACCGTCGGAAACGATCGCTGCAGAGAAAGCGTCTCCTGCCGCAGTTGGAGTGATGATTCCGCGAACCGTGTCTACGACTCCATTCGCAGCGCTCGCCGCAGAGGATGCTCCTCTTGCTTTGATGATCTCCGCTCCTCTTTGCTGAACATTCTTGATAAAATCTCCCTTGAGCCATTCGTGATCGGAGATCACATCGGTCGCCGGTTTCCCGGAAATCTTTGCATTGTAAAAATCAGGATACTGAGTGGAAGAATGGTTTCCCCAAATTCCGAGATGAGTCACTTCTTTTACGGGAACTCCCGCCTTGGAAGCGAGCTGAGACTTTGCTCGGTTCTCATCCAGTTTAGTCATCGCGAACCAGCGATCTTGCGGAACGCCTTTTGCGTTGTTCATCGCGATCAAGCAGTTGGTGTTGCAAGGGTTTCCCACAACAAGAACTCTTACGTCGGAAGCGGCGTTCTTTTCGATCGCCTTTCCTTGGTTGACGAAGATTCCTCCGTTGATTTTGAGAAGATCTCCTCTTTCCATTCCCGCTTTTCTAGGAACCGAGCCGACTAACAACGCCCAGTTGATGTCCTTGAATGCTGTGTCCAAATCGGAAGAGACGGTCACTTTTTGAAGAAGAGGAAACGCACAGTCCTCTAATTCCATAATTACACCCTTTGCCGCAGGAAGCGCAGCTTCCAATTCAAGCATCTGGATTTCCACTGCCGTGTCCGCGCCGAACATTTGTCCGGAAGCGATTCTAAAAAGAAGGGAATATCCGATTTGTCCCGCAGCGCCTGTAACAGCGACCTTCACTGTCTTACTCATATTTGGCTGACTCCTAATTTCTGATTTTAATTTTTAAGTTCCTGATCGATCACTTTGGTAAACGCTTCTATAGGTTGAGCGCCTTCCACCATAATACCGTTGATAAAGAAAGCCGGGGTTCCGCTGACTCCGTATTTTTCCCCTTCCGCCATATCTTCTTCCACTTCTTTGCGGATCTTCGCGTCGTTCACGCACTGGCTGAACGCTTTCATATCCAAACCCGTTCCTCTGGCAAGATCCAGAACGCGTTCCTTCGGAAGGTTGCCGGAGTTGTTAAAAAGAACGTTGAAGAATTCCCAATACTTTCCTTGAGGACTCGCGCAGTTTGCGGCGATATGGGCGAACATAGCGTTCGGGTGAAAGGAAAGAGGATAATCGCGGAACACCCAACGAATCTGATCCTTATACTTCGCTCTCAGCTGAACGTTTACGTCCTGACTTCTTTTGCAGAAAGGACATTCGAAATCCGAAAACTCTACGATCGTAACCTTCGCATTTTCCGGACCGATGGACGGATTGTTTCCGGTAAGAATCTCGTCCCGGAGAGGAGGAAGTTCCTTCACCTTTACGGAAATATTGTATTCATTGCGGAGTTGTCCGAAGAGAGAATTTCTCAGTTCTTCTTTCTTTTGAGAGATAAGATGATTTTCGATTTCGGTCTTTACTTGATCGAAGGACTTTCCCTTCAGAGCGGGAGAATTCTTATACTGATCGTAGATCGCGCGCATTTCCGCGAGGCTCGGAGCAGGAACGGACGGTTCGAGCAATTCTTTTTCGGAAACGTTACGCTCCTTTGCGGCCAGAGAAACCACCTTCTTACTCGCAAACTCGGAAAGAACGCGATACAAACGGTCGTTGGTCTCTGTGTAGAATTTACGGGCGATTCTCGGATTCTCTTTTTCAACATCCTTGATCGTATAATTCTTACCTTTGATTTCGGCGACGCCGTCCGGAGAAAAATAGGAAATCAAGGGGAGAATTGTGAACGCGATATAGATTAAAAATGCGGCGGAAAGGATGAGCAAAGGTCTGGATTCCTTCGCTTTGAGCTTATCGATTATGTCTTGCATGGAAAAGATTCTCCCAGTGGTTCAAAAAAACGGCGATGCGGTTTCCCTACTTGCCAGCTTAGAAACCTCGGGCGGGCTGGCAAACGATAAATTCGGGCCTTTGCTTGGCATTCTTTCCCGAAATGGGATTGGAGCAATCCGGGAGAATTCGATCGAAAACCGAGGCCCTTTTGGAAAAAAATCCGAAAAAAAACTAAAGTGAATCCTCTATTACCGATAGTTTTAATAGAGAAGCTTCGGATTTCCGACACGGGTCCGAGCAAGACACAAGGAGGTTCGGGTTTATGAATGTGACCGGATTAACGATCCAACCCTTTTCGTTTTCCTGGCCCCAGGCAGACAAACGTTCCATAGAGAGCGAGGCGCTGCAATCAGAGCCGGTAGCAGCGATCGAAAAAAGAATTCAGGAAAAAGCTGTCGGAGCTTCGGAGTCGATCCGACAAAAAAGATTCGGAGCCGAAAAGAACGAAGTCCAGCCGGAAGAGCTTGTCATGAAACCTTCTCCGGTTTCCTTTGAAGAAAGAATGAATCAAGTCATCAGTCCTGAACAGATGAAGAACCTTCTTTCCATGATGGTGCGCTCCAGAATGAGTGAAACTGCGGCCGACCACAAAATCGATGTAAGACGATAGAGAAGAAGCAATTTGTTTTTGACTCTCGCACTCATCTATACGGTCGGTTTAGATATTATCCTGATCTTCGCCGGTTTGGGCGCCTTTGCCGGACTGGCCTTCCTATTTTTTCAGGAAGTGATTTATCCCGCCATAAAAAAAGGAAGCGCCGGTGCGGGAACTCCTCCCGAAGAGGGAGATCGTTTCGTTTTAGTCGTTTCCGAAAGTCAGAGAAACGTCCGCTTCAGCGTGGGACAAACCTCGGGAGAAATCCGCACCTATTGCAACGCGATCTCCGACAATCATCTCGTATTCAACATCAAAAAAGCGAAGGATTCGGAAGACTACGAAATCCAGATCCTGAAAAATGCTCCCGTACTCTTCAAACCTCCCGCAATGCCGACCTTTTCCAAAATGGAATCCACCGAAAAACTGGATAGTTACGAAATCATCGGTAAAAGCGCCGACTTTCGAATTTCGGATAAGGTAACGAAAGAAAGGATGACTCAGTATTTCGAGATTCGCCTTTCCTCCGAGTTTTTTATCAACAACTTCGGCAAGGAAAGAATGCGATTTATCTTTACGGTTACGAGAATTCATCCCGGTCTCAACCGAAGAACCCCGATCAAAAAAGGACTCTACGGGTTCGGAAAAGAAGAACGCGGCGGCGGAGACGAGGAAGAATAAAACGAGACCGCGCCGAAATTTTTTTTAAAGAAAACGATTTTTTTGCGCTCCGAGCGAAACTTGCGGGTTTTTAAGCGAATCTGAATATTAGAAAATTTTAATTTCCCTGACCGACTCGGAAATTCCGTCTTCTTCTACCTTTAAGGAAAGAATCTGACAGTTGAAGTGAGTCTTTGCGGTAAACTCCGCCAGTTTTTCCCGTAGAATCTTTTCGACGCGCATCGCCTTGCTTCTTTCCGAAAACAAAAGAACGGAAGGACCGCTGCCCGAAAGGGAATAACCGATGAGATGCTTTTCGACTTCCTTTAAAAACGGATTGAGCGCAAATTCGGAATGCATTCGATACGGAGTATGAACCCGATCCTCCAGCGCAAGTTTCAAAAGATCGACCTTTCCCGAATCCAAAAACTCCATCCAGGTCGCGATCCGGCTCATATTGAAGATCACGTCTTCGGTCGAATACGAACTCGGCAAAGTTTTGCGGGATTGATGCGTGGAAGTTTCGAGATCGGGAACGATCAGAAAACAGCGAACCCTTTTAGGAAATTTCTTTTTAACGTATTCCAGCCGTTCCCCGTTGAAATACGCAAACACGAAACCGCCTAAATACGCGGGAATCGTATTGTCCGGATGTCCTTCGATTTGCCCGAGATGATACAGAAATTCGTTTTCTTTCGGAAGAGAAATCTTCGGAAAGAACTGTTTGTGCGCGAATCTCGCGGCGCAAACACCCGCGACAGCCGCGCTCGCACTCGAACCCAAACCGCCCTTCATCGGAAGATTCAGATCCATGTGTAAAGAATATGGAACGGGTTCTTGTCCCGGAAGAAATTTTCGAAAGTAGGATTGATACGAAGATAGAACCATGTCCTCGTCCGGAGCGAACGGTAAAACATCCATTCCCTTGACGGAGGTTTTGAATTCTTTACCCGCGTGAAATTGAAACTGAAATCGGTTGTAGATTCGAAACGCGAGACCGAATAGATCAAAACCCGGACCCAAATTGGCCGAGGTTCCGGGAACTCGAATGGAATATTGTCGAATCGAAGTCATAACGCGGATCGATGCGTCTTACGGAGACGATCGTAAAAATTACGACCAGAATTTCTCTCCAAATCAAATCGTCATTTGATTTTCGATTTCCGGAATTCGATTTTCAAAATTCGAGATCCGAACACCGATTTCCTTTGTTTTGTGTCGCGAAATTCAGCTTTTGAAAAAGAGTTTTCTCGTTTGTGTTCCGGCCCATTCTGTCGGATATGCACTTTTCCATTTTAGATCTGATCGTTCTTTTATCCTACGTGGTTTTGGTTCTGTTTTCCGGCTGGTTTACATCCAGAAAGAAGGATAAGGATTCTTCTTCTTACTTTCTTGCCGGAAGAGAACTGTCTTGGATTCCGCTTAGTTTTTCGATCGTTGCAACCGAAACTTCCACGCTTACCTTTTTGAATATCCCGGGTTTGAGTTACTCGGGCAACCTCACCTTTCTCGGACTCGGATTGGGTTTCGTTTTGGGGAGAATCCTCGTCGCACAATGGTTCATCCCGATGTATTACCAATCCGGCTTTATCTCGGTGTATGAATGGGTGGGAATGAGATACGGAAAAATTTCCCAGAAGACGGTGACGTTTCTCTTTAAACTCACGCGAATCTTAGGAGACGGAGTGAGAATGTACGCTTCCGCGATTCCGGTCGCGATTCTTTTGGAAGTATTCTTAAAACAATACTCCTCGATAGAAGCGGAAACCCTGCACGTAGAAATTTTAAGTCTTCTATTGATTTCGGCGATTACGATTCTTTATACGGTGCAAGGCGGATTTCGTTCCGTGGTTTGGGTGGATTCGTTGCAGTTTCTGATTTATGTTGCCGGCGGAATCTTCGCGTTCTTTTACCTGGGTTCCCTTTTATTCGAAAAAGGATTCGACGTCGTAAGTCTCGTAAACAAGGCGAACGACGCGAACAAGTTGCGGATTTTTGAATGGAGTGAATTTTCTTCTCCGTATTTTTTACCGACTGCGATTGTGGGCGGAATTCTTTTGACGTTGGGAACGCACGGGGTCGATCAGATGTTCGTACAAAGGGTTCTTGCGTGCCGTTCCGAATCGGATGCAAAGAAAGCGATGATTTCATCCGGGATTTTCGTTTTTTTCCAGTTCGTATTATTTTTGAGCATCGGGATTCTATTATATTTTTATTATGAAGGTTCGAGCCTTCCCAAGGACAAAGTCTTTTCCAAGTTCATTCTCGAAGAGGTGCCTTCCCCGATCACCGGGTTTTTACTCGCGGCGATCTTGGCTTCCGCAATGTCCACGCTTTCCAGCTCGATCAATTCCCTTTCGCTGACGACCAAGGTGGATCTCGGATTTGAAAAATTCGGTTCGGGCACGCTCAGTCTATTCTGGGGAATGATCCTTTTGTTGAGTTCTTTGCTTCCTCTCTTTTTGACGACCGGCAAAACGGGACTTGTGGAATTGGGACTTTCGATCGCATCCTACACGGTCGGACCGATCATCGCGGTTTTTCTCAGCGGAAGAATAACAGCGTTTTCGTATATGCAGAATTTAAAGGATAGCAACGCGTCCTGGGCGATCGGACTGACTCCCGTGATCACGTTAGTCTTCGGGAAATCGACCGGTTCCGGATTCACTCTTTTGGTTCCTTTTGGAATCGGAACCTGTCTTTTGATCGGACTTACGCTATTGCAAATTCAGAATCGTCGGACTTCTCTAAGATAGATTCCACAATTCTGCGGAACTCGGCCGCTTTGGTGAAGTGCATATAATGATCGCCTCCCGGAATTTCGTAAAACTTTGAATTCGGAAAGAAAGAACGCGCCGTAGGCCGATCCTCTTTGAGAAAGTATTCCGAAATTCCTCCGGTGATAAAGTAGGTTTGCCGTTGGTAGGGCCGATTCGCATAACGACCGAAAAAATCCCGTAAAAGACGAGGCGACCCGGCGATTCCTTCCACGTTGAGTTTCCAACGATAGCCGCCCTCTTCTCTGCGTTCCAGGTTCATTTCCAAAAAATTCCGGACGAACGCGTCGGGGAGAATCTTCGTCAAAGCCGCGTCGATTTCCTGTCTGGAATTGAAGCCGGAAACGTCGGTCCGCAAACAAGCCATTTCGCTTTCGTAATGAAACGGATAATCCTTCGGCGCGATGTCCTCGATCAATAAGATGGATGGAATATTCGGATTCTTTAATGCAAATCCCATCGAAACGAGCCCGCCCATGGAATGTCCGAGAATCACCGGATTTTCGATTCCGTTTTTTGCGATCCAGACTTCCATATCTTCCACCATCGATGCGAGAGAATGTTCGGAAGAATGAGGAGAATCCCCGTGATTTCGAAGATCCATCAAATACACGTCGCCATACCGACTCAAAAAATCTCCTACGCTCAGCCAGTTCTTCGAGGAACCGAAGAGCCCGTGTAAAACGAGGATCGGTCCGCAAACGGGAGAAAGAAATCTCTCGTTTTGAAATTCGATCTTGCGCGAATTGAGATCTACTGCAGACATTCTCTTTGGATGATCTTTAGAAAGGAATGATACTTTTTACCGTAACGATACGGAAGGGATTGTAGATCTTTGCGAAAGGATTCGTAGATTTCTTTTCGGGAATCCGGCTTTTCATTTCCGCACTGTATCGTTTCCGGGTCCTTGGTTAAGGATTCGAACCGTTTGGAAATCTGACTCGCAAACACGGTCGCATAGTTTCCGTTCGGATTGAGTTGCAGATAACGGATTCTTCGTTTTCTTTCGTCGTTCATAAAACAGAAAACATCCCGTTTGCAGTTTAATTCCGGCGTATGTTTCACACCCAAAAACGCTGCAAAATCTCCCGGACCCTTGTCCCTGAATTCTTCGCCGATCTTCCAAAAAACTTCCGGGTTGATCTTGGCGGGTTTTCCTCTTTCGCCGGGAATGATTTCACCCGGCACTTTGGACAGATAATCCTGGAGTTTGGATTCTTTGCGTTTACTTTCGCCTTCTTGCAGAATTTCTAAGATTCGTACCAAGACGACCGCTCTTCTGATTTTTAAGTAAAGATATTCGTCTCCGTGATAGATTCCGTTTTCTTCCAGGGAACTTAGATATTGATAAACCGACTCGAGTTCGGTCAGTCCCGTATGAGTCGAATACAACATTCGATCGATGGAACGAAGGATGATTTTGTAAGCTCCTCTTTCTTCCATATCGAAGAGGAATTGAGTTTCGGCCCAACCGCTTAGGCCGGTGGAATCGGAAACAAAACGAAACCCGCGGTCGCGTTTCTCGTTCTGTTTTTCCTTTTCGTTTTTACTTTGTACGATTTCCCCGAAACCGAATCTGCGTAAAATTTCGGACTTCTTATCGGGAAAGAGATAGAGAGGAGAATTCGGTTTTAAAACCAGCCAATCCCCTCCCTGGACATGGGTAAACGCAGTGAATACAAATAGGATCAGAACGATCCGTTTCATCGATTACTTGCTCAAGTCCCCGATCATTTGTGCGATTCGTTCTACTCCGCGTTTTATATCCGCTTCTCCCATCGCATAAGAAAGTCTAAGCGCCTGGTCTTCACCAAATGCGATTCCGGGAACTGCTGCTACTTTATACTTTTCTAATAATACGTTGCAGAAGACTTTACTCAAGGAAGTTTCCGAAGATTCTTTCTTTAGTTTTTCAAAACCCGGCGTTTTGTAGACATCGGTCAAATACGGAAACACGTAGAACGCTCCTTGCGGATTGTTGCACTTCACTCCGGGAATCGCGTTCAATTGAGCGACGATGAGATTTCTTCTTGTTTCAAAAGCCTTTCTCATTTCTTCCACACAAGCCTGATCTCCCCCGATCGCAGCCTGGGCCGCCGCTTGAGAAATCGAAGACGGATTGGAAGTGGACTGACTTTGAATCGTTTCCATGTTTTTAACGATGCTGATATCGCCCGCTCCGTACCCGATTCTCCATCCAGTCATCGCGTAGGTTTTGGAAACTCCGTTGATGACGAAGGTCAGTTTTTTGAGTTCGGGAGAAACCATCGCGAGATTGGAAAAGGAAAATCCGTCGTAAACAATCTTCTCGTAGATATCGTCGCTCATCACTTGGATTCCGGCCGCAAGAACGACATCCGCGAGGGCTTCGAGATCCTTTTTGGAATATCCCGCTCCCGTCGGATTGGACGGAGAATTCAGGATCAGACATTTCGTCTTAGGAGTGATCGCCTTCTTCAATTGCTCGGGAGTGATTTGAAAATTACTTTCGGGAGTGGTCGTAACGATTACGGGCACACCTTCCGCGAGACGAACGATGTCCGCATAACTCACCCAATACGGAGCGGGAATGATGACCTCGTCTCCCGCGTTGAGGGTCGCGAGAAAGTAGTTGTAGATGACCTGCTTTCCGCCGGTTCCGATGATCACCTGATTCTTATCGTAATCGAGTCCGTTGTCCCGTTTGAATTTCGTGACGATCGCCTCTTTGAGTTCCACCGTTCCGGAAACAGCCGTATAACGCGTCATTCCCTTATCGATCGCCTGTTTTGCGGCGTCTCGGATATGGGACGGGGTTTCGAAATCGGGTTCACCGGCTCCGAAACTTACAATGTCTTCTCCTTTTTTTTTCAACTCGTTCGCCTTTGCGGTGATTACGAGTGTGGGAGAAGGTTCGATGACGTTCAGCCTTTTTGCGCTGAGATCCATGCTGTTCCTCTTTGAATGTTTTTAACTTCTAAAATCCGTTTTTCTCTTTCGAACCTTTCCGGAGAACGTTAGACGTTGTTCAGCTGGAGCTGAGCCAATTCTTCCTGCGCTTCGCGGAATTGATCCAAAGTATAAATTTCGTATTCGTATCCCTGTTCCGTAAGAAAGAGCTGACGGTTTTGACCGAAACGCTCCTCGTTCGTATCTCTTGAAATCAGAGAATAGAACACCGCTGTGTTGTCGTGTCCTTTCGGTCTGAGAATTCGGCCCAATCTCTGCGCTTCTTCCTGTCTGGAACCGAACGTTCCCGAAACCTGGATCGCGATGTTCGCGTCGGGAAGGTCGATCGAAAAGTTCGCGACCTTACTCACGACGAGAGATTTGATCTTTCCGGAACGGAACGCATCGTAGAGAGTCTGTCTTTCCGGAAGCGGGGTTTTACCGGTAATCAGAGGAATATTAAATTTCTTTGATATTTCTTCCAGCTGATTGATGTATTGTCCGATCACGAGCAGATGCGACTCGGAATGTTTTTTCATGATGAGGTCGATCGCCTTCATTTTTTCCGGATTTTCGGAGGCGAGTCTGAACTTTTCGCGGTCGTCCGCAATGGAATACTTAAGACGCAGATCGTCTTCCATATTGACTCGGATTTCCTTACACTTCGCTTCCGCGATCCAAGACTTGCTTTCCAGTTCCTTCCAAGGAACGTCGTATTTTTTCGGTCCGATCAGGGAGAACACGTCCTCTTCCAAACCGTCCTCGCGCACGAGCGTTGCGGTTAAACCGAGTCTTCTTTTTGCCTGAAGTTCGGAAGTCATACGGAAAACCGGAGCGGGAAGTAAGTGAACCTCGTCATAAACGATCAGTCCCCAGTTGTTCGCGCTGAAAAGATGGAAGTGGGTAAAATCCCCTCCCTTCTTCTTTCTATGGGTAAGAATGTTATAGGTCGCGATCGTGATCGGACGAATCTCTTTGACTTCACCGGAATATTCGCCGATATCCTCGGGCGGAATGTCGGTTTTATCGAGAATTTCGTTTCTCCATTGGCGGATGGAAAGAGTGTTCGTAACGAGAATCAGCGTTTCCGCGCCTACAATCTGCATCACACCGATCCCAACGATGGTTTTCCCCGCGCCGCAAGGAAGAACGACCACGCCGGAACCGCCTTCGTTACCGCCGCCCGCGTGAAATACTTCCACACAAGCCCTTTGGTAGTCGCGCATTCCGAACTTCTTACCGCTGATGCTCTCGGGTCTGAGATTAAAACCGTAT
The DNA here is from genome assembly GCF_003545925.1 of Leptospira yasudae. Taxonomy (NCBI): domain Bacteria; kingdom Pseudomonadati; phylum Spirochaetota; class Leptospiria; order Leptospirales; family Leptospiraceae; genus Leptospira; species Leptospira yasudae. The sequence goes on along the minus strand of NZ_QHCU01000005.1, from coordinate 237,348 downwards.
TTGTTTCCCTCGTCGTAACCGGCAAGGTCTTCCACGGGGAAACCGATCTTGATCAACGCTTGTTTGATATGCCCGCGGTATTCTTTTTTGATATAAATCTTATCGGGAAAGGTCGTTTCGATGAAGGGTTGAACGGCCCTGTGATTTCCGATTTCTTGGAGAAATCCTTTTTCATTCGAGATGATTGCGAGTTCTCCGGATTCTTCCTTAACGAGTTTAACTTTTCCGTAACGACTGATCTGTTCGCGGATTTCGTTTACGATGTTCTTGGGAACGGAGTATCTGGAGAATTTTTCCAGACATTCTACGATTTCGTCCGCGGTCATCTTGATCGACGCGGCGTTCCAAAGGGAAAGTGGAGAAATTCTATACGTATGAAGGTATTCCGGACTTTTTTCTAATTCTGCAAATTTGGAAACGATGCTCTGACAGGCTTCAAACTCGGGGTTATCGACCTCCAAAAGCATAGTTTTATCACTCTGAACGATTAAGGGTTTGCTCATTTGTGTCTGGTTTCCTGTTTGTTTAGACTGAAAATCGACCCCTTTCTGTCAAGAAGAATGCAAATGATGGGCTCTTTTCGTTCAACGGGACAAAATCCGAAGAACAAAGCATGCGGAAAGCGATCGATTTCGCGAAAGTTCTAAGAAAGAATCACAACCCGGAAAGCAGAATTTGAAAACTTCCGCTCTTTTCTTCTTCGGGAAGGATTGTCGTCAAAGAAAATCCGTTGAAAACCGCGTTCCCCGGCGCGCTCATCGGTTCGATTGCGATTCGATTTCCGGGGAAGTTCGTGTAGATTTGAAAATACGAAAGCCGTATCTCGTCTTCCTTAAATGCGTTCGCTTGAACGCATACTTGGTAAGAATCTTCCGGAACCTGAAGAGTGACCCATGCGTCTTCTCCGTAAAATAAAGAATCCAACGCGGGAACCTTCTCCAATGAGAATCGATCCGTTTCAAAACCGTAGATGGGATAAACCGGAGTCAGATCTTCTTGTAAAGGAATCTGTTTCACAAGGTTAGACCGAAGAACACAAGGTCGTTGCGAAGAATTCATTCGAAAATACGGATGATACCCGTAGCAGAATCGAAACGGAACCTCGGTTTGATTTTTAAAACTCGTTCGAAGCGTAAGAACTTCTTCTCCGAAAATGGATTCGAGAGAATATTCTTCGCGTATCAAGATCTTTGCTAAATCGAAATCGCGAACGGAATCGTCCGGAATCAACTCGAACCGGATCCTTCGTTCGGATCGTTCCACGATCTTTCGTTTCCAAGCGTACGCGAGTCCGTGAGAGGAATAACCGTTTGCGTCTTTGCTCCCGATTCCGGAAAGAGAAATCCGATCTTCTCCCAATCGAATCGAATCGCCCGTATGACGATTGACCCAAGGAAACATCAGATAGGAACCGGAACGAAAGAAATGTTCCTTCTCCTCATAACCCGAAATGATTTCGAACTCTTTGCCTTGATTCGGGTGTTTCCAAGTCCAGGAAAGAATTTGATTTCCCGAATCGGTGAACTTCAAACGGGAGCGATCGCTGAAAATTTCCGTCACGCACGCAAGCTTTCGAAAAACGATTCAGATTTCCAGCGAATTTAGATCCATTTTTAAAACGGCAAGGTCTTAGGAAAGGAATTGAAAGCCTGCTTTCTTAAAGGAAACTGACGAATCCAGAGGAGAATTTCTTTGAAACACTCGATTCTAACTTGGACAACTTCCGTATTCTTGAGTTTGGTTCTTACAAACTGCTACATTCCCATCAATACCAGTCTGGGCGGACCCGCAAAGTCTCCGGAATTAAGAGAAAAGCTTCTCTCCGGTAGACAAGAAGACAAGATTCTGATCGTGCCGATCGACGGCGTGATCAGCGACAAAGGCGAAAAGACCTTCTTCGGCGGCCAAGAAGATTCGATCTTGGCGGGTGTCAAAAAACAACTCGAACTCGCGGAACTCGATCCCGAAATCAAAGCGGTCATCTTAAAGATCAATTCTCCCGGAGGCTCCGTTACCGCGAGCGACATTCTCTACAGAGAAATTCTTCAGTTCAAAACCAAAAAGAAAATTCCCGTAGTCGCCCTCTTTATGGATACGGCCGCAAGCGGAGCGTATTATATTTCCATGGCCGCCGATCTCGTGATCGCGCACCCTACTTCCGTAACCGGTTCGATCGGAGTCATTCTTTCCGGAATCAACGTAAAAGAAGGTTTGGACAAACTCGGAATCAAGGATCAATCGATCCGTTCCGGCGGAAACAAAACGATCGGTTCTCCTTTGGAAGACCTTTCTCCCGAACAAAGAAAACTACTTCAGTCGATCGTGGACGATCTGTACGAAAAGTTTTTCGAAGTCGTTAAAACCGGAAGACCCGGAAAAAACGCGTCGGAACTCCGTAAGATCGCGGACGGAAGAATTTTCACCGCATCCCAGGCGTTGCATCACGGACTGATCGACAAGATCGGATATTTCGACAACGCGGTTCAAGAGACGATGTCGCTTCCGAATTACAAAAAATCTCCGGGGAACACGAATCCGAGAATCATTTATTATTCTCAAAGCACGGATAAGAGAGCGAACTTCTATCAGGTTCAATCTCCCGAGTTAAGACCGGATTCGCCTATCTCTAAGATTTTAGGAACGGGAAGACAGGTTCGTTTTCTATATCTCTGGTCCTACTAAGGTTTATTAGAAATTTAGAATTCACTTTCCGGTATATAGATGTTATTCAATTCGTTACCCTTTCTCTTTTTATTTCTAGTGACGTATCTGATCTATTGGAACGTAAACGGACCTTCTAAAAAGAAGGTCCTTCTCGTTTCTTCGATCGTATTTTACGGCTATTCTCATATCGCCTTTTTGGTTCACTTTCTTCTCGTAATCGGAGTCAACTACTACTTCTCCCTCAAACTCTGGGAAAAAAAGGAAAAGGGAGAATCCACAAGCTCTCTTCTGAAATGGGTGATCATATTGAACGCCGTCAACCTCGCGTTCTTTAAATATTACTATTTCGTAATGGACTCCTTGAGTTCGATCACGGGTATGGAACTCTGGCAAAAACTCGGAACTTCCGTCGAGATTCTGCTCCCGCTTGCGATCAGTTTTTATACGTTTCAGTTGATCGCTCTTCAAGTGGACATCCATCGTGGATTGATTCCGCAAAGAATCACCGGAAACGACTACTTTCTTTTTATTCTCTTTTTCCCTCAATTGATCGCCGGACCGATCATGAGATCCACGGACTTTTTGCCGAAACTCGATCATCCGGAAATCGATAAAAACAGAATGATCCAAGGGATCTTTTTGCTGATCTTCGGTTTGTTTAAAAAATCCGTTCTCGCGGATTCGATCGCGGGAATCATCACTCCTCTATACGGAGAACCCGGTCAATACCACGCCGCTTCGATTTATATCGCGATGTTCGGGTTCGCTTGTCAGGTTTATTGCGACTTTTCCGGTTATACGGACATCGCCCGCGGTTCCGCATTCTTGCTCGGCTACGATATTCCGGAAAACTTCCGAGGACCGTTCCTATCCTTTTCTTTCCGAGAATTCTGGGGACGGTGGCACGTAACGTTGTCCACTTGGCTTCGAGATTATATCTACATCCCGCTTGGAGGGAGCAGAAAGGGAGAATTCAGATCTCAGTGGAACATGTTTCTTACGATGTGTTTGGGCGGTCTCTGGCACGGAGCGAACATCGCCTTCGTTCTATGGGGAGCCTATCTCGGTCTGATTCTCGCCTTGGAACGTTTTTTAGAACCGAGACCGGCGCCCGGAGCGGCTAACGTTGCCCCGTCGAAAACGGCTCGAATCGTGCGAACCTTTATCACCGTGAATTTATTCGCGTTTTCCGGTTTGTTCTTCCGCGGAGGTTCCGCAGGGAAGAACGCGGTTCCGTTTATGCTCGATCTATTGAGCGGTTACAAGAATATCTTTACCGGAAAAATCCTGCCTCGTTGGGAGGAACTTCTGCTCTTCATTCTCCTGACCCTGGGTTTGAACGTATTTCAATACTTTCCGCAGGCTTTGGAAAAAGTCGAAAAACGTTGGATGGTTCTCATTCCGGTTCTCAGCGTCATTCTGCTCTTGCTTTTGGGAGTATTCGGAGACGGCGGCGGAGAATTTATTTATTTTCAGTTTTAGAACTCTCCGATAGAAAGAGAGAGCGTTACGCGCCAAAGGAGGATTTGCATGAACCGTTTCCGATTCTCCTTGCGTGCGTTCCGATTCCTTTCTTTTGTCTTTCTGTTTACGCTTTCCTGCGGCGCTCCCGAATGGATCCGTCAACTTCCTCCCGATTCATCCGATTCGATTTCCACTACCGATTCCGCGAAAATTCCGGGCGGAATGTATGTTCGCAACCGGCCGGAACGGTCTCACCGCAATACTCTCTTTTACAAAAATACGGTTCAGGAAAGAATTTTCCTAAATCCGGAAGACCGCAGTTTTGAGAAATCCATGCGCCGCGAAGTCAAGGACGTCAACGAATACACGACGTATATCGTAAGCGGAAAAGGAACGTATTCCGTTTCGGGTAACTGGGTTTTATTCGAAACGAAGGAAAAAGGGGAAACCTTCTTTCAAGGAAACGGAGAAGCGTTCGAGATCGAATATCTTCCGTTTAACCATAAATTGTTGTATCACTATGATTCTTCTACGAAAACTCTCGTCCCATTATTGTATGAATCGGGATATACGGAAAAGAAATACGGACTGTTGGACGGGATCAGCAAACCGTATCTAGAAGACCGTTATTTTCAGATCGCAAGAAGGAATTTCCTGAAAAAAGAATATCAGTTTCACGCGTATTTTCACAAACCATGAAGTTATCCGAATATATCAAAAGCTATTTTCAAAGAGTCGGATGGCTTCTCCCGAGCGTAAATCTGATTTCCGTAGGAATCGCCGTCGCTCTGATCCAGAATTCCCCCTTTTCCCCCAAGGAAAAAATCCTGCTCTATTTCGCGACGATCGGCGTTCTCTATTTAGTAAATTATGTTTCTTTCATATTCTTTCTGACAAAGAAGATTCTTCCGGGCGAGGAAGTCCGCGGAAAAATGATGAAACGTTACCGCAAAGGCGACGATCGGATGCAGAGTTATCTGTTTCCCCTTCCGATCCAGGACGAAAACTACGAGATTTACGGCCGAACGCTCACCTACAATCCGATCGGTGGGGATTTCTATAATTTTTTGACCGATCCTCAGGGAAATTATTGGATCGGGATCGGCGATTCCGTCGGCCACGGTTATCTTGCCGGACTTTTCAGCATGATGATCTTTCAAAAAATGTCCCTGTTCGTTCGAAGCGATTCGACTCCGTACGAAACCATAGAAAGAATCAACGAAGACCTTCTCAAACGAACCCAGTTAAATCCCACGATCAATCAGAGTTTATACGCGACCTTTCTTCTCATCAAAGCGGATCAACAAGGAAACGTACAACATTCCGGTTTGCATCCGAGCTTTGTCGTTTACAGCAAATCCTCCGGAACCAATCGAATCGTGGAAACGGACGGAAAGTTTATCTCTACGACCATGAACTCAAGTTTGAAAAGCGGTCCCGAAACGAGCGGTTTTCGATTGGAATCGGGAGACATCGTATTTTGCTTTACAGACGGGCTCTACGAACAAAAGAATAACGGGAACCATTATTTCGGAGAAGGTCTGTTTCGTTTTTTGGAGGATGTTCCCAAAAACGATCTGCGTAAAATCGCGGACAGTCTGTTCGCCGAAATTCTAAAACATACGGGGGGAAGAATTCAGGACGACATGACCATCCTCATGATTCGTAAAAAGTGATATGCTGGAACTTACAGAATTAGAAAAGAAAATCCTGAACCTGATTCCCCTGGACGATCGAGACGCGCGCAAAATGGGAAGAATTCTCCACGACGCGACACTTGTCACCGGAATGACGGAAGACGAAATTATAGAATTCATTCCCTTCGGACTCGAAGAGGAAATCCGTATTCTAAAATCCGAATATAACTTCTCCGCGTTTAAAAAATCTCTCGTATCCAAACTCACCAAACGGGATCATTCTTCGCCCGCGCTTTCTGCTCCGATTCCGGATTCGATCAGCCCTTCGTATTAGGACGATGCCCTTAGAAGAAGGAACGAATTACTTTTTTATCCAAGCCAACCCGGACGCGGTCGTTCGTTTTAAATCGAAAGCGGAACCGTTTTACGATTTTAACAGGAAGGAAATCGAGGAACTTCCCTTCCTATTCGCGTCCCCCGCTCTTGTTCCCCGATTTTTATACTTTTTAGAATGGAACCGTGTTTCTCATTTTGCAAAGTCCATCGATTCCCGCGCTTATTTGAGCTTTGAAAACGGAAAGATTCATTCTCAGAGCGAACGCTTTTCGAACGAGTCATTTGAAATCGTAAACGAACAACTTTTTCCGATTCGGCAGAATCCGTATCTGCCCGTAGGTTCGGCGCCGTTTCGGATTTCGCGCACGGAATCGGAGCTGACTACGATCGGAACGAAACGAACGGGTAACTTTTCCCTGTTCGGTCAGAGAAGAAACAAAATGATTTCGACGCGTTATTTGTCTTTGAAGGATATCGTCAACCCGGAGCTGACGGAAGCCGAAGTCGAAAAAAAGATCGAATCCCTCTATTTCGACGCAAAACAAAAAAACTACTTATTCCGTCTCGTTAAGATTCTTTTTGCGGGAACTCCCGCGGAAGAACAGACCATCGTCTCGAATCTTTTCACGCACGAACCGGAGTTCGCCGTTTTTCTCCGGGATCAGATCTTTCGCATCGAGATTCTTCCTCTCATTCACGGACCGTTCCTGAATCGGATTCTAACTACGATGGACGAACGGATCATTCGATTTTCGATTACGAAACTATCCCCTCCGGTAAAATCGATGATCGAAAGAAACATCTCTAAGAACAAAATGAAATCCATATTGGATTCTCCGCCTAAAAAACCGGAAACGGGAGAATCTCTGGAAGAAACGATCGAAAAAGAGATTTTTCGGAACTTTTCCAGAAAGATCTATTACGAAAGCGGAATATTCACGATTTATCAAGAATCTTTGGAGGATTCCAAGCTCGATCCGAGCGGTCGAACCGAAACGAAATTTCTAAGCGTTCCGCAACCTTTAAAATTCAACTTTCAGATTTCGGGAATTCCCGCGTTGGAACTCTACGCGGTTACGGAGAAATCGATTCTATTTCAGGTGCGTCAATGGCTGGAAATCGTTCGGATGGACACTTTGATTTCGAGAAGGGAAAGGGACGAACAGTTCTTTTTGAAACTTCCTCCCGGAAGAATTCTCGAGATCCCTTTCTTTCCGGAATTCCGAATCCTATGCGGAGCCGGAATCACTTCGGAAAGAAAGACATTCGAATTTTGTTTATTAGGTTTCGATTATTGATTGGTTCGGATTCTGCGGACGGAATCCTTCCAAATTTGGATTTCCTTTTCCCTCTGCGCCGTTTTCATCTGCGGAGAAAATTCCTTGCTCGTCTTGAGTTTTTTCTTGAGATCCGCAACCGAAGGAAAGAAACCGCGTTCCAATCCCGCGAGAAACGCCGCGCCCAAAACGGTCGTATCCACGTTTGCGGGACGAATTACACGTTTTCCCAATATATCCGCTTGGTATTGCATGAGCCAGGAATTTCCGGTCGCTCCCCCGTCCACTTTCAAAACTTTCAATTTGGAGCCGGTATCGTTTTCCATCGCTTCTACGAGTTCATAAGATTGAAGCGCGATCGATTTCAACGCGGCTCTTGTGATCTGTTCCGCGGTAGTATCCCTCGTCAAACCGAGAATCGCACCTCTCGCATTCATATCCCAATACGGAGCGCCTAACCCTGCAAAGGCGGGCACAAAAACGACCTCGTCTTCTTTCTGAACGGAAGCGGCGAGTTTTTCGGAAACCTTGGATTCTTTAAAGAATTTGAGGTTGTCCCGTAAGAACTGAACGACCGCGCCTCCGATAAAGACCGATCCTTCCAGACAATAAACAGTTTTTCCTTCCGGGCCGCATCCGAGAGTCGTAAGCAGGTTGTTTTTGGAGATTTGAAAATTATTCCCCGTGTTGAACAAAAGAAAACATCCGGTTCCGTACGTGTTCTTCGCTTCTCCAGGTTCCGTGCAGAGCTGACCGAACAGGGCCCCTTGTTGATCTCCCACGAGCGAAGAGATCGGAATTCCGTCGGGAAGTCCTTTGACCTTTTCGGTTCTTCCGAACAAGGAACTGGAGTTATGCGCCTCAGGAAGAATGGAATCCGGAATTCCCAGAGTCTGAGTGAGTTCTTTGTCCCATTCTTTCTTTTCGATATTGTAGATCAGAGTACGGCTTGCGTTCGTATGATCGGTCTTATGCGACTTACCGTTGGTCAAACGATAGAGAAGATAGGTGTCGACGGTTCCGAAAAGGACTTTCCCTTTTTCGGCTTTCGCCTTAACGCCTTTTACGTTTTCCAGAATCCAGTTGATTTTGGTTCCGCTGAAATATGCGTCCAAAACAAGACCGGTCTTTTTACGGAACGTCGGTTCGAATCCTTTCGACTTGAGATCCATACAAGTCTCGGAAGTTCTTCTGCACTGCCATACGATCGCGTTGTAAACGGGTTTGCCCGTGTCCTTGTCGAACAACACGGTCGTTTCTCTTTGATTCGTGATTCCGATCGCGACCGCTTTAGAAGGAGCGAGCTTTCCGTTGCGAATCGCCTTCACGATGAGTTTTTCGGTCTTTGCCCAAATTTCCTCCGGATCGTGTTCCACCCAACCCGGCTTCGGATAATATTGTTTGAATTCGGAGTAAGCGCTGGAAATCACGTTCCCGGATTTGTTAAAACAAAAGATTCGAATCCCGGTGGTTCCCGCGTCGATCCCGATGATATACTCACTCATGAAAGATTCTCCCGAAAGTTTTATGATGAACAATAAAACGGTTTTAGTATATTCAAAAAATGGAACGTTATACTTCCAGTTCCAGACCTTCGTAGGCCATGACGATCTCGAGCTGATTGTCCGGATCGAACATCTCTTTGTATTTCAAGGCACGTAAAAACACGGCGTCCAGTTTTTCATCGTCGTAGGAAGGATCGTGATGGAACATGACCAATTTTTTCACGTTCGCGCGGAGCGCAATGTCCGTCGCCATCGAAGCGGAACTGTGACCCCAATCGATCTTCTGAAGAGATTCCTCGAACGTGTACTGCGTATCAAACACCAATACGTCCGCGCCTCGAAAGTAATTCAGATAATCCTGGATGTTTTCCATTTCGTCCAGGTTAAACTCGGCGTCGGAAGCGAAGATGAGGGACTTCCCTTCTTCCTCGAAACGATACGAAAAACTTCCTCCCGGATGCCGGACCGATTTGGAAATCGCGGAGATCGATTCGGTTACGGGAAACGCTTTTCCCTCGGGGATGAATTTGAAATTCTTCGTAGCCCGAAAGCCGTCGTATGGAACCGGAAAGTGCGTAAAGCTGTGCTGATATTTAAGTCTTTCCTCAAGATTGTCCACCGAACTCAAAAATTCGAATACATTTCCCGGAGAATAAAGCGGAACAAAGAAAGGAATCCCTTGGATATGGTCCCAATGCGTGTGCGTAAAGATCCACTTGGCCTTTCCTTTTCCTTCTAAAAATCCTTCATGAAGAATGGAGTTTCCCAGTTCTCGGAGTCCGGTCCCGCCGTCCACGATGACTAGATTGTCCTTCTTGTCCCTGATTTCGATACAAGTGGTATTACCGCCGTACGTGCTCCAGTTAGAAAGAGAAAGTGAATCGAGAAAAGTGTCGATCGCGTCCGGACTTTGAATATCGGCGGGAGTCGCGAGGCTCAGAATTTTTTGCACCTTATTGCGGATGGATTCTCCGCGAACGGAGGAGGAAATCGAACCGCGAACGCCCCAAAATTTTATGCGCATAATTTAAAAAAACAGTTCCGAAAAGCAGAGGATTTTTCAGGAAAATGTTGTCTAAAATTATCAATTCCATCAGGATTTCCAGCTAATTCTTTTTTATTCGTGAAAAATTTCGTATTCACAAAGAAGATTAGGAAAAAAATTTTGTTTACCGAGTACGCCGATCGATTAGGATTCATAACAGGTCCCGAGCAATATAAACGTGGAAAACTTTAACACAGAAATCCTCACAGAGGGAACTACTTGCACCATCCGCATCCAAGGGAGCATCAGCCTCAAAAACGCATTCGCTCTCAAGGAACTCATTATCAAAAAACACGGAGAAGGTTTCACCGATATCGTACTCGATTTTTCGGGAGACGCCTATTTGGATTCCTCCGGAATCGGAGCGATTTTTAACTCCCAGAAATACGTGACCGAACGCAACGGTTCTCTCAAACTCAAAAACATCAGCCGGGACGTGATGACGATTTTGAAAATCGCCAACCTCGACAAACACCTCGACATTATCCGTTAGGCGATTTCTTGGAAATCTTTCGGATTTACACCCGCAGTCCTCTCCGAAACTTCACATACATTCTCCGAAACCCGGAAACCTCCGAGACTCTTTCCATCGATCCGTATGACTCCGATCAGATCGTAGACTTTCTGGAAACGAAGGATTGGAAACTCGATCGAATCCTCAACACGCACGAACACGCGGATCATACCTCGGGGAACGCCGGACTTGTCAAAAAATATGGATGCCCCGTTCATTCTCATACGGGAGGAATCGGAAAAATCCCGCACGCGACTCATCCTTTGAAAAAGGGAGATCGCCTTCTTGTTTCTTCGCGCGAATACTTGGAGATTTTGGATACTCCCGGTCATACGTTTTGTCACGTATGTTTGCTTCTTGTAGAAAATCAGAAACCGAAAGCGATCTTTACGGGAGATACTTTGTTCAATGCGGGCGTAGGAAATTGTTTTCGCGGAGGGGAGCCTGAAGTTCTGGCAAAAACCGTACTTGAACAATTCTATCCGATGGAAGAATCGATTCTCTTATATCCCGGTCACGATTATATGGAGAACAATCTAAAGTTCACTCTTTCCTTGGACCCTTCCAACCGGGACGCGATTTCCACTTTGGAAGAATGTTCCCGCCTCCAAAAGGACGTTGAGTTTTTAACGACCGATCTCGGTAAGGAACGAAGAATCAACGCCTTTCTGCAATGCGATCACCCTTCTCCCTTGCTTGTGGAAAATGTAGCGCGTAAGCTGCCCGGGCAAACCGTTCCCCAAGATCCGGTTTCCCTTTTCGTTTCCTTGCGTTCTCTTCGAGATCATTGGTGACCCGTCAAGAAATTGTTTGCCGGAAATTCCCCAGCTCAGAATCTGTAACCAAGGCGGTTCTTTTTTGTGAAAGAATATGACATCATCGTAATCGGAACGGGCGGAGGAACCAAACTCGTAACCCCGCCTTCCAAGATCGGTTACAAAGTGGCCGTGATCGAAAAGGAAAGTCCGGGCGGAACCTGTTTGAACCGGGGATGTATTCCATCCAAGATGCTCATTTACCCCGCCGAAATTCTTTCGTTGGCTAAGAATTCCGAAAAATTTCAGATCTCGTTTCCGGGCAAGCCGCAGGTGGATTTTAAAACTCTCGTGGAACGGATTTCTAAAACCGTCGACGACGAATCCGCGTCCATTCTTCCCGCGTATGAAAAGAATCCGAACATCACTTACATTCAAGGAACCGCAACGTTTCTTTCCGATAAGGTCGTTACCGTAAACGGAGAACAACTCACAGCGGAGAGAATTTTTATCGCATCCGGAGCTCGACCGATCCTTCCGAATATTCCCGGTTTGGAAGGAACTCCGTATATGACGAGCCGTGAAGCGCTTCGCAGAACCGATCTTCCGAAATCCATGATCGTGATCGGAGGCGGTTTTATCGCGTTGGAGCTCGGATTCGCCTATTCCGCATTCGGAAGCGACGTCACCTTTCTCGTCCGCAATCGAATGCTCAAAAACGAAGACGGGGACGTAGTCGACGAATTCGAACGCGTCTTTTCGAAAGAACAAAAGGTTCTTCTTCATAGCAATGTTCAAAAAGTGGAATATAAGGAGAATCTGTTTTATCTGGAAGTTCTTGTTGACGGAAAAACGATTCAACTCCAGGCGGAAGCGCTTCTTGTCGCGACCGGAATCCGTCCGAATACGGACCTTCTGGATTTGGGGAATACGAACATTCAAACCGACGCAAACGGGTATATTCAAGTAAACGAATATTTGGAAACGACCGCTCCGGGAGTTTATGCGCTCGGAGACATCACAGGAAAATACTTTTACAGACATTCGGTGAACTTCGAGGGAGAATTTCTATTCCGAACCTTGTATCAGGAAAAGAAACGATCCCCGATCGATTATCCTCCCGTTCCCCACGCGGTTTTTACGCATCCTCAGGTCGCAAAAGTCGGTAAAACGGAAGAACAACTCAAAAAAGAAGGAATCGATTATATCGCGGCGAAGAATCCGTACAGCGCCAGTGCGACCGGAATGGCTCGGCTTTCCGACAGCGGTTTCGTCAAAATTCTCGTGGAAAAGAAAACGAGAACGGTTCTCGGTGCGCACGCAATCGGAGACGAGGCTTCGAACGTGATCCATCTGTTTATCCTACTGATGACGATGGGCGGGACCCTCGACGACCTTTTGAAAATGATCTACATACATCCCGCGTTACCCGAAATCGCGCGAAACGCGGCAAGAAAAGCGAACGAACTTTTACAAACATAAGAACGGTGGGAACATTCAAACTTTATGAAATTTGCCCTGCAAATTGAGAACTTAGTCAAAACCTATTCGGGCGGAGTACAAGCCCTCAAAGGAATCAGCCTGAACGTGGAGAACGGGGACTTTTTCGCCCTTCTCGGTCCGAACGGAGCGGGAAAGTCGACGACGATCGGAATTCTCAGCTCGCTCGTGAACAAAACCTCAGGCAGCGTGAAGATCCTGGACGCGGACATCGATACCGATCTTGCTAAAGCGAAATCGTATATCGGTGTCGTTCCTCAGGAATTCAACTTCAACATCTTCGAAAAGGTAGAACAAATCGTAATGAACCAAGGCGGTTATTACGGAATGGACCGCAAACTCGCCGCGGAACGAGCCGGGGAATATCTCCAACAACTCGGACTCTACGAAAAAAGAAACGAAGCGGCGGGTCGTCTTTCCGGCGGAATGAAACGAAGGCTGATGATCGCGAGAGCGCTGATTCACAATCCGAAAATTCTGATCTTGGACGAACCGACCGCGGGCGTGGACATAGAACTCAGAAGATCTCTTTGGGAATTTCTGCAAAAACTGAACGCTTCGGGAATCACCGTCATTCTCACGACGCACTATTTGGAAGAAGCGGAGAGTTTGTGCAGGAACATCGCGATCATCGATCAGGGAAAAATCGTGGAGAACACTTCGATGAAGGATCTTCTGCAAAAACTCGATCATGAAACGTTTATCCTGGATTTTACGGGTCATCTGAATTCTCACAAACCGGTTCCCGGAGTCGAACTCAAACAGATCGACAACGCGACTCTCGAAGCTTCTATCTACGGAGACGCATCGTTAAACGATTTGTTCCAGCTTCTCGAGCAAAACGGAATCAAGATCAGCAGCATGAGAAACAAGTCGAACCGATTGGAAGAACTCTTTCTCAAACTCGTGGAGAAAAAAGGATGAACTTCTTAGAAAAATACAACGCGTTCAAAACGATCGTAAACAAGGAAACCGTCCGAATCCTCCGCATTTGGGTTCAGACGCTTATTCCCCCCGGAATCACGATCACTCTTTACTTTATCATCTTCGGAAAGTTGGTCGGCTCGCAGATCGGTAACATAGGCGATCATACCTACATTCAATTCATCGTTCCCGGGCTTGTGATGATGTCCGTGATCATCAATTCGTATAACAACGTCGTATCCTCGTTTTTCGGTGCGAAGTTTCAGAGAAACATCGAGGAGCTTTTGGTTTCCCCGACTCCGCCTTCTCTCATCGTTTTGGGTTATACAGTGGGCGGAGTGATCCGCGGTATCTTGGTGGGAATTCTCGTAATCGCGATTTCACTTTTCTTTACGGAACTGGAAGTCTTTCACTTTCCGATGCTGATTACGACCGTGGTTTTGAGTTCCCTTCTTTTTTCCTTGGGCGGATTTTTAAACGCGTTGTATGCGAAGAAGTTCGACGACGTTACGATCATTCCTACGTTCGTTCTTACGCCCTTGACGTATCTCGGAGGAGTGTTTTATTCGATTCAAATGCTTCCTCCGTTTTGGCAGAACGTCTCCAAACTCAATCCGATTTTGTATATGGTGAACGCATTCCGGTACGGCTTTTTAGGAATCAGCGATATCGAGCCTTGGTTCGCGCTTTCCATGATAACGGTCGCTACGCTTGCCCTTTATCTTCTTTCCGTATATCTTTTGAAAAAAGGAATCGGGATCAGAAACTGATCCGCAACCGATGATGAAAATTTCCGAAGAAATTAAATCCGCGCTCACCTCCGCCTTTCATCCGATCCGCTTGGAAGTCGAGGATTTCAGCGCGGAACACGCGGGTCACGCCGGAAATCCGGAAAATAAACCGGAAGGAACGCACCTTCGGATCCTTTTGATCACAAGCGAGTTCGCGCAGAAAACCAAAGTGGAACAACATAGAATGGTGTATTCGATTTTAAAGCCCTGGATCGATCGCGGTTTGCACGCAATTACTCTGGAAACAAGCGATCGAGGTTAAATTTCGGATTGTAACAAAAATGGGATTCAAAATTCTAAAACCAGGATTGGATCGGAACGGCAAAGGTTCGGATTCGAGTCTAAAGAAAGAACGATGACAATCGACGAAATCAAAAATAAGATAGAATCCGGTCTTCCCGATTCCAAGGTCACGATCTTGGACCCGCATCGGGACGGAGTACATATCAAGGCAGTTGTGATTTACAAAGGATTCGAAGGTAAATCCATTTTGGAGCAGCATAGAATGGTCTATGAAACTCTCAAAGAAGAACTAAAGCAGGAAGTGCACGCGCTTGCACTGGAAACGAGGATACAAGAATGAACGAAGAAGTAAAACAAAAGATAGAAGGTCTTGTGGGAGCGAACAAAGTCTTTCTGTTTATGAAAGGAACCCCCGAAGCCCCGATGTGCGGATTTTCCGCCGGTGTGTCTAACGTATTAAAAAGTCTGGGGATTCAATTCGGATCGTTCAACGTTCTTTCCGACGAAACCATGCGTCAAGGAATCAAGGACTACGCGAACTGGCCTACCATTCCACAGCTCTACATCAACGGAGAATTCATCGGCGGGCACGACATCGTAGTCGAAATGGCTAAGACCGGCGATCTTCAGAAGAAAGTGGGTATCGTGAGCGCATGATGAGGCTCTACCACTTTCAATCCTGTCCTTACTGCGCTTATGTGAGAGACGAATTCCAGAAGATGGGACTCGTCGCAGGAAAGGACTATGAACTCGTGGAAGCGAGCCGGGGAACCCCCGGCCGCGACGAAGTGGTTCGCCTCGGCGGTTTAAGTCAGGTTCCCTTTCTTGTGGACGGGGATCACAGAATGTATGAATCGAGAGACATCGTGAAATACGTTCAGCTAAGGATAGCCTCTTAAAAACCGAGAAGATCCAAAATCTTATTTCCCACGTCCCTGTTTTTACCTTCATACGGATAGTTATGAATGTATAAAACGGGGTTGAAGTTCAACTCCAGAATCCGATATTCCCCTTTCGTTTCCAAATCCTGCAGGATTATATCCACCCCGCAGATCTTAGCGCCCACAGAAGCGGCGGCTTTCACGGCGAGATCCTTGTAATAAGGATGAGCGAGATCGGTCACGTCAATGGAATCTCCGCCCGTGCTGATGTTCGAATTCTTTCTTAAAAATACTTTTTGATTTTCGGAAGGAACGCTTTCTTTCGTAAAGCCGGATTGTTGCAGAACATCCAGTTCCGTGTCGCCTAACTGGATTTTTTCGAGCGGGGTAACATGGCCCACTCCTCTGCGTTTGTCCTCGTTCTTAATTGAGACGAGTTGTTCGATCGTATGTTTGCCGTCTCCGGTCACGTTAGCCGGAATCCGATTGCAAACCGCAACGGTTTCGTCTCCGATTACGAGAAAACGATATTCGTTCCCTTCCGCAAATTCTTCCACGATGATCGATTCGGAATGATTGAAAGCGATCTTGATCGCCTTCTTCACGTCCTCTTCGGAAGCGTGCGGAATCAGGATCGTAATTCCGATTCCGAAATTGGTCGTAACCGGTTTGACCACCATCTTACGATTCGCATTCTTCTGCCAAAAGACAAGAGCGGCATCCGCATCCGCAAAGCTGTCCCCCGCGGGCACTTCCAAACCGGATTCGAACAACACGATCTTTGAAATCGTTTTGTTCTCCATGACGAGAAAAGACATGTAGGAATCCAAAGCGGTTTTGGAAGCTTCCTTCACGTATTGAACAAGACCGTTCGAATCTTTCAGCCGTAAAAAATGATTTTTACGATCGAGGACTTCCACTTCCAAACCGCGATTCAGAGCGTCCCGAATCATGATCTGTGTGGAAATTTCCAGATCTTCAAATCCTTCCAACGTAAAAATCTCCGGAGAAAGAAATTCTCCGGATTTTAGTTTCAGTGATTGCATAGTTTAACGGTCGGATAATGGGTTTGGGATTCTTCTTTTTCCAATTGTTCCTTTTCTTGGAAAGAACGAACCGCTTCTTTTTCCATCTTAGTCAAGGTTCCCGGAGAATATTCCAGATAGGACAAGGCCCTTCTGTTTTCTCTCGCGAGTTCCATCCCTTTATCTCGGAATTCGATATCGCGCTTTAGAATTTCTGCAAGTAGTTTTCCGGAAGGAGTTTTGTCAGGATTCTTCCATTTTTTGATTTGAAAGTCGATCGCGTCCTGATACGTGCTTTTTCCCGTATGAAGATCCAAAATTTTCGCGTAATGCCGGAGAGATTCCGAATACTCGGCTCCGGCGGTCTGGAAATTTTTTCTTTTTCCGTCGACCTGGACTTGGAGATTCGGATTTCTTCCCTCCCAGATTACGGAATTCAAATTCTCCTTAAGAATCGCGTTTTCCTCGGTGGAAATGGAAGGAGAAGGACTCAAAAGAGAATCCAAAAGAATGAGTTGCGTAAAGGCGAGATTCAAACGGCAAACGCCCACGGGAGAATACGGATCGATGTCCAAAGAACGGATTTCTATGTATTCGATTCCGCGATCGAGAAGAGCGTCTAACGGACGTTCGTCGCCTTTCGGAACCTGTTTCGGGCGGATCGGGGAATAAAATTCGTTTTCGATCTGAAGGTAATTCGGATTGAGTTGCGCGTCCTTATTTTCGGAAAACGGAACGTAACCCGGATACGGAGTATGCACCGCGTAGCACATCCGATTCACGTATTCGCTCAATGAATTATAATGAATTCCTAATGTGTCCTGAATCTTGCTCGTATAGCCGATCTCGCTCATCCGAAGGGAAGTCGCATAGGGGGAATACATCGTAAAATTCTTATGTTTTTCGAACTTCAAGTTTCCCGGATTCGGCAAAAAAGTCGAATCGAAGACGGTGGACGATCCGGTTAAATAGGTTAAGTAGTGAACCCTTCTCATGAAGTTTCGGATCACGTGCAGATACAAAGAAGAGATTTCTTCCTTTGTGAAGTTCGAAACTTCCTTTCCCAAGAACTGTCTTAAAAATACGTTCGAAAAGGAGAAGTTGTAATGAACGCCGGAGATCGTCTGCATTCTTCTTCCGTAGCGCAGACCGAGTCCGTGACGATAAATCGTCTTCCATTTTCCGGAAGGAGAAGTCCCGTATTGACCCAAAGGAATTTCATTTTCATCCTCGGGTAAAATCGGAGGCATACTGAAAGGCCAGATAAGTTCGTTGTCGAGTTTACGGATCGTATATATATGCAAATCTTGTAATTCTCGAATGTTCGCTTCGATCTTTGGACGTGGATGCGTCGCGTATTCGAGCTGCGGTTCCGCAAAATCCGTTTTGATATAATGATTGGTAAGACTGGAACCGAGGTGAGCCGGATGAGGCGTTCTCGCGAGAGTCCCGTCGGGATTGACCCGCATACTTTCTTTTTCCAAACCGTGTTTCGCTTTGACCGCGTGTCTTAAAAGAATTTCGAGCGAAACTTCTTCGATCTGCGACTGTGTCAGTTCTTTTGTTTTCAAAGTCCGCCTGTGGCTCCTTCTCCACGTGGATCGGAAGCTCCGTAGAGCGTTCCATTCTCTCTTTTGACAGAAAATAGCTTCGCAAAGTTCGGAGCGATTCGGATGTCGTGTTTTCTTGCGGAAAGACCGTCGAATACGTTTCTTTCGTTCACGGATTTTTCGATAAAGACCGCATCGGGAAAGAATTGGTGATGCACCCTTCCTCTCGCTACGGATTCGTATAAGGTTAAGTGAAAGTCGAGATTATAAACGAGCGATTGTAAAACCGCGTTCACGATATAAGAACCGCCCGGAGCGCCCGTCGCAAGAAACGGTTCTTTTCCTTGGAACACGATCGTCGGAGACATACTGCTAAGAGGAGTTTTTTTCGGGAGAATGGAATTCGCTTCGGCGCCGATCAGTCCGTAAACGTTCGGTTCTCCCGGAGCGCGGCTAAAGTCGTCCATCGTATCGTTGAGAACGATCCCCGTTCCGGGAATCACGACCGATGCGCCGAAGCGAAAGTTGATCGATTGTGTGGTCGATACGGAATTTCCATCCTTGTCCATCACGGAGATATGCGTTGTTTGCGGAGATTCCACTCCGAAGTTGAGAGTCTTTAAAAAGGAAGAACTGCTCGAAGCAAGCTTGGAATCGAAATCGGCGATCTTATCTTCCGCATATTTTTTGGAAAGAAGCCGATCCAAAGGAATTTTCGTAAACGCAGGATCTCCTCCGAGAACCGCACGATCCGCGTAACCCCTTCGCATCACCTCTGTCATAAAATGATAATATCCTACGGGGTCCTTCTCATACATTTCTTGGAGAGGTTTTGTTTCCACCATCGACAACATCGTCAAAAGATGAACTCCCGAGGAAGGCGGAGGCATCGTATAAATCGTATAACCGCGGTATTTCGTTTGCAGCGTTTTCTTTTCAAGGACTTGGAAACCGGTCAAATCCTGAGAAGTAAGCAAACCTCCGTTCTTTTTCATCGCCGTCGTAAGTGCGTTCGCAATCTTACCGTGATAGAATTCCTTTTCTCCGGATTCGGCGATCAGCTTTAAGGAACCGGCTAAGTCCTTTTGAACGAGAAGTTTTCCGACCTCGGGAGCCTTTCCTCCGGGAAGAAAAATCCCTTTCATCTCTTCGTCCATATCTTTGGAGGATTTTTGAATCGCGGAATTCAGATCGGGATACACGCGAAATCCTTCTTCCGCAAGACGAATCGCCGGAGCGACCACCGTTTTCAAGGAAAGCTTTCCATACCGTTTATGAATTCGAACCAAACCGGCAACGTTACCCGGAACGCCTACCGCTCGAAACCCGAGAAGAGAATCCTCTTTCGGTTTCCTCTTATACATGTTCCTGGAAGCCGCGTTAGGCGCTCTCTCTCGAAAATCGAAGGCGATCGGTTCGTTGAATTCCTTTAAGTAAAGAACCAGAAAGCCTCCGCCTCCGAGTCCGGTCGAGTGCGGTCTCGTAACCGAAATCGCAAAGGAAGTCGCAACGGCCACGTCCACGACGTTTCCGCCTAACTTACCCACTTCGATCCCGGCTTGCGTCGCTTCGGGAGAATCGGTCGCGATCATAAGATTCTTACTTTCGCTGAAATAGTCGGTGTGTTTTTTTTGATGAGAAGGAGTTACGAGTAAATCCGTGGAAATACTCTTTCCTTCGACGGTAAGAGGAACCTCTTTACACGAAAAGAGGACAAGTATCAGAACGATACGGATAGTAATTTGTTTCATCGGACCCTAGTTCGATCGATTGTTGTTTAGGATTTTTTACCGGTGGAGAATTCCATTTCAATTCCATCCTTACCGGCTATCAGTTTCGCCTTTCCACCCGACTTAAGCGCACCGAAAAGAATCTCTTCGGAAATCCGTTTCGAGATATGCGTATCGATCCATCTCTGAACGGGTCTTGCGCCGAACTCCGGAGTATAAGCCTGATCGGCGATGTAAACCAACACATCGTCCTGAAACTCCAATTCGATTTGTTTAGAATTCAGACGTTCCTGCAAAAGGGCAAGCTGTTTTGCAACTACTTTGGTTACATTTTCCTGATTCAAAGCGGAGAATTCTATGACCGCGGTCAGACGGTTTCTGAACTCGGGAGAAAATTGTTTCTCGATCGCCTTCATACTTCTATCTTCCAAAACGTCGTTTCCAAAACCGACCGGATTCGTGGAACGTTCCCGAGCGCCCGTGTTGGTCGTCATCACGAGAATCACCTGACGGAAATCGGATTTTCTTCCGTTGTTATCCGTAAGAGTCGCATGATCCATGATCTGCAGAAGAATGTTGTAGATATCCTCGTGCGCCTTTTCGATCTCGTCGAGAAGAAGCACACAATGCGGATTTCGATAAATCGCATCGGTCAGCTGTCCGCCTTGTTCGAAACCGACGTAACCCGGAGGAGAACCGATCAAACGCGATACGGTATGTTTTTCCATATACTCGCTCATATCAAAACGAACGAGTTCTACGCCGAGAATCTCCGCAAGCTTTCGAGTCAGCTCCGTTTTACCGACGCCCGTAGGTCCCGCGAACAGAAAAGAACCGACAGGTTTTCCCGGTTCCGCAAGTCCGCTTCGGGACAATCGAATCGATTGAACCAATTGATCGATCGCCGCGTCCTGCCCGTAAATTTTTGCCTTTAATTCTTCGTCGAGGTTTTTGAGTTTTTCTCGGTCGTCCGCTTTGACGGTAACAGAAGGAACCTTTGCGATTTTAGAAACGAGGTCCTCGATTTCACGGACGGTTACCGTTTTCTTACCGCCTTCCCGGAGTCGAACGCGCGCACCCGCTTCGTCCAAAAGATCGATGGCTTTATCGGGAAGTTTTCGGTCGAGAATGTAACGAGCCGATAACTCGGCCGCTTGTTCCACCGCCGAAGCCGAATACTTTACCTTATGAAAGCTTTCGTATTTTTCCAAAAGCCCTTTGAGAATTTCCACCGTTTCGGAGATGGAAGGTTCGCCCACTTCCACCTTTTGGAATCTTCTCGAAAGTGCATGATCTTTTTCGAATATAGTTTTGAACTCTTTATAGGTCGTCGTTCCGATACAACGAAGTTCTCCGCTGGAAAGAGCGGGTTTGAGCAAGTTGGACGCGTCCAACGAACCTCCGGAAACCGCGCCCGCTCCGATGATCGTATGAATCTCGTCGATGAAGAGAACGTGATCTTCCTGAGCAGTAATCTGCGTGACGACGTTTTTCAGACGTTCTTCGAATTCTCCCCGAAACTTGGTTCCCGCAAGAAGAAGTCCCATATCCAGAGAATATACTTTCAAGTTCTTCAATGGTTCCGGAACTTTTCCGTCCACGACTCTTTGTGCAAGTCCTTCCACGATGGAAGTCTTTCCGACTCCTGCCTCGCCCACAAAGATCGGATTGTTCTTTCTTCTTCTACATAGAATGTGAATGGTACGATCGAGTTCGTCTTCTCGTCCCACCATAGGATCGAGTTTTCCTTCCCTTGCTTTTGCGGTCAGATCCACGCAGAACGCTTGCAAAGGATCGGAGATCTTTTCACCGTCCTCGCCGATCATTTCCTTTTCCCTGTTTTTGGAATCCTTCCGAATTCCGTGAGAGATATAACGAACGATGTCGAGACGGGTAATATCCTGGGTTCCTAAAAAATATACCGCGTTGGATTGATCTTCGCGGAACAAGGCCGCAAGAACGTCGCCTGCATCCATCTTTTTGTTTCTTGTGGATTGAACGTGAAACTCCGCGAGCTGCAAAACGTGTTGTACGCCGATCGTATAAATCGGGTCCACGTCGCCGGAAGATTCGGGAAAGGCTTCGAGTTCGCTTTCCAGATAACCGATCAAATCCTTTCGAAGACGCTCGATATCGGCTCCGCAGGCTTCGAGAACTTCCTTGCCGACCGAATCATACGTCAATGCGAGAAGAATATGTTCGAGCGTGATGAATTCGTTTCTTCTTTTTTTGGCTTCTTCCCAAGCCTTTTTTAAAGTGCGTTCCATTTCTTCCGTGAGAATCATGATTCCTCCTCTCCTTCCTCCACTTCCATCGTACAGTGGAGCGGATATCCGTGTTGTTCCGCGATTTGTTGAACTTGTATGACCTTGGTTCTCGCCACGTCGTGCGAGTAAACGCCGCATAACGCTTTTCCCGTGATATGAGCTTTCAGCATGATCTGTTGGCTTTCCGCCCGGCTTCTATGAAAGACGACTTGTAAGATCCATACGACGAATTCCATCGGAGTAAAATCGTCGTTGAGTATGATGACTCTGTATTTGGAAGGACGTTTGAGTTTGACCTTCTCTTTAGTGAGGGTTTGTTCCTCTGTGTCGAATCGGAATATTTCGCTCATAGATCCAGGCTCCTAGGATCGTTTTGCGCGCCGTTTGAAAAGAAGGACGTCGTTTGTATTTCCTTCAAGGGAGAATGTTCGTTGGTTTCCTGGATCATTTCCTGCATGTGCAGTCTTTCTTCTTTCAGGAAACGTTCAATCGCATTTCGGGCCTGAGGATGAAAAATCCGATGCGAACTATAGGTCGGAACCGCCGGAAATCCGCGCAGAAATTTATGTTCTCCCTGAGCCCCGGCTTCGAAGACGCGGATTTTTTCCCGGATCGCATAGTCGATCAATCGATAAAAACAACATTCAAAATGAAGGTGAGAATAATATTCCGTGCAGCCCCAATACCGGCCGTAGAGAAAATCTCCTTTACGAAGATTGAATGTTCCCGCTACGGCCTTTCCTTCTTTGTAAGCTAATACCAGAACGATTCGATCCAAAAACGTATCGAATGCGGAGTCGAAAAACTTTCGGTTTAAATAGGCCGATCCCCATTTCCGCGAATGCGTGTCGGAATAAAAACTCCAGATCGCGTCCATATCCGATCTTTGGATTTGGCTTCCTTCGAGGACGCGGATTTCCAGTCCGTAGCCTTTTACGATCTCTCTTTCCCGTTTGATCTGCATCCTCTTTTTGGATTTCATCGCTCCGAGATAGTCCTCAAAGCTCGAGTAATCCCCGTTGATCCAATGATACTGGTGGGAAAGCCTTGTTGCAAACCCGTATTCGGCAAGCGCCTCGGATTCTTCCTTTTCCAGAAATAAAAAATTGATTCCGGAAAGTCCCTCTTCTTCTCCGAATTGCAGCAGCGCGGGTATCAGATGCGAGCAGACTTCCTGTAAGCCGAGGCTTTCTTTATGAAGAATTCTTTTTCCGGTCGCCGGAGTGAACGGAACCGCGACGAGACCTTTCGGATAATATTTGAGCCCGGATTGTGCGAAGAATTGCGCCCACTGAAAGTCGAAGATGTATTCTCCGTAGGAATCGAATTTGAGAAAGAATGGGATCGCCGCGGAAAATCGACCTTCTTTCCAAAGAACGCAGTATTTAGGAACCCAAGCCGTGGTTGATCCGATGCAGCGAGAAACTTCGAGGGATCGTAAAAAATCGTATTCTAAAAAGGGACTTTTGGGATCGGAAATTGCGTTCCATTCTTCCTTGGAAATCGAAACGATCGAATCTAAGAATTCGACTCGGATATCGGTCTGTGACGGGGAAGACATGCTATTTCCTTGGACTCTTGGAAGAACGACTTTGTCAAAGATCGAGTGAAAAATGCTTTCGAATCTTTTGAACCGCTCTGTGCGTGATGACCTTGATGTTCGATTCGGAAAGTCCGGTCCGTTCCGAAACTTCGCGAACGCTCATCCCATCCAGTTTCAGATGAGTGAGAATCTGCTTTTGCCTTTCGTCGAGTATGTTCAGCCATTCCCTCAAAATTTCGCGGGCCTTTTCCGGTTCTTCTTCCTCCACCGGTTCGGGGGAAGCGAAGAATTCTAAGTTGTCCGTGGTGAACGTCCGGTCTCCGACTTTTTTCTTTCTGAGATAATCGATGGTTTTGTAACGTGCGATGGCGAAAACCCAAGGAGCCGGATGACGGTCCTCCCGGTAAGAATCGCGGGCTTTGTGAAGTCCGATTAAAATTTCCTGAACCAGATCTTCCCTGTCTTCGGCGTTGCTGATTCTGGGTATGAGATAGGACCGTAGAATCCCCGTTACGAGCCGTAAGAATTTTTCATAGGAACTCTGATCTCCTTCCCGTGCCTTGCGAATGAGAACGGAACATTCTTCCCAGATTTCTTTTTTAGCTGACATGTAACTAACTGCTTAGAACCTTCGAATAGTAAAACAAACGGTCCTTCGATTTGGAATGCGTTGACTACGAGCTGAAATCGATTCCTTCCAGTTTGCAATGGGAAGAATTTATTGTCCAACCATTCTTGAAAATTGGAAAATTTCCGAAGATAGACGTAAATAAATGACTCGCAAAGAAGAAACAACCGAATCCTTGATTCAAAGAATAGCGGCGGAAACTCCTGCACGGCGAAGCGCATGGAATTGGTTCGCGATTTTAGGTCCGGTCCTTGCAGTTCTACTCGTTTTATTTCTTCTTTCTTTACATCCGGTTACCAGTCGTTTCGTTCATATTCCTTCCTTGTTTCCGGATTTCTTATGGATCGCTCTCATCGCATCGTATTCGTTTTGGATCCTATCCCAACTTCGTTTTCCGGAAGAATCCTTTTCAAAGTCGGCACGGATTCCTCTTCTTCTCGCGTTTTTGTGGATTGTATATTCGGTGGGATTGTTCGCTTGGGACGTATTCGCAAATCATGAAATTCATACGCATGTCGGCCGTTGCTGGTCGATTCTTTTTCTTTCCAGTATTCTTCTGGCGGGGAGCGGAATTTACGTTTTGAAAGACGGCAAACCGGGAAATCCCGTCTTGGCGGCGGCGATTCTTTCCGTGTTTAGCTTGGCGCTTGCGAACTTTAGCTTGAAGTTCGTTTGTTCGGATCAATCCTCGTTTCACATTCTTGTTTCACACGTTGTGACGAGTTTAGGATTGTTCTTTTTCGGCTTTTTCGTATTTAAGAATATCCTAAAGTGGTAGCCGAGTTCCGACAAAGTCTTCCGTGAAAGGGCGCGTCCCTACCCGAATTGGGTGGTGGAGGCGGGTTTGCGGGAAAACCTCGGGAGATTTTCCTCTATCAGAAAATTCTACTTTTGTAAAGTGAAATCCGGCTTTCCTGTCGGAACCTTTGATGTTTTAAAAACCCAGCAGAACGCTCTCTAAGGATCGCGTTCTGGGTTCTGTTAATGATCTTTGCTTCGCAAAGAGCCTTCGATTTTCAGCTACGCTGAAAGCCGCTCGTTGACACTCCGTTACTCGCTGGCAATTTCGCTCTCTATGGATCGCGAAATTCCCATGCCGTTCGGAACACTTCCTTTTCTTCCGCAAATTGAATGAGTTTCGATAAAAACGGATCTTCGGACAAAGTAGAACTATCCCCGATGCACAAAAGCAGATCGCGTGCCCGAGTCATTCCGACGTTAATCCTCCTGGATTCTTTTAAAAAACCGGAGCGGCCTTCCGCATTGGAACG
The DNA here is from genome assembly GCF_003545925.1 of Leptospira yasudae. Taxonomy (NCBI): domain Bacteria; kingdom Pseudomonadati; phylum Spirochaetota; class Leptospiria; order Leptospirales; family Leptospiraceae; genus Leptospira; species Leptospira yasudae. Next base: position 211,798 of record NZ_QHCU01000005.1, on the reverse strand, counting down.
AACAAACCCGAGAAGAATACAACGATTCTCCCGTCCTTGAAACGAATCGATCGTGGATACGCCAATCTTGGTAAAACCGGCCTCTTTCAATTTTTCGGATATCAATCGAACCTGCGCTCGATAAGGGGAAAGAATCGTAATCTCCTCTTCGAGCCAGTCGTTTTCCTTGAGCGACTCACAGAGGCGAACCTGAAGGTCCGCTTCGAACGGATTGGTAAGACTGTCGTCGACCGCGATTTCTTCGCTATCGGTTCCGGCCGTATCGATCCACTGAAACGCATTCAAAAAAGGGAATGTTTCCGGAAACGCGGAGCTTCGCTCCTCTTCCGGACGACCCGATCGCAACTCATTCCCATAAAATTCGCGAGAAGGAAACGCGGCGATCTCGTCCTTCATTCGATATTGCGTATCGAGCAAAAATACGCGACCGGAAGTTTTCAATCGTTCCGCAGCCTTTTCAAAAAGAGTCAGTTCGAGAGAATTCTTTTCCGAAAACAAGGTCGGTGGAAGCTGTTTGTGATCTCCCGCCAAGATCACACGATCCGATTTCAGGATCGGAATCCACGCCGCAGGTTCGAGCGCTTGTGAAGATTCGTCTAACACGCAAAAGTCGAAGTTCCTTCCTTCCAGAACCGTTTTTGCGGACGCGACAGGAGTGGAAACGATCACGGAATGAGAAGAAATCAAACTGTCCACCAATCCTTTTTCCATGGATCGGATCGTTTTCTTGAGTTCTTTGACTTCCGCAAACAGATTCTTTCGTTCTTCCCTTTCCTTTTCACCGAAGTTGCGTTTGAACTTCTTTGCCTGTTTGGAAATTTCGATGACATCCCTTCTGTATTCGCTTAACAATTTTCCGTCGGGATGATGAAAGAGTTTGTAGTCGAGGGTCGTATGAAGAGCGGCTTCGCTGATTCGGGCTGGATGCCCGAGACGCAGAACCGGAATTCCCCGCTCCGAAATCGATTCCACCAACAGATCGCAAGCGGAATGCGTCGGTGCGGAAACGAGAACCTTCTTCTCTTCCGCAACGATTTGACTCACAATTTCGGTTAACGTGGTCGTTTTTCCGGTCCCCGGAGGACCGTGGATGATCGTCACGTCCTCGGAAAGAACCGCGTGGAGCGCGGCGTTTTTTTGGGAATCGTTCAAAGCTCCCGACATTCTTCCCAAAACGCGGGAACGATCCCCGTCTCGAAGCGAGATCGGATCGGGCTTTCCGTAGCCGAGCAGCAACTCTCGATTTACGTACAAACGCGTTCCCTTGGTCGCTACGGATAGGGCGTCTAACGCGGAAAACATTTCCTTATAAGAAGTTTCGTCCGGCAAAAGATCCAGAAAGCACTTTCCTTCTTCCGCCCATTCGGGAACCTCGTCGATCGCGATCCGGATTCTTTCTTTATGCAAAGAAACTAATATAGCTCGAACCCGATCCTCGTTCTTTCCGATTTGTACGGGCGCACCGGATTGAAACTTGGCGGGGTATTCTTCCTGATCTGGAAAACGAAAGGTTAGAATCCAACTCCCTTCCCTTCCGAGAGATTGTTCTTCATAGACAAGAGGATATAAAGTGATTCCGAGTTGAACTCGGTCCTGCAAGGGACGCGAAAGCCAGTCCTTGGAAAAGAGGGAATCCTCTTCCTTTTTTTCACGCTCCAGCTCGGTTCGAACGAACTCCAACTCCGCGAGGGAATCGGAGAATTTTTGTTCCTTCAAAACCGGTCCGGAGAAAGGACTACGATTCGGTAGACCTGTGATTTTTGATCGTCTCTTGTAGGAAGTCCTTCCGCAAACCGGATCGCGCTCGCAAGAGTCGTTCCCGTGGTTTGTCCAGCGAAGATTCCTTCCTTTTGATAGAGATCGGATTGATATAAAAGCGCTTGTTCCCGATCCACTCCGACGTATTCGTCTACGATCTTCGGATCAAAGGACTCGGGTAAATGAATTCCGGATTCGTGCTGCACCATCTTACGGATAAATCTGGATTTTTGGCTGACGCCCATGATCACCCGCACGGAAGACTTCTTCGATTTTAAAAATCTTCCGACACCGGATATCGATCCGCCGGAACCGCCGCCCGCAACGAATGCGTCCACGTTTCCGCTCAGATCTCTCCAGATTTCGGGTCCGGTAAAAAGATAATGGGCGTTGGTATTTGCCATATCCTTGTATTCGTTTAGAATGACTGTGTTCTTTTCTTTCTCTTTGAGTTCTTTCGCTTTTCTTAAAAGTGCGTCGTCCCAGTTTCCTTTCGCTTCCGGAACGATGTCTACGTGCGCGCCGAAGGTCTGCAAATCCTTGATCTTTTGCGGATCGGTATCGCTCGCAACGAGGCAACGAAACTTATACTGACGAATCGTGCAGATCCAAGCGAGACTGATCGCGGTCGTGTTGTATCCCGGCTGGATCACTTGTCCTCCGGGTCTTAATTCTCCCCTTCTTTCCGACGAAAGAAGCATGGACAACGCGGTTCTGTCTTTTACGGAACCGGTAGGATTGCAGAATTCCGCTTTGAGATAGAATTCCACGTTGGGGATATGAGAACCGATTTGATTCAATCGGATGAGCGGAGTGTTTCCGATCATCTGAAGAATCGTTTCTTTTACGGGTTTTGCTACGCTGAGCTCCCGTCCAAAAGATTTCTGAATGTTGTTCAGCGCGCCTAGGAAACTATTTCCGAACTCGTCTATCGAACGGGATATTTCATCAAACATAGGTTTTCGGCAGAATTATATAGCGTACAACCAAGGTTCAACTTCTTTCTGCTTTTTTTCAAACTCCCCGATCTTACTTTCCTGTTTCAAGGTCAGACCGATATCGTCGAGTCCGTTGTAAAGACAGTATTTTCGAAAAGAATCCACCTCGAAAGAGTATACTTTTCCGGTCGGTCCGGTAACGGTTTGTTTGTCCAGATCGATCTGGATTTTTGCACCAACGTTAGACGAAACAGCCTGAAAAAGTTCTTCCACTTCCTCGGACTTGAGAATCACCGGAAGCATTCCGTTTTTAAAGCAGTTGTTGAAAAAGATGTCCGCGTAGGACGGAGCGATGATCGAACGAAACCCGTAGTCTTCCAACGCCCAAGGTGCGTGTTCTCGGGAAGAGCCGCATCCGAAGTTGTCTCTGGTAACGAGAACGGAAGCGCCTTTGTATCGTTCCTGATTGAGGGAGAAGTCGGGATTCGGTTTTGTTCCCGCGTCGTCCAAATATCTCCAGTCATGAAAGAGATGAACTCCGAATCCGGTGCGTTCGATCTTTCTTAAGAATTGTTTCGGAATGATCTGATCCGTGTCGACGTTCGGTCTATCGAGTAATGCCGCGACGCCGTTTAAGATTGTAAATGCTTTCATAGTATTCTTCGTCTGCCCTTTCTTATTTCCAGTTGCGAATGTCCACAAAACGGCCTTCCACTGCTGCGGCTGCGGCCATTTCCGGTCCTACGAGATGGGTTCTTCCTCCCTTCCCTTGACGCCCTTCGAAGTTTCTGTTCGAAGTGGAAGCACAACGGTCGCCCGGTTCCAATACGTCGTCGTTCATCGCGAGACACATGGAACAACCCGGGTTTCTCCATTCAAAACCGGCCGCGGTAAAGATCTTATCCAGACCTTCCTGTTCCGCTTGCCGTTTGACTCTTCCCGAACCAGGAACCACGATCGCTTGCACTTTGGAAGAAACTTGTTTTCCTTTGATCGTCGCGGCTGCGGCTCTCAAGTCTTCGATTCTGGAATTGGTGCAGGAACCGATAAAAACTTTATTGATCGTGATGTCTTCGATCTTCTCACCCGGCTTTAAACCCATATATTTGAGAGCGGATTCGATTCCGATCTTGTCGATCGGATCGGTCGCGTCGCTCGGACTGGGAACCGTTCCTTTGACGGATACGACTTGGCTCGGAGAAGTTCCCCAAGTCACCATCGGTGCGATCTCGTCCGCATGAAGAACAACGGTCGTGTCGAACTTCGCGCCTTCGTCGGTCACGTAGTGTTTCCACTTCTTCACCGCGAGATCCCATTCCGCTCCCTTCGGTGCGAAATCTTTTCCTTTGATATAATTGAATGTGGTTTCATCCGGAGCGATGAGTCCCGCTCTTGCACCGGCTTCGATCGACATGTTGCAGATCGTCATTCTCGCTTCCATGCTGAGGGCTTGGATCGCGGAACCGCGATACTCGATCACATACCCGGTCGCTCCGGCGGTCCCGATCTTACCGATGATCGCGAGGATGATATCCTTTGCGGTCACCTTGTCGGAAAGTTTTCCGTCCACACGGATCTCCATCGTCTTCGCTCTTTTTTGAACGAGGGTCTGAGTCGCGAGAACGTGTTCCACTTCGCTGGTTCCGATTCCGAACGCAAGCGCGCCGAACGCTCCGTGAGTCGACGTATGAGAATCTCCGCATACGATCGTCATCCCCGGATGCGTAAGTCCCATTTCGGGAGCGATTACGTGAATGATCCCTTGATCGGGGTTTTGAAAGTCATAAAGACGAATTCCGTTTTCATCGCAGTTCTTTTTTAGAGTCTGCATCTGAATCGCCGAAATCGGATCGGCGAGGCTGAGATCCCGAGTGCGGGTGGATACGTTATGATCCATGGTGGCGAAAGTCGCCTCGGGACGGCGGACCTTTCTGCCCGCGAGTTTGAGTCCTTCGAATGCCTGGGGGCTTGTAACTTCGTGAATGAGATGACGATCGATATAAATTAAATACGATCCCGCATCCAGTTCTCCAACCAGATGGTCTTCCCAGATTTTTTCGAACATTGTCTTCATTGGATTCTAATTCTCCCCGAAAGAAGTTCTTTCGGAATTTGTGGATTGGATTTGTTTCTCGAAATTGAGAAAAGACATCCGTCGTATTTCCATCGTTGGGAAATCGGGTCTTTTCGTCTACCCGGATCTATTTTAAGCGATGGAGAATGAAATTGGAAGATTGAAAATTCTAACGGGCGCGAAAAACGTACACCGTTTTGCCGAGGCTGATCTCGTCGAAATCATACAATACGCGGGGCCTGAGAATTTTCTTTCCGTTCAGATATGTTCCTCCGTCGGAAATCAGATCGTATAAAACGAAACGGTTTTTGATCTTGCGGATTCTTGCGTGCAGCTTGCTGACACCCGGGTCCGCGACTTGGACGTCCGAAAATTCTCCGTTGCCGAGTGTGGTTTCCGACTTACGGATCGGAACCTGTTTACCGGGAGAACGTCCTTCTTTTTGAATCAGAGTCGCAAGATCGTAGGCTTCGGCCGCGTCGAACTCGGTTTCGCTTACCGGCAGGGAACGGGAAACATACACACCCTCCGGATTCGCGTACGGGGTAGAATGAAACTGATCCCCGTACATTCGTTGATAAACTTCCCGTTCTTCCCCTCTCGCGTGAAAGCGGCGTTCCGCTTCTCCGCCGCTTGGGTCGGAAGGTTCGTCCGAGTCGCGCTCCTTACGGAACAAAAGCAAAAGACCGATCAAAGTAAGAATGAGCAGAAATCCGATCGTGGGTAAAAATACACCGGGGCTCAAAAATACGAACCGAAGTTGTTTGCCGACTCCGGGTTTGTATGTGTAGGTGAATTTTCCGCCCTTGGAAGATTCCCAGTCTCCCCGAATAAAATCCCCTTCTCCTTTCCAAAAATCGTTTTGAAAGGGAGAATCGTACTGAATCTCCGCGGGATGTTTGTGAAAGTATTCGAGATCCGTTAAAAACTTAGAAAGAAAATCCTGAGATTCCACATCGTAGAATTCTCCGCCGTAAATCCGAACGAGTTCGAAGTTGGAAAAATTGCGTCGGCCGATCACCTGCAAGGGAAGACCGGATGTGGACAAACCTTGTCTGAGTCCCGGAGGAAGTTTATAATCTCCATCGGAAACGAGCAGGGAAAGATACGATTCTCTCGTTAAAATCGCATTCACTTTTTGGAATACTAGATCGAGGTTCGTTCCCGTATTGCGGTTGCTGAGAGAACCCGGAACGCGGGCTTTTACGAGAGCGGCTTGGCGATCCAAGTCCTTTTCTACAACGAGCAGATCGTCCGAAAAAAAGATAAAACTGAAATGGTCTTCCTCTCCGGAAGCCTGCACTACCTTCTGCAAAAAACGGGTGTTGAAGTTGTTTTCTTCCAGAGAAGTTCCGGATTGAATTAGAAAAACGGAATGTACGGGGCGGCTTCCTTCTCTGCGGAAAACTTTCGGTCTGAGAACGGTGCGCGTTTCCGATCCTCTGGATTCGCGGATCAGAAAATTCTCCCGTTCCAAAGGAAACTGCTTTTTGTCTCGGATCGAAAGTTGAATCGACGGAAAGGAAGAAGAGTCCGCGTCTTCCATGATAAACGGAGACTTCTGCGCCCAAAGCGGCGTGAAACATAAAATCAGTGTTAGAAGAACCGCATAACCCATCGTTCGCACTCGTATTCTTTCAGATCAGCTTCCCTGTTCAAACAGTTTTTTTCCGTAAGCGGAACGGAGTTTCCATTCTCCGCTTTGCGGTCTTGTCAGAACCTCGGCCCATTCTCCCTGATAGAGGATACTTATAGTATCGGCTATGGCGCGGACGATGGAGATTTCGTGCGTGATAAAAATGAGGGAAAGTCCCTTTTCCTTTCTAAATTTTAGAAGAAGTTTGAGGACTTCTACCTCGCTGATCGAGTCGAGAGCGGCCGTGGGTTCGTCGGCGACTACAATTTGAGCGCCGGAGTAAACCGCCAATAGGATCAGAATTCTTTGTCTTTCTCCTCCGGAAAGATGACCGGGCAGAGATTCAAAGGCTTTTTCAGGATCGTGAATCTGGATCGAGTCGAGGAGAGGTAAAATTTTCTTCTTATGAGCGACGGAAGGATTGGTCAGAGAAAACGCTTCGATCATCTGCGAACCGGTCTTTCGATACGGATGAAATCCCCAGATCGGATTCTGCGGAACCAGAGCGATTTTTTTTCCACGGAGAATCCGCCATTCCCGCTCGGTGAGATACCGCGCGTCCTGACCTAACAACGAAAAACGATCGGACCTTTGAAAGAGTTCCTTTTCCGTCATTCCCAAAAGACAGGATGCGAACGTAGACTTACCGCTTCCGGATTCGCCGACGATGCAATGAACCTCTCCCGATTTTAAAGTGAAATCGATTCCTTTGAGAATATGATGGCCCGGCGTCGAAACCTTCAGATTGGAAATTTCAATTACGGGAGAAGTCACGAATCGGCGTCATTCCATCTTGAACAGATTGTATTCCACGATGCTGCACAGGATATGTCCGATTAAAATATGGGATTCCTGGATTCTCGCGGTCACGTTGCTCGGAACGATCACGTCCAGATCGGAAAGATTCTTCATCTTTCCGCCGTCCCCGCCTAACAACGATATGGTTTTCACTCCCCTCGTTTTCGCCTTTTCCAACGCGAGCAAAACGTTTTTGGAATTTCCGCTCGTGGAAAGTCCGATGAGCAGATCGCCTTTTTTTCCGAAAGCTTCGATCTGTCTCGCGAATACGTCTTCGTATCCGTAGTCGTTCGAACAAGCGGTCAACACCGCTGAATCCGCGGAAAGGGAAAGAGCCGGCAAAGCCTTTCTTTCGTTTCCGGATTTGTATCGAACCACGAGTTCCGCCGCGATATGCGACGCGTCGCAGGAAGAACCTCCGTTTCCGCAGAGAAAGACGGTGTTTCCCGTTTGTAAAACCTTGGAAACGATTTCTCCCGCCTTGGTAATATCGTCCAAAATCGTATCGATTAATTTCTGTTTGGTGGCTACGGAATCCCGGATCTGCCCGAGAGCGATTTCCTTAATATCCATCTAATTGCTTCCTCTTTTTTTACGGATCTGTTCGAGTACTTGAAAAAATTCCTTCTTTGCTTTTTCGAAATCCTGTAAGGAAAGATTTTCCGTATACGGAGAATTCTCCTTTTGATTTCCGCTCACGTTTAAAAAATAAAGTTCGTCCGATACGATGCTCTTGAGCCTTTTTGTAGAGTTAGACTGAAAAAACTGTTCGAACTCCGGCCCCATATACACAAGAAGCACGCTCACGATACTCGGTTTCAGACGAATAAAAATCTGCTGCTTCCAAAACGGTTCCCAGTTGTAAAAGTCCTTCCACGTTTCTTGGGAAGAAGCGGATTCTCCGTATAAAATTTTCAGATCCTCGTCGATTCCTTCGGGTTGAAATCGGGAGAATACGCTTTTTAAGTCGGAATGTTCGTAGGAAAGAATTCGGTTCAACTCCGCTTCTGGAATCACAACGACTCCGGAAATCTTTTCCCCTTGCAGGCTCAGAAAATTTCCGGTCGAAACGACGAGGGAATATTCCCTTCCGGATTTTTCCTTTCCTTCGAGACGGAAAAGTTTCGGACCGTTCTTTAGAAGTTTATAATATTTCGTTTCGTGAACGAGACCGCCGGTTTTCTTTCGGGTTACGAAAAAACGATCCGCCTTTTCCCGCAACTCGGCGAGTTCTCGTTTGTAACCGTAACTTTCTCGAACCGGAGGGGTTTCTTCTTCTCCGGAGCCTTTCTTCCGTTTCTTTCTTCGAAAAAAGGAAAGGAGTTTTGCGAAAAACGACTTACTTGCCATAACTTGATTTTACGTTGGAGGGCCGTTCCGTGATCCCTTTCTGAAGTTCGTACTGTTTCGCGTCCTTTAAGAATGTGGAATACGCCGAGGAAACCGCGATAACCCAACCGGGAAACCCGTCCAAAAATCCGAACTTGAAAAAATACGTTTCCACAAACTTGGAAAAGGGTTTGTAGATCGTTCGGAGAACGGAAAACTTCTTTCCCTTTCTTTGTCTCGTGTAGGCTACGATCGAGGAGAACTGATTGATCGTGTTCACTTGATGGGCGAGATCCATAAAACTGTAATGAATGATGTCGCCGTGAATCTTGCTTCCGTTTCCTTCTATGCTGATATAATCGTGAGGATTTTCGCCGACCCAAACGGCCTGACCTTTGCGGAAGATGCGATATCGATACTGAGGATACCAACCGCCGTAACGGATAAATCTTCCCATATGAAAGGTCAGACGGGAAATCTGAAGCCCGTTCAGATCACCGTCGTCCGGTTTTTGTTTGAAAGTAAGAATCGAATTCTTCAGTTCCGGTGAAACGCGTTCGTCCGCGTCCAAAGAAAGAATCCAGTCGTATTTGCAAAGAGCGATCGCGTCGTTCTTCTGCTCGATATGTCCTTTGAACTTTTGTTTGTAAAACCGGACGGAAGGAAAGGACTTGGAAATCGTTTCGGTGGAGTCCGTGCTGATCGAATCTAAGACGACGATCTCATCGGCTATGTCGAGACAGGAACGGATACAATCTCCGATGTTGCGTTCTTCGTTGTAAGTGATGATGGCTACCGAAAGTTTTTTTCCCGTCGGAGCGGAAGGAGCTTCCGTTTTTTTTTGTGCTTTCTTTTTCTTTGCTGGAATTGATTTTCCCATCTGTTCGATTGATTCCCGGAACCGGTTCTTTTTTCTAATGGTAGAATGAATTCTTTCTCTGTCATTGGTTTTTTTAAGGGAAAATGAAACGATCTTCGGGGGCATTCAATTGAAAGAACGGATCACAAACGGACTCAAAACTCTGTCCTTGGTTTCACTTGGATTGTTTCTTTTGAGCTTTCCTCAATCCGTCAGCGTCTCTCAGATTTTCGGAGGGCTTACGATCGCGTCCGCAACTCCCCTGTTCTTTCTCGACTCTGAATCCGGTAAAACCTGGAAACGAATTCGAATTCCGTTTTTGCTTTTTTTCGGAATTTATCTTTGTCTTTTTTTCTCTTCTCTTTGGCACGCGGATCGGTTTTCCCCCTTCTTTCAAAAGTTTCTAAAACGATCCGAGTTCGGAGATTTTTGGATGCTTCTTTTGTTTCCCGCTTCGTTTCTGGTGGCTTCCCAGGAAAAGAATCAAATCGTTTTAAAACGATTTCTATTCGCATCGGCATCGATCGCGATTCTGTTGGGTTGCATCAGTTTGTTTTCCGAAGTACGAATCGGAAAGTTTGTCGCCAACGGATTTAAATACGTGCCCGGAGATCGACTTCAGCATTTTTCGGGAAACATCGGTCCGATCAAACTCTATCTCCCCATCGGAATGATGAACACGCACCTGACGTTCGGCGGCCTTTTGGGAATCTTCTTACCCGGACTTTTCGTGGATTGGTTTCAGTCCGTAAAAAGGAAACGCGATTTTACGCTGTTTCTCAAAACCCTTTTGGTCTTTGCAGGATTCGGAATCTTATTTTTCAACCAGAGCCGATCGGTTTGGCTCGGAGTTTTTGTGACGTTGCTCCTTCTTCTGCTAAAAGGAACCTTTGCGATCCGAAAGAATCTCCCGCAAATTTCCTTGCGTTCAAGAATTGCTGCCGGACTCGTTTTATTCGGCGTTTTGATCTCGGCGGGAACTTTATTCCGAAACAATTGGCTGATTCAAAGATCGATCTCACAAATATTCGAAGTTCATAATACGGAGAATCAACGGTATTACATCTATAAAAACACGATTCCCTTGCTTCGGGAAAATTGGTTCGCGGGAGTCGGCGGAGGAAACTATAAGGATTCCCATTGGAAAGAATCCGCAAAGATGATTCAAGCGAACGAACAACTTTGGTATGAACTCTATATCACTCCGAGAGGACACGCGCACAACGATCTTCTGCATTTTTTTACGACCGGAGGGATTTTTGCGGCCTTATTGTTTCTTCTGTTTTGGGGAAGAATGTTCTCGAACTTCTTTCGTTCCGATTATTCTTCCATACAAGGAATTCCGATTTTGGCGATCGGAATTTTAAGTCTGTTTCCGGCCGGATTCTTTCAGTGTTATCTTTTGGACGACGAGGTGGTTCTTCCCTTTTTCGCGTTTTGCGGAATTTTTTTGGGAGGAAGGCTCAACACTTTTAAGCCGGAGAATTCTAGTTCCGATTCGAATTCCGGTTCGTCGCCTTCCGATCCGCAGGAAACCGCAAGATCGATTTTCAGCTCGGAAGAAATATCCACACCGATTCCAAGCGCATCTTTATCGTTCGGAAGCGGTGAACTTCTTTCTTGGATCTGCAACAACCGATTTTTCCTCATTCAGATTCTCGCGTCGATCGGCGTTCCGATCCTTCTGTATTGGTTGTTCTGGATTCCTCGATTGAATTTGGAGCCGCTGGAAGTTTACAATCGAAGAGTTCGCTCTTCCGAACTTGCGTTGATCAAGGAAGTGCAGAAGAATATTCTAAAATTCGAATCACCTTCGAGTCGATCCAAGCCCTTCGACCACGCCGATCCGTTCCGGGCAGGACGATTGTCTTTTTTCACTTCTACTCTGAGCGCAGAGCAGGCTTCTCTTCCGTTCCAGGTCGAAGGCTGTCTAACGCACCGTTATCCGAATCCGCCTCTTCCCCGCAAAACGCCGTTTAGCTTTACGATTTTTCTTCCGGAAACTCCGAAGAATTCTCCCAAAACCGCGGAGATCACGATCGTATCTCGGGATTCCTTCGATCAGGATCAGCTCTATTGGGCGCACGGAGAAGCGGATCTGTTTACGATCCACGTCGCATTAAAAAACGGAGCAAATCCGATCCTGGTCGGCGGAGGACTTCTCGAAACGACTCCCCCGGAATTTCCGAACGAAGTCTTTTTCCGCGATTATAAAATCCGTTTTTCCGGTTTTGAAACGGGAAAGCCGATCGAATTTCCGAAACTGTATTTTGGGAAGATTTGCGATACGGTGTTTCCGTTGCCGCAATAGAGGAAGAAAAAACCGTTGGTACCTGGAGCGAGACTCGAACTCGCACGCGATTGCTCGCACAGGATTTTAAGTCCTGGGTGTCTACCATTCCACCATCCAGGCAGATACAAAGCGGTGAGGCGTCGCCCGGATTCGAACCGGGGATCAAGCTTTTGCAGAGCCATGCCTTACCACTTGGCCACGACGCCGTTATAGGGTATGATTTTAAGAGAAAGATCAGTGTCAATAGAAAAGTCTATATGAGGCAAAGAAGAACCTATTTTTATCAGCTCGACGGACGAGGAAGACTCTTCCACGATTTTTCAGAACTCAAGGACCCCGCGTTTCTGGATTTTTTTATCGAGAGAATCCGAAAGAACGACACGGGAGAACATTCCGAGTATCCGTTTCTTTCCGTTTGCAACGGAGAATGGAATTTCATACAACCTGCGACGACGATTTTCGTATTTCGGAAATTGGAAAACGGAAATCTCTACTATTCCCCGAGTCATTCCGTTCCGTTTCAACCGGAGAATCTCAAAGTCTTCCACGAATCGCTCGCGCATCCCGCTCCTCTCGAAGAATGGGGTTCCTTTTCTTCCGAACTTCTTCTCGAATTTTCCAAACGAATTTTACAACGAGAGAATCAACTTTTCCTGGAATACGAAGGAAAGAACTTTTTGATCTCGAAAGAGAATTCTCTCTAAATCGAAACGGTAATTTTATTTTCCTCGATCGGAAAATAAATTCGAACCGACGGTTCCACGACGAATGAGTCTAACCGTCCGCAGAAATATTTGCTCTTAAAGTTTCCAAGTAAAAGTCTACAAGACGATCCTAGAAAGAATTTCATTTTCAGAACACTATCGAAATAATCAAACGAAGCTCAGGCAGTAACGGTAATTTTGCATTGAATAACTCCGTTTAAGCGGGTCTTGTTTAGAATTCCAAAGTCAAAGTAGATTTTCGCCGTTCTTACATTTCGAAATCATAGTAGATCGCGCAATTCTCACATTCTGGGAACACCTTCTACAATCCATTCCATTCGAATTCTTTTAAATTTCGATTTTATTTCCGAATACAAAGGCAGCACCGATCTAACAAAAGAATTCTTCCCTTATGCAAAGAGCAAGAGCAAGGCAACGAACCAACCTCTTCCCTCTTTCAATGCCAAGCAAGGGTCACAGAGTTACGCAGTATGCCATAGAAAACAAAGAGCCCATTTTTCTGAAAACAGTTCAAAACTCCAAGATATAACCCACAGATCAAATTTAAAATTCGAATTTGACCCTAAGCGGATTCCTTAGAACAAAAACTCAATCCAAAATAGTAATTTATAATTATTGAATATAAAATTCCGGATTCAACGGCCTCCACCTTCGATTCTGCTTGCAGTTTTTCATTCGATAGGAATTTTGAATCACCTTTCACCGGAGGAAATTTCAAAAGAATGTTATCTCAAGAAGAGATGGGCGATCTCATAGGCCCCTTATCCATCAGCGTAGCGACGCGAGACGGAGAACGAAGACCGCATTTTGCAAGGGGATTCGGAATTCGTCTCGAAGAAAATCAAAAACAAATGACCGTTCTGATTCCGAACGTAGTCGTATCACAATGTCTGAAAGACATAGAGGACAACGGACAAATCGCGGTTACGGTCGCTCACATGTCTTCCTTTCAAACCAGACAATTCAAAGGAAACGTAATTCGCAAAAACGAATGCGTGGAGTCCGATTACGAACTCATGACTTCCGTTCGTAACGCCGGGTCGGAGACCAGCGCGATGTTCTTCGGACCGAAGGCGGGCGAAGGCTGGGGAAAATACATTCTCAAACCCGCGACGGCGATTACGTTCGAATTATCCGAACTCTTCGACCAATCACCCGGAGCCAAAGCGGGAGAAAAACTGAAATGATACCCGAAACACTACAACCTTGTCTTCAAGGAATCGTCCCTAGCATCATGGTTACTTCTTCCAAAGAAGGGATTCCGAACGCAACGATCGTAAGCCAAGTCTATCAGGTGGATTCTTCCCATGTGGCGATCTCGAATCAATTTTTCGGGAAGACGCATATCAATTCCGTGGAAAACCGTTACGCGATGTTGCAGGTTTTAAATCCCGAAACCCTCGAACCTTGGATTTTAGAAATCTACTACCAGCGAACCGAAACCGAAGGAGATTTGTTCGACGCGATGGAAATGCAGCTCGAAGCGATCGCCTCCATGTCGGGGATGAGCGAAGTATTCAAGCTCAAGGCGGCCGATATTTTCGAGGTCCGCTCCGCGAGAATTCTTTCGGAAGCAAAGGAAGCATAACGTGCCGAACGATCAGGAAATCGAAGACTTCAAAAAGCAGTTCGTCGAGAACCAAAAAGGAATCGAAGAACTCAACCAGAAGCTGAACCGAAAAACCAGAGAAGTGGAGATCATTCAATCGATCTCTTCCGAAATTCTCAACACGCTGGATTTGGATCTGATTTTTGAACGAATCATGAAAGTTATGGACGAGGTCTTCGGATTCAAACACGCAATGATTCTGATGGTCGAAGAGAATTCCGAAATTCTCAAGGTCGTTGCAAGCCGAGGTTACGAAGAAGGCGGAATCGGAGCCACCGTAGAATTCGGTAAAGGAGTGATCGGAGTCGTCGCAAAAAAAAGAAAGATCATGCGAATGGTCGGAATCAGCACGCAGATGCGTTACGCGGGTCAGGTCGGACAATCCTTGGGAATGGAAGAAAAGAAAATCGAACTTCCCGGATTGAAGGACGCAAAGAGTCAGATCGCGATTCCCCTTCTCGTAAAGGAAAAGTTGCTCGGCGTCTTTGCGGTGGAAAGCGAGGAAATCAACGCGTTCAAACTTTTGGACGAAATGATTTTGAGCATCGTCGGAAATCAGATCGCAGTCGCGATCGAAAACGCAGCGGCCTATCATACGCAGCAGCAATTATCCGAGGCTTACAGTCGTTTCGTTCCGAAAGAACTTCTTTCCCTTTTGAGCAAACGATCGATTTTGGAAACGCAGCTCGCCGATCAAACCGAAGGTCTCATGACCGTGATGTTCTCGGACATTCGGGGTTTTACGACTCTTTCCGAAACGATGACTCCGAACGAAAACTTTCGATTTATCAACGATTACTTGGGAATGATCGCGCCCGTCATCAAAGAACACCACGGGTTTATCGATAAGTTTATCGGAGACGCGATTATGGCGATCTTTCCTTCACGCGCGGAGGACGCGGTGGAAGCTTCTCTCGCTATGATGCGCGCCTTACGACGATTCAACGAACTTCGAAAGGAAAAGAATCAGGATCCGATCGACATCGGAATCGGAATTCATACGGGACATTTGATGCTCGGAATCATCGGGCACGAAAACCGCATGGAAGGAACGGTGATCGGTGACAGCGTGAACTTGGCTTCCCGCGTAGAAGGTTTAACGAAAGAATTCAAGTGTTCGATCATTGCGAGCGAAGTCACGATCGCTTCCCTCAAAGACAAGGACCAATTTCAGCATGAATTCCTGGACGAGGTCAAGGTCAAAGGAAAGTCGCAGGCCGTAAAAGTATATAAGATCGAAAATCCCGTTTAACGGTTTTATTCCCACTCGATGGTTCCGGGAGGTTTGTTCGTGAGATCAAAGAACACGTAACGAATCCCCGGAATTTTTTGGACTTCCGTTTTGATTTCCTGCAATAAAGAACGCTCCATCCGAAAGAAATTCGCCGTCATCGCTTCCTGCGATTCCACCGGACGCAGAACGATACTCTTTTCGTTTTCCGTTTCACCGATCGGCAATAGAACGACGGGCATCTGCCAGATTTTATCGTAAAGACCCGCTTTACGAATCACCGATTCTACCGCGTGATCCGCTTCGCGTAGAAGGTCCGAACATTTCTTATCGAGATGCATTCCCGTAAACTGAAAGTTCAGCTTCTTTACTTCCGGTTCAAAGGGAAGAAGAACGACTCGATTGATAAAGGAAAATTGATTCGAAAGATGAGTTGCGACTCGGTCGAGAGTTTTCCAATCGGTTCCGATATCGTTTAACACCGCGCAGTTGGCATACGATCTTCGATCACCTTTGACTCCCACGCTTGCAACCGGAAGAATCTTTCCTTCGAGTCCGTTCTGGGTCGCAAGATACGAATCGATCGCCTTTTGATCTTCGGGGGTTCCCTGCTTTTCGACGGCGAGCATGCGAACTACAAGACCCGGTCCCGGAAACGGATGACGTCCCACCCATTCCGGTTCCAAACCGAGAATCACTCCGAGATCGCGGACTTCGTCCTTGTAAAGATCGCGGATCGGTTCGATCACCTTTCCTTCTTCGATCAATTTTTGAATCGCTTCGACTCGATTATGATGCGTCTTAATGGTATGAGAATGTTTGGTTCCGCCGGATTCGATCGTATCGGGATAAATCGTTCCTTGTCCTAAGAGCCAATCTCCGTGTTCCAAATCGAGATCTTTCACGGCGCGATCCCGCGCTTCCAGAAATAAATTTCCGACGATCTTTCTTTTTTCTTCCGGATCGGATTTACCTTTCAGACTTTCGTAAAAGAGATTCGATTCGTCTCTCACCGTTAGGTGGATGTTCTGCGCGGTGAGTTTCTCCTGAAGAGGAAGAACTTCTCCCTTTCTCATAAAGCCCGTATCGATTAAGAATCCGAGAACGCGTTCGGCGCCGAGCGCCTTGCATAAAAGAAGATAGGAAACGGTCGAATCGACTCCGCCCGAAACGAGCATGAAGATTTTCTGTTCCGGTTTTACGGTCGTTTGAATCTCTTTGATTTTTTCCTTTAAGAACTGATCGAGCCCCCAAGTGCGGGAAGCTCCGCAGATCTGAACGAAATTGTCCAAAAGGATCGAACCCTTTTCACTATGACTGACTTCCGCGTGAAACTGAATTCCGAAAATTCGTTTGGAAGAATTCTCCACAACCGCGTAACCGCAATCTTTCGAAGAAGCGATTCTCGTAAAGCCGGAAGGAAGTTTCACCACCTCGTCCGCGTGATTCATCCAAACCTGTTCTCCTCCGACAAAATTCTTCAAAAGAGAAAGGGAATTTCCGTTGGAAACGTGGAGTTCGAGAGAAGCCGGTCCGTATTCTCCCGTGCCGGAGCGTTCGACCACTCCGCCTAATAGTTTCATGATGAGTTGATGCCCGTAGCAAATTCCGAGAACGGGAATTCCGAGTTCGAAAATTTCCGTAGAGATGGTGGGAGAGTCCGGTTCGTAAACGCTTTCCGGTCCGCCCGATAAAATGATGCCTGCGTATTTTTTATAATTGGAAAGCGGTTCTTCGTTGGAGAGAATTTCCGTATAGGCTCCGAGTCTTCGGATTCTGGACGCAATCAGGTGAGCATACTGCCCGCCGAAATCTACTACGGCAATTTTCTTCTGGATTTCCATTCCACCCCTCTTTGGGACTTTGATACGGACTCGGATTTGGGAAAAAGAATTTTCGCTGTGGAGAGATCGAAAAGTCTGGTCATCAAGGAACTATTCATGGAAACGACTCATCCAGAAACCTACGACGGTAGACAGGATCATATCCCAGGGCTGAAAACTCCCGAAATCGAATCTTTCACCAATGTTTACGAGGGAAAGGATTATACAATCGATTTTACGGTTCCAGAGTTTACGGCGGTTTGTCCGAAGACGGGGCTTCCCGATTTCGGAGTGATTTACGTTTCCTATATCCCGACCAAACGTTGTATCGAACTCAAGTCCTTCAAAGAATACATTCTCAGTTATCGTAACGTGGGAATCTTTCACGAATTTCTCGTGAACAAGATTATGGAAGATCTGATTCAAGCGGTCGAGCCGAAATACTTGAAAGTGATCGGAGATTACAACGCGCGAGGCGGGATTAAAACCATCGTCACGCGGGAATATTCAAAGGACTGAACGGATTTTTAAACCGACATGGACTCCATTACGTTTTTAGGTTATATCGCTTCCCTCTTGACTACGGTTTCTTTTTTACCGCAGCTCATTCGAATCGTGATGGGCGGAAGCACGAAGGATATTTCCAGAAACATGTACATCGTCTTCGTGACCGGCGTAGTTCTCTGGTTTATTTACGGCTGCCTCAAACAGGATTTTCCGATCATCTTAGCGAACGTGTTTACGTTCATCTTCACTTCGATCATTCTTTATTTTAAGTTAAGAAACGACGCAAAGGGACAGTGAGATTTTTGTCGGAGTTCCGGCAATCGTTGAGAAGGAAGTTTGTACTTTACAAAAGTAGAATTTTCTGATATAGAGGATTTGCGCCGGAGTTTTCCCACCACCTCGCCCCTCCACCCGAAGCCGGGCGGGGCTCGCTTTTATCACGGAAAAATCGTAGGACCTACAATAGAATTCTGATTGCAATTTCCGAATAAAAAACCCCGACTTCGTTGAACAACGAGGCCGGGGCTTTCTGAATCAAACAGTTTAAACGTTAAACTTATTGAGGCTTTACTTGGTCTTTGAGAGATTTTCTGGAATTTTCCAAGGCTTCTTTATCTTTGTCGATACCGGCCTTGATGTTCTTTTTCTCTTCCTCGGCAGCGTTTTTAATCGCTTCTTTTTCGGCTTTACCGGATTCCTTCACCTCATCGATCATTCTGCGATTTTCTTCTTTCGTAGCGTTGATGAGTTCTTGGTTTCTCTGCTTTTGTTCCTCCAAACCTTGGAGAATTCTTTCTTTATTCTCCTTAAAGTCCTTCAGTATCTCTTCGATTCTTTGTCTTTGTTCTTCGGTTACGGATTGAACGGTTGCAGCGTCTTCCTGAAGTTCCTTCAACTCGTCTTCGGAAAGTTTTTCCTCTTTCTGAGTTTTACCGTCGGATACGATCTTTTCTCCCGCGTCGGCGGTGTTGGTTTGATCCGGATTGTCGTTATCGACGACTTCTACCGCTCCATCGGATACGAGCGTCTCGGTTTTGTTTCCTTCCACTTCCACTTGGAAATCGGTTCCGCGAACGGCCGCTGTGGATGTCGGAGTGGTAACCTTAAATCCGGAAGACTTGGTCAGCTTCGTTCCGACCTTGGAAAAGATCTTTCCTTTGTTTAAGGTGATATCGGAATAGATCTCCGCGTTTTTCGAATCCACATAAATCTTGTTCAACGTCAGACTCGTATTTTCTTTGATACGGATGATAACGCCGTCCATCAATTGAACGTCCGCGTAGGAATCCTTTCCCGTTTCAATCTTATCTTCCGGAAGAATAAACTCCGAAAGTCCTACTTTCTTTTCCTTTCCGGCTTTGTCCGAAAGTTTAACGGTTCCTTTGATAAAGGTAAAAACTCCGCCCTGCAAATCATCCTTTTTGGATTTTCCACAGTCGATAGCGAATAAGACGATCAATGCAAGGCATAAACCTTTTTGAATCATTTCGGGTTCTCCCATTTACAAATTCTATTCCGGGCAAAGTAGCATGAAATTTATTTCAAGTCCACAGTTTTCCCTGTTTTACACAGTCTAGTATCCCGAATTCTACGGAAACGGACTCGGACGCCGGGTTTCTTCCAAGGAGAACCAAAGAAAAGGACTTGCCGTCTAAGGAGTGATTAGAAAATTGATCTTGGAACCTGTTTTTTAAGCGACCGGGAGAACCAACCCAGGAGAATCGAGGCCTATGGCGACTAAAATTGCGTATGTAGACAAGGACAACTGCACTTCCTGCAATCAATGTGCGGACAATCTTCCGAAATACTTTCAAATGGATGACAATGATACTTCGGAAACTCATATCGGAGGAGAAATGGTAAACCAAGCTCCGATCCCGGAAGAAGACTGGAAAATCGTTCAGAAAGAAATGGACGAATGCCCGGGCGAATGTATCCAGTGGAAAAAATAATTTCCAGATCCTAACCTGGTCGGAACGGCTTCTTCCCAGAAGCCTTCTTCGAATTTTAGAAAGCGGCGGAAGCCGCTTTTTTTATGCGTTCTCTTAGTATTCCTGTTCGGAACGGGTGGAACCCAACAATTCGTCCGGAATATCCTCGACTCGCTCTCCGATCTGGATCGCAAGTCTGCTTCCCACTCTTCCCGGAAGACATTTGAACTTCTTTCTTTCCCCGACCTTTACGATCATCTCGGATCTCGTGGACGTGTTTTCGAGTTTCACCACATCGCCGATGGAAAGATTCATAAAATCGTTGATGGAAACGTCCACCGAACCCACTTCCGCAATCAGCGGAATTGCGACCTGATCGAGTCGCTCTTGGATCACGGCGCGGTTTTCGTCGAGTTCCCCTTTCCGAATGGAAGAATACCAATACTGCGCGGATAATTTATTGATGATCGGTTCGATCGTGATGTAAGGAATACAAAGGTTCGTCATCCCTTCCACTTCCCCGATCTTGGTTTCAAGTGTGATCAAAACCACCATGTCGTTGGGAGGAACTACCTGCGCGAACTGAGGATTCGTTTCGATGTTCCCGAGTCGGGGCCGTAAGTCGATTACCGTGGACCAGGATTCCCGCATGTTCCCGAGAATTCTCACGATAATCCCTTCCATTACGCTCATCTCGATCTCCGATAATTCCCGGGAAATCTTGGCTTGTTCGCCTTTACCGCCGAACAGACGATCGATGATCGTAAACGAAATCGAAGGGTCGATTTCTAAGATCGCGGAACCGCGGAGCGGGTCCATGTTGATTACTGCAAGAGTCGTAGGATTCGGAATCGAACGGATGAATTCTTCGTAAGTCAACTGATCCACCGACGCAACGTGAACGGATACGAGGGCTCGAAGCTGCGCCGATAAACCCGTCGTAGCCAAACGCGCAAAGGTTTCGTGCATCATCTGCAGCGTACGAATCTGGTCTTTTGAAAATTTATCCGGACGTTTGAAGTCGTAGATCTTTACTTTCTTCTGCTCGGAAACGGAAGCGTAATCCGATTCGTTGACTTCTCCGGAACTGATGGCGCTGAGTAGCGCGTCAATTTCATCCTGGGATAAAATCTCTGTCATTTCTTCACCTTCGCTACTAAGTTAGACACTTTCCAAAAGCCTCCCTGTTCGTCGGGAACCCTTCGGAGAGTGTACGTATATTCGTATTTAGAACGTAGACGATTCAGTCTTCTTTCCACAAAAACGGTTACCTTCGCCAAACTCGGCGTCACGGTCTCGGTATTCAAGATTCGATACGAATGGAGAAGTCCCGCTCTGGACTCGGTCAAATACCGTTTGAAATTCTCCAGTAAAAAATCGCGTTCCGATTCTTCCGCACGATTGTATTCTTCCGAATACTGATCGTACGCCTGCACGTATTCCGGAAAATAGATCCACTTAAAGTGATGCGTCCAATTCTTTTTCTTTTCCGAACCGAGAAACAAATGAATCACTTCTTCCGGTTCGAGCCCGTCCACAGTCGGGTCTTTTTCCGGAATCGAGGAAAGAACGGGTTCGCTGTGTTTTTCTTCGTAAAAGAAATAAGGCTGATTGCGGGAACGGATAAAAAGAGCGGGCATTTCCTGAACGTTCGGATGAAAGTATGCGGTTACGAAATACTTCTTGCCCGGGTTCAGATCAAAGCGGGAATTCAGATCGATTTCTTTCGAGAAGACTTCGTCCTTATGGAGAATGATTTCTTTGACTTCTTTTCCTTCCAGAGTCTCGATCGTGTTTCTTCGTTTTAAAACCGGATCGATCCGCCGTTCTTCGTCTCTTTCGGGAATTTGATTTCCGTCCTCGTCGCGAACTACGATTCGATACGATTCAAGATCGCGGCCGGATGGAAAAATTCGGACGACTTCGTTTCCCGTGTTCGTGATGGACATCTTTACGGGAATTCGATCGTTTTCCCGATAATGGATCTTCTTCAGATCCAAGGTGATGATTCCTTGCTGCTTGAGATAATTTTCGGATACGGAACCGCGGGCGTCCCGTTTGGGAAACGCAACGAGAACCATAGGCGCGAGTACGATTGCGAGGAGAATCCGGATCATTCTGGTTTATTTTCGGCAATTTCTCCCAAAAGCAGCGAAAAAATACGTTTTTTTACCCCGGAGACTTGGCGTCTTCGATGAGCATTTCCGCGATTCGGATCAATCGTTTGAGGATTGGCTCCACTTTTTCGTAGTCGTCGTAACAGGAGATGAGCTTTTCCATCGGAGGTTGAATCAAGGAGATCGCCTTCGAGGAAAGAATCAACGAGGAAAGGTTGTCTTCGTTTAACAAATTCAAGGATTCGAGCTCCGTCAGAAACCGGTTGATCTCCTTGATGAGCGCCTCGTCCCCGATATCGTTCTTTTCGAAAAAAGATTCAATTTTTAGAATATAATCGGTGAGGATTTGTTTGATCTTGGCTTCGTCGTCGGTCGGTCTTCGTTTTGCCGTGAGGGAATTGATCGTTCCGTATTTCGACATCGCCGTTTCGTAAAAGGAATGCACTTCCTGCCGTTTGGAATGGATGATCCGAAACAGTTTCAGAATTCCCACCAGACGATCCGGAAGATTCTTCCCTCCGCTCGTTTCCAAGACCGCGGTTCGTGAATCCTGATCGTGCGCAGGAAGCAAGGACAAACGGTCGAGGATGCGGCTCGTGCTGGAACCGGAAGAATAACCCGCCAGTTCCTGAACCACAGCGAGATACAATCCCGCCTGAGCTTTGTTCGGCGTAGAATTCATTGTGCCGTGGTCGCCGCCGCTCTTTTGTCCACAATGAGAACTTTTTTGATCGTCGTTTTGGAATTTCCGGCCTTTACGATCCGATCCACTACGTCGGCTCCGGAAACCAATTGTCCGAATACGGTATGAAGTCCGTCCAAGTGAGGAGTATCGACTTGGTTGATGAAGAATTGCGATCCGTTCGTGTTCGGTCCCGCGTTCGCCATCGCGAGAGAACCTTTGATCGCTCTGTGAGACTTTAAGGTTTCGTTATATTTGTATCCGGTTCTAAAAAGAATTTCGAGAACGGATAACTTCTTCGCGTCTTCGAACGCTTTTTCGATCAGTTCCCGTTTTGCCTCCGCCTCTTCCCTGTTTTTAATTTGAAGTTCGTTGGCAACTGCTCTTTGCAGTTGATACTGATAATACGGAGCTTGTCCGGCTTGAATCTTGTCGAGACCGAGAGACTTTCCGTTGATCTCGTCGTCGAAACGATATCCCGGTCCACCGGTTCCGTCGCCGTTCGGACAACCGCCTTGGATCATAAAGTTCTCGATGACTCGGTGAAACGTAAGTCCGTCGTAAAAAGGTTTCTTCACCTTTTGTCCGTTTCTGGCTAAGAATTCTTTTTCTCCTTGTGCCAGATCGATAAAGTTCTGAACCGTTTTCGGCGCGTCTTGATCGAAAAGTTCCACGGCCATGTTTCCCTGAGTCGTTAAGAAGATCGCATAGACGGCGGGTTTTTCCGGCAGCGGAATCACCGCAGCATCCGGCTTGGGAACTACGACCGAAGAAGGAGTATAAACTTCCGGTTGATAACGGGTTTGTGCAAACGGATTTCGGTTACACGCAAAAAAGGAAAGAAGGATAACGATTCCGGTAATGATTCTCATACAAACAATGTTTCAGCTTCCCGTAAAGATTCCAGCGCAATTTTTAACTGCTCTTCTTGTCTTTGTTTGGAAGTTCCTCCATAGGATATTTTTTTATCGGCGGAAAGAGAAAGAGAAACAGCGTCTTCGTATTCCTTTCCCGCAAAATGTTCCGAAATCGAAATTCGATCCGATTCCGGTAAATCAAACAAGGTCTTTTTTCGTTCCACGCATAAACCGACGAGCGTCCCCACGAGTTCGTGAGCGGTTCGAAACGGAATGTTCTTTTGGCCCACGAGAAAATCCGCGAGATCGGTCGCGGTAGCAAATCCGTTTTTTAAGGAAGATTCGGCTCTTTCCGGAACCCAAACCCAACCCTCGATCATTTCCCGAATTCCTTCCAAGCTGATTTGTACGGTTTCAATCGAATCAAAGAGAGCTAACTTGTCTTCCTGCAGATCGCGGTTGTATGTGGAAGGCAATCCCTTAAGCATCACGAGAAGATGATTCAGATTTCCGATGACCCTTCCCGCTTTTCCGCGGATGAGTTCGGCGATATCGGGATTCTTCTTTTGGGGCATAATCGAAGAACCGGTCGTCAACGAATCCGGCAAACGCAAAATTCCGAACTCCTGCGATGAATACAGAATGATATCCTCGCAGATCCGGGACGCGTGGATCATCAACTGCGAACTCGCAAATAAGAATTCCAGAATATGATCCCGGCTGGAAACCCCGTCCATAGAGTTGTGAGAAATTTTCGAAAGACCCAATTCTTTGCGTAAGAATTCCCGATCGGTCGGGTAATTCACTCCCGCCATCGCTCCGCTTCCCAATGCCAATTCTTCCGAAGCCTGGAGCGCAAACCGAAAGAATTCCTGATCTCTTTCCAAGGCCCAAAACCAGGAAAGAAGATATTGAGAAGCGCGGATCGGTTGCGCGACCTGCAAATGCGTATAACCGGGTATGATTACGTCCACGCTTTGTTTGGCTTTTTCATACAAAGAACGCCGGAGAGATACGATGGATTTTAGAATTTCTTTTCCTTGATGAAGGATATAAAGACGAACGTCTTGCGTTACCTGATCGTTTCTCGATCTTGCCGTATGCAATTTTTTTCCGGTCTCGCCGATGAGTTCGGTCAAACGGGATTCGATGTGCATGTGAATGTCTTCCAGCTCGCTTTTGAATTCGAGCTTTCCTTCTTCCAATTCGGTTCTGATTCGGTCGAGGGAGGTTTCGATCTTGGACAATTCTTCGGAGGTGAGAATTCCGATCCGTTTCAACATTCTCGCGTGCGCGACGCTGCCTTGAATGTCTTCCTTATAAAGTTTATGATCGAAGGATACGGATTCCCCGATCCGCTCCATGATCGAAGATGCCTTTTCCTGAAATCTTCCGCCCCAGAGTTTTTTTTCTTTCCCAGTCATAACGTCTTTGCCAAATTATTTTTCATTCTTCTTTCCGATACTCTTCTTCCAGGTCTTGAATCCAGTTTTTCAAAACATCCAATTCTTCTTTGGTGATTTTTGCGGATGGATGAAGAAGCACGTAATCCGCCGGAGGCATCTCCCCTTCTTCGAGGGTTTCCAAAATCGAATCGCCTTTGGTGGATTTTTCCTTTTTCGTCAAAGCCTTCCATTCCGAAAAATCAAGTTCGGCTTTTCCTTCTTCCACGTGATGGTAGAGATACGCATTGACCGGAAAAATTTTGGAATACCAAGGCCATACCGTCAGATCGGAATGACAGTCGTAACAGGATTTCCTCAATATTTTTTTGACTTCGTCCGAGGTTTCGATCTCGTTTCGATTGTCGCCTGCGGGAGGTTTTAAAGGTAGGAATTGCAGAAGGAAGAGCGTTAAAACGAATCCGAGAAGAAGTTTCTTTTTCATGCCTTTCTCTGGATAGTTCCGTCCGTTTCCCTTTTTTTTAAAATAGAAAAAACGGATTGAACTCTGAAAAAAATTTACGAATCTGTTCCACTCGGGAGAATGCGTCTTTCATGCCTGATTTTCTTTCCAACCTTCCCGTAACGATCTGGATCGGCGGCGGCGTCCTTTTGATTCTCGCCGAGTTTTTTATACCCGGAACCTTCGTCGCTTTTTTGGGAACCGCCGGAATTCTCACGGGAATCGTCGTCTATTTTTTCGATATTTCCCTCGGATGGCAACTCGGTATGTGGGCTTCTCTTTCCACTCTTCTCATCTATGTGGGAAGCGAGACAATCCGAAAAATCTTTCCGGCTCAGACCGAACACTCGGTTCCGGAAAACGATCAGATCGGAAGATTGGTTCCGGTCGTCAAAGACGTTCTTGTGGAACGAAAGGGAGGAAGGGTTCTCTTTCAAGGCGTTGAATGGGACGCGGTTTCCAAAAAGAGCCGGATTCCCAAAGGAAGCAAGGCGAGAATTTTAAGCCGAGACAATCTCACCTTTCTCGTGGAACCCTTGGAACTTCCGGAAGATTGAATTCATTCTGAAATAAAAAATAAAAGGAGATACTATGTCCGCAGGGTTTATATTCACGCTATTCTTTATAGCGCTGATCTATCTGATTCGAAAAACGTTCATCATCGTTCCTCAACAATTTTGTTACGTCGTGGAACGCGTGGGAGTTTTTAAGGGAGCCTTGGAGGCCGGTTTTCATTTTCTCTGGCCCGTGATCGAAGTCGTCAAATACAGACAAAGCCTCAAAGAAAGCGCGATCGACATTCCTCCGCAGATGTGTATCACAAAGGACAACGTCTCCATCGCGGTGGACGGAATTCTTTATCTGAAAGTAGTCGATCCGTATAAGGCTTCGTATGCGATCGAAAATTATATGCTCGCAACGCAGCAGCTTGCACAGACGACTCTTCGTTCCGAAATCGGAAAACTCATTCTCGATCAGACGTTCGCGGAACGGGACGATATCAATTCCCACGTTGTGCGCGCTTTGGACGAAGCGACCGATCCTTGGGGAATCAAGGTGACGAGATACGAAATCAAAAACATCTCCCCTCCGAAAGAAATTCTTCATGAAATGGAAGAACAGGTAAAAGCGGAACGCGTCAAACGCGCGGAGATCACGATCTCGGAAGGAGAAAAACTTTCGCGGATCAACCGATCCGTCGGTGAGAAGGAAGAAGCCATCAACGTTTCCGAAGGGGAAAAAATGAAGAAGATCAACGAAGCCGAAGGAAAGGCTTTGGAGATCACGCTGATCGCAGAGGCGAAAGCCAAAGGAATCCGCATGATCGCGGAATCGATTTCTCGCGAAGGGGGAGGAGAAGCGGTCAATTTGCAAATCACGGAAGATTATCTCACGGGACTTGGTGAAATTCTCAGCGTTTCCAAAACGACGATCCTTCCGGCCGAACTCGCAAACATCGCGGGAGTGTTCGAAGGTCTTTCCAAAGTAACCGGAAAACTTCCGGAAATCAAAGCTCCGAAAGAGAAGGAAGGTCAATAAGATGGAAACGTTTCAAACCACGTTCGTAATGATATTCTGGACCTTGTTCGGAATCTACTTCGCTTACAAACTCTACCGTTCGATTCGAATCGTTTCAGCGCAGGATTGTATCGTCGTCGAAAAGTTCGGTAAATACAGCAGAACCCTGCACGCGGGTCTTCATCTTCTTTGGCCCTTTATCGAAAAGGACGCCTACTATCACACACTCAAGGAACAAGCGACCGACGTTCCTCCGCAGACTTGTATCACCAAGGACAACGTGAAAGTGGACATGGACGGAATTCTTTACCTGAAAGTATTGGATCCGCACAAAGCGAGTTACGGAATCAACGATTATCAATTCGCCGCTTCGCAGCTCGCGCAAACCACGATGCGCGCCATCATCGGAACGATGGATTTGGACGTTACGTTCGAAACACGGGACGCGATCAACAGCAAGATCTTAGAGGTTCTGGATCTAGCCACCGAACCTTGGGGAATCAAGGTGAATCGGTACGAGATCGTAAACATCACTCCACCGAAATCGATCTTAGAAGCGATGGAAAAAGAGAAAAAAGCGCAGATCACGAAGAAGGCGCAAATCTCCTTATCCGAAGGGGATCGCGACGCGAGAATCAACCGTTCCTTAGGTTTTAAGGAGGAAGCGATCAACAAGTCCGAAGGGGAAAAACAAAAACGGATCAACGAGGCCGAAGGGGTTGCGAAAGAAGTGGAAGCGATCGCAACAGCGACCGCAAAGGGAATCGAACTTTTGGCACAGTCCATCAACGCCAAAGGCGGAAAGGACGCGGTCAAACTCAGAATCGGCCAGAAGTTCATTAAGGAATTCGAAAAGATTTCCGGCAAGAAAACGGAAATCGTTCTGCCGTTGAACCTGACGAACTTCCGTTCCATCCTGAAGTCCGTTTTAGGAAACGTGGATCAGAAAAATTAAGTTTTTTTGTCGAGGAGGTTTTGTTGGAAAGACTGAAATTTTCCGAGGTGTGGGAACTCATACAGATGACGAATGGAGAGAAAACTTTCAATTTCGAACATTTGTGGGAACTCATACAAAATTCTACATTCAAAACTGAGAATATTATAAAAAAACCCGGTCGACAACCGGGTTTTCTTTTTTAAGAATCAAACTATGAATTGTTTCAAAGACTGAAACTTTTCGCGGTGTGGGAACTCATACAAAATTCTACTTCCAGAAGATCTATCGATTTCAAGAATTTGTAGGAACTCATACGAGTTCAGAGCCTTCTGCTTTGTTCTACGATCTCCGTAATTTGAATTCCGTAAAAATCGTCCATCGCGACGAGCTTGCCTCTTCCGACCAAACGTCCGTTCGCAAGAATGTCTAAATCCTCTCCTACGTTTTTATCCAGCTCGACCACGGTTCCTTCGTTCAAACCGTTTACGTCCTTGATAAACATATTCGTTCTTCCCAACTCCACCGTAAGAGCCAGGTTTACGTCCATCAGTAAGTTTAAGTTCGTGGATTGGGATGGAGAGGATTGACGAGAAGTCGGTCTGGGTGCTGAAGGTGCTGGAGTTGAAGAAGGTCCGAGCGCCGCAGAAATATCGGCAAACGAAGGCGCATCCGATCCGCCCCCTCCGCCTCCAGGAGCATCGCCCCCTCCGCCCAACAGAGAATCCAATTCTCCGCTGAGATTAAAATCGGATCCGCTTCCGGCTCCAGGTGCGGCATCCCCGCCTCCGCCCGTCAAAAGGGCGTCTATGTCTTCCTGTGAGAGTGACCCTTCTCCCATTTTTCCTTCTCCTTTACGAATCCGATAGTAAAGAAATCGACAGAATCCTAGATTCCTACAACAGTATTTTCAGTTTCAAACGAGGTATTATACACTTTGAGTTCCCCCTCATCCGAATCCGCTTCCGGCAATGCGATTCCTTCCGAAGTCGATTTTACAAAAACCAAGAGTTTTTTACACGGAGAACTAAGCGCGCTCGGATTCTCGAGCGCCGATCTTCCGGTTGTAACCTCCGAAAAAAAAGATCTCAAGATAGAATTCGGTGTTTCCTCCGTTTCCAAAACGGCCCTCTTTGATTGTCTTCAAATTCTGAAGAATCACATCGAGAACCTGAGAATTCATACGTTCGAACCGGGATACTATTGCATCCAAGCCCTCAATGAGAATCTCTTCGAAACCAAAAATCTTTTGGATACGATCCGATTTCGATTCTATTCCGGAAGAACCAAAAATCGAGTCGAAATCACCAAAAAGGGAGATTTCACAAGGGAAGAATTGTTTGCGACCCTCGAACTCTTTAAGTTCTTAAAGTCGGAAAAAGGGGCCGAAACCGCAAAACCGGAAGAGCTCTTGGCGTCTCTGGGCGTGGAAGTCTTCAATCCCTTTGACGCGGAGAAGAGCGGGAAATCCGTTACCTTCGATCAAGTGGCCGGATATGACGGGGTCAAACAGCAGATTCTGGAATCCATCATTCTCCCGTTAAAAAACCCGGACCTGCTTGCCGAGCTTTCCAAACTCACACGCAAGTTTCCGAGCGATACTCGCCCCCGAGCCGTTCTCTTCGAAGGGGATCCGGGTGTCGGAAAAACGACGATGGCGCGCGTGGTTTCCTGTATGACGGGACTTCCTCTGATCTATGTTCCGGTAGAATCCATCATGAGTAAATACTACGGAGAAAGCGCGCAGAACATGGCGTATGTCTTTGATGCAGCCGCGCTCTTTCCGGCCTGTTTGATCTTTTTGGACGAGATCGATTCTCTCGCGGGAAGCAGAGAAGAAGGAATGTTCGAAGCCACTCGGAAGATTCTTTCCGTTCTGTTGCGAAAGATCGACGGTTTCAGCAGCCAGAGAAATTCCGTCACGATCGGGGCTACGAACCGAAAGCAGGATTTGGATCACGCCCTTCTCTCCCGATTCGATCGAACCATCTACTTCCCGTTACCCGATCTTTCCGAACGGGCCAAGGTTCTGGAGACATATGCCGTACATCTTTCCGAAGCGGAACGAACCAAAATCTCGGAAGGTTTAAACGGACATTCGGGAAGAACGATTCGGGATTTCTGCGATTTGGTGGAGCGTAAATGGGCTTCCTATCTCATTGAAAAAGGATTGAAACCGGTCCCACCACCGTATGAACTGTATCTGGAAAATAGCTCCAACCGATCGAAATAATATCGGATTTTTGAATAAAAAGTGGTGCATTCATTCAATCTGGAGTCTATTATTCCGATAATACACATAGGGTTCTATGATCAGATAATGTCTGATTTATGGGATTCAAATATCCGCTTCACTAAGGACAAGGGGAAATGAAACTTCAAAAGCTATTTTTAGTAGTTCTCGTCGCAATTTCTACTGCGGTATTTTCTCAGCAAAATTCCAACGCAGACCAGAAATCACAATCAGACGCTCAGTTAGGCCAGTCCATTCTGGAAACAGAGAGAAAACTCGATGAAAAGATCTTCGAATTGAACCAAAGACTGACACGTCATACGGTTCTTTTGAAGATGAAAGTGAGAGTTCTCCCGTTCAGAACCGTTCTGTTTAAAGGAAAGGCGAACAACGACGAATGCACTCCTGCTCTCAATCAGGAAGATCCGGCAAACAACTGCATCCGTGTGGAAGTTTACGACTTTATCCGCGATGAAGAAAGAGGATTGAACAAAACCGTTCAAGGTTCTCTCGCGAAATACATGGAGATCTACTTCGAAGGTCAGAACAGCAATGATCCTGAGCCTAGATCCGAACCTCCAAGAAACATCAACAAACTGAAATCCAAAATCTATAAGAACAATATGGTTCTGGAAGACAAGATCATCTCCGAAGTGATGGACAGAGGACCGAACACTCAACCGTCTCACAACGATAAGGTGGAAGTTTTCTTTCAAAAAGACAACTATCCAGAGTATGGTCGTCCGGAAACCCCCGCTGAAAAAGGCGTTGGAAAATACATCCTCGCGGGCGTTGAGAATACGAAAACTCACCCGATCCGCAACGCATTCAAAAAAGAATTCTATATCAAACATCTGGACCAGTTTGATAGGCTCTTTACCAAAATTTTCGATTACAACGATCAGTTAGGAAACGAAAATTACAAAGAGAACGTAGACGCTCTGAAGGAATCTCTCCGCTACTAAAAAGTGCGCTACATTCTCCCTTGTCCCCGATGCCAGACGGAACTCAGGATTCCCATAGATTTGGGAAAACTGACCGTCCGGTGTCCGCGGTGCTATGAATCTTTTTTATTCGACCCGGACACCGCCGGAAAACACGGCGGCGGTTACTTTGAAAAGGGTTCCAAAGAAGACAATCCTTATCGCAAAAGTTCTCTCGAAACCTTCTGGAATCGTTTCCGACAAAACGCATCCGACTTCGGACGCCGTTTTCGCAGCACGAGCGCGCAGACCTTCGGACAAACTCCTGGAAAACGGTTTGCAAGAAATCTTTTACTCGTTCTCTTAGCGATCGGAATCGTTCGAACCTGTTTTTTTTCTCCGTTCTCCGATTTGCAAAATCAGAATCCTTTTCCGAATCAGACTACTCCTCAGGAATCGCAGCCTCAAGAAATTATCCCAGACGAACCTTCCACTCCTCCGCAGCAAGAAACCAAACCGAAATTTGAAATTTAAACGCGTCCTCTTCCCTTGAATCTTTTAATCTGCAAAGAAGAATGGAGAATCGGAAACTCGAACCGTTTTTCCGTCAACGAGCCGAAACGCATCGAACATATATTCAAAATTCTGAATAAACAACCGGGAGATCGTCTGAAAGCGGGACTCTTGGACAAAAGCCTGGGTTTGTTGAAGATCGAAGAAATCGGACCCAAGGCCTTGATCGGAACTTACAAACCGATTCTGATTCCGAAACCTCGTTTTCCGGAAGTGCACCTCTTAATCGCGGTCAACAGACCTCCGACGGTGCGAAAGATTCTCCAGTTGGCCGGAACCTGGGGCGTGACCACAATCCGCTTCTTTTTGAGTAAAAACGCACGAAAGGAATACCTGACCTCCCCGATCTGGACCCGGAACGAAATCGAATCGGAACTTGTGGAAGGAATGGAACAGGGAAAGAATATCTTTCTTCCGAAGGTTCGTTGGGATTTCGAAAAACGAACCGGCGCCGTTTTAGAGGAAACTCTTTCCGCCGGAGAATTTGGATTCCGTTGGATTTTAGATCGAAAAGGCGATTCTCCGTCGAGGATCCTCCGCGAAAGAAAATCACATGCAGAATTACGAATGGATTCTCCCTTGAAAATTTTGGCGGCGATCGGCCCGGAAAGCGGTTTTATCAAAAGTGAAATCGATTTTTGGAAAGAGAAAGAATTTCAAACCGTTCATCTTTCCAGCCGGGTTTTGCGGACCGAAACAGCGGTCGCGTTTCTCTTGGCCCGACTGGAAGAATCCGAACTTTTTTTAGAACGTTAAGTTGCTCGAGAAAAGAACCTTCTGTTCGTCCTGGGCTTCGTATTGACTCGACGTCGTATTGTAAACCCACTTGCGGACGTTCTGCAAGCGAACCGCGGCAAATCCTAGATTGATCGCGAGTTCCAATGCCCCTTGAGAACGATCGTCGAGTTTAAAAGCTTCCTTGTTTTCGTCAAAGCCCTTCTTCATATAATATCCGTTTAACAGAACCAAGGTTCCCAAAGGAATGTAAACCCCGACGAACACCCTAGAGTTGTTCGGTCCGGAATAATTTTCGTAATTGGATTCGACCGCGATTCTATAAAAGCTGAACAACACTGTCGTAAAATATCCTTTGACCTTGGCCGCGTCCGGATCGGCCAACTTTGCCGCTTCGAGTTTCGTCTGCGGGATATTGCTCTGCAAATTGCTTTGATAACGTTCCAATTCGTAAAAACTGTCAAAATACATCGGAATATAATTGGCGGTCATATTTCTGTATTCCGGTTTTACCTGAAGATAAATGTCCTTACCGCCCAAACGAAGAATCGCTCCGTAATGCGTTCCTTTCGCTCCGTCGATCTGTTTGATCTTATTCACGTCGTAATACGGAGTAAGTTCGATGTATTTGGCGCTTAACAATTTGTACTCGAAGTCGAAACCGGTGATCGTCAACTTTTCCGTGGACTTTACGAGAGGGTTGTTGTTGTCGTCGACTCTCAATTTTCCGGTCGTATCGAACTTGAGTTCCAAAGGAGCCTTGTTGTCGAATGCGGTCGTATAACCGATCGCAAATCGATTGGCAAAGTTATCCTGATTAAAAAGTTCTTTGAGGTTTTGCGGCTTTTCCGGCTTTTTATCCGCAGGAATCATTTCCTCTTTTTTCTCTTTCGTCTTTTGATCTTCGATCAAGGCGCGATAGGATTCTTTCTCTTCGGCTCCGACTTCTTCGTAGACCTTTTTTCTTCCCGCCTCGTCCGCTACGTTTCCTTGTCCCACGGTCAACATGGTTAAGAATTTCGCGCGGCCCGTGATGATATCGAAGAGTTTGAATCCTACGGCAAACGGTCGGATATAAACGCGGGCGGAACTGACT
Organism: Leptospira yasudae; assembly: GCF_003545925.1. NCBI lineage: Bacteria > Pseudomonadati > Spirochaetota > Leptospiria > Leptospirales > Leptospiraceae > Leptospira > Leptospira yasudae. The sequence goes on along the minus strand of NZ_QHCU01000005.1, from coordinate 178,714 downwards.
TCTCTCGTGTAGATTGAGTTCGCGAATACCTGCACCCCTCCGTAGTCGCTGTTGATGTCTGCCTGAAGACCCACGTTATACACATCGAGTCGTTGGTTGTTGATGTATCGGTTTACGATCGTTCCGTGTCCGATATAACCGTCGAACATCTTTCCCAAATACGCGGAATACGTGACTTCTCCGGGAGTATATTTTCCGTATTGTCCGAACCAGATATTGTTGATCAAACGAAGATAATCGCTCTTTTCGTTGTAATCGAAGGAACGCAACTTTCCGATTTTGGAATTCTCCTGTTTGGGATCGACGTCATACATCAAAAAGTTCAAGGGAACGGTCAAAGAAGCCCCGAAATCCCCCCCGAAGTTGAAGTTCAACGTCGGAGCGACATAGAGATAATAGTCGTTCTGGTATTTATTGATCCCGAGATCATAGGTAAACGGATCGGCGGGATGCATGTATTGTCTGCCGGGAGGCATCCAGAGTTGAGCCTGAATTCCTGTCTGAATGGCAAAGAAAAGAAATAGGAAAGAAAATAGATATTTCGAGCGTTTGGTCATGTCGGATGGATCACCGAAGATTCTTAAAAATCCCGTTCATTCTCCTTCATCTTTAGCATACTCAATTATCGGTAGAAACGAGCCTTGAATTGCTCTTCCTACAGTCTCAAATTCGGAAAATATGCGATTTACGGGCATTAGGGGGAGAATAAGATCAGAAAACTCTAGAATTGCAATGGAAATTTTTTTATGAACCAATCCACGGAAACAGAACTTAAATCCGTTATAACGGAATTTTGTTTGACATTCTAAACCAATTTCTAAGAATTCGAAAAAAGGAGAACTAGCCGAATGCCAAGAAATTATAAACCCGAAACGATCGCGCTCCACGGAGGACAATCCCCCGACCCGACCACGACTTCCAGAGCCGTGCCGATTTACCAAACCACATCCTACGTTTTTAAAGATACGGATCATGCGGCTCGTCTTTTCGGCCTCCAGGAATTCGGAAATATCTATACGAGACTGATGAACCCGACCACCGACGTTCTCGAACAAAGAGTCGCCGCTTTGGAAGGCGGAGTTGCGGCTCTTGCGACCGCGTCCGGTCAAGCGGCGGAAACGCTCGCCCTTTTGAACATCGTGGAAACGGGACAAGAAATCGTCGCTTCCGCTTCTTTGTATGGCGGAACCTATAACCTTCTTCATTACACATTTCCGAAACTGGGAATTAAGGTTCACTTCGTTGATCCTTCCAATCCTGAAAATTTCCGTAAGGCCGTGAACGATAAGACCAGAGCCTTCTACGCGGAAACCTTAGGGAATCCTAAATTAGATACGTTGGATCTCGCCGCGATCGCCAAGGTTGCACACGAATCCGGCGTTCCTTTTGTCGTGGATAACACCCTTCCTTCTCCGTATTTGGTCAATCCGATCGAACACGGTGCGGATATCGTCGTTCACTCCCTGACGAAATTCTTAGGCGGTCACGGAACTTCCATCGGCGGGATCATCATCGATTCCGGTAAATTCAACTGGGGCAACGGCAAGTTTAAGAATTTCACCGAACCCGATCCGAGCTACCACGGACTCAAGTTCTGGGATGTGTTCGGTAAGTTCGAACCCTTCGGCGGAGTGAACATCGCATACATCATCAAAGCGAGAGTGCAAGGCCTGCGCGATACCGGAGCGGCGCTTTCTCCGTTTAACGCGTGGCAAATTCTGCAAGGAGTGGAAACTCTTCCTCTTCGAATCCGCAAACATTCCGAAAACGCTCTCGCGGTCGCCGAATACTTGAGTAAACATCCGAAAGTATCTTGGGTCAACTACCCCGGTTTGAAAACGGACAAGAACTACGCATTAGCAAAGAAGTATCATAAAAACGATCTTTACGGTGCGATTCTCGGGTTCGGGATCAAAGGAGGAGTTGCGGAAGCGAAGAAGTTCATCGACGGTCTCGAGTTATTCTCCCTTCTCGCAAACGTGGGCGACGCGAAGTCCTTGGCGATTCACCCCGCTTCGACTACGCACCAACAGTTGACTCCGGAAGAACAACTTTCGGCGGGAGTTACTCCGGACTTCGTCCGTCTTTCGGTCGGCTTGGAGAACATCGAAGATATCCTCTTCGATCTCGAAGAAGCTCTGAAGAAAGTTTGATCCCTGAGGCGATCTGACTTTTTTGGAAATCGGAAGCCACTTTTCTTTTCCGTTCTCGTCCAAGAAAGTAACTGAAAAGTTACCCGGTGGAAAGGAAAGTGGCAAGCAACTCTATGAATGAATCCGGATCGATCGGAATTGTTGAAACCAAATACGCCGAGTTCAAAGAACTTCCTTTGGACAACGGTTCCGTTTTATCTCCGGTCGTAATCGCTTACGAAACCTACGGAACTCTTTCCCCTTCCAAAGACAACGCGATCCTCATCTGCCACGCCCTTTCGGGAGACGCACACGCCGCCGGGTTTCATACCGAAGCGGAGAAGAAACCGGGTTGGTGGGACGACTACATCGGTCCCGGTAAATCCTTCGACACCAATCAATACTTTATCATCTGTTCCAACGTGATCGGAGGCTGCAAAGGTTCCTCCGGTCCTCTTTCGATTCATCCGGAAACGGGAACTCCCTACGGCTCCCGGTTTCCGTTCGTTTCCATCCAAGACATGGTGCGTGCGCAGAAACGTCTGGTTGAATCTCTCGGAATCGAAAAACTTCTTTGTGTGGCCGGTGGTTCGATGGGTGGAATGCAGGCTCTTGAATGGAGCATCGCCTATCCCGACGCACTTTCGAACTGCATCGTGATGGCTTCCACCGCGGAACATTCCGCGATGCAGATCGCATTCAACGAAGTCGGAAGACAGGCGATTCTTTCCGATCCGAATTGGAACAACGGCCTCTACGACGAGAATTCCCCTCGGAAAGGTTTGGCCCTCGCGAGAATGGTCGGTCATATCACGTATCTTTCCGACGACAAGATGAGAGAGAAATTCGGCAGGAACCCTCCGCGCGGAAACATCTTAACGACCGACTTTGCGGTGGGAAGTTATCTCATCTATCAAGGTGAAAGTTTCGTGGATCGATTCGACGCGAATTCTTATATCTACGTAACCAAGGCGCTCGATCATTACAGTTTAGGCAAAGGCAAAGAATTGACCGCGGCCCTTTCACCCGCGACGTGTAGATTTTTGATCGTATCTTATAGTTCGGATTGGTTGTATCCGCCCGCACAATCGAGAGAGATCGTAAAGTCCTTGGAAGCGGCCGACAAACGAGTGTTTTATCTGGAACTTCAATCCGGAGAAGGTCACGATTCCTTTTTACTCAAGAATCCGAAACAAATGGAAATCCTCAAAGGATTTTTGGAAAACCCGAACTAGAGAAACACGATCCACGTTATGACCCCTTTGGAAAAAAAGACATCCATCGATCTGGCATTAAAAGAAAGACCGGACTTCGCTTATATTCTCAATCTGATCCCTTCGGGATCGAGGGTTTTGGACTTGGGCTGCGGGAACGGAACGTTGTTGTATCTTTTAAAGGAAAAAGGAATCCGAGGCCAAGGAATCGAAAAGGACGAAGATTGCATCGTAGAATGTATCCAACGCGGAGTTTACGTTCATCACGGCGACATCGACGAGGGACTCGAACACCATCAGGACAAACGGTTTGATTACGTCATTCTCAACCAAACGATCCAGGAAACGAGAAACCCGGGGGAAATTTTAAAAGAATCCCTCCGCATCGGAAAAAAAGTCATCGTTGCGTTTCCGAACTTCGGTCATTGGAACGTTCGTTGGACGATTTTGACCACGGGCAAAACACCCGTAACCGACCTCCTCCCGTATCGCTGGTTCAATACGCCGAACCTGCACTTTCTTTCGGTCCTGGACTTTATCGAGTTCTGCGAAATTCAAAAATTCAAAATCGAAGACAAAGCGTATTTCCGAGACCTCTCCCGCGTCCGGTTTCGCCCGAACTTCTTTTCAAAACTCGCCCTTTTTGTAATATCATAATATTCCACTATTCTTTATTTTAATATAATAATATTATAAATTTATAACAATACCCAATTTGCGCAAACTAACTCGTCCCGAAGCTCGTCAAAACGAAGCCGTATTCGACAGTCGACAATTCACCCAGAAGGCCGTAAAAAATCGCACACTACAATCAACGATTTCATTCAAAAAGCCGTTCCAAAAAAGATCTCTTTCTAAGATCACCGATTCATCTGGAAAAAAACCCGTCCGCAAAAAACAAATTCAAGCCAAGCCGAAACCAAACGTATTTAGATTCAGACCGAACTCAGAAACGGCGCCCGGCTGGTCAGCCGATCCTCAATGAAGCGAACTTTTGAGTCCGATCTCGATCAGATCGGCAAAAACTTCTTCCATCGAAATCCCTGCGGCCTTTGCCTGCTGAGGAATCAAACTCGTTTCGGTCATCCCAGGCAAGGTGTTCGTTTCGAGAATATGAGGTTCTCCGTTTACGATGATAAAGTCGGTTCGGGAATAACCGCGACAACCGAGCGATTCGTGCGCGGCGATCGCAAGTTCTTGAACCTTCTTCATTTGTTCGTCCGGAATTCTCGCGGGCGTAATCTCATGAGAACCGCCCTGTTTGTATTTGGATTCGAAATCGAAAAATTCTCCGCCGGGAACGATTTCGGTTGCGGGTAACGCAATGCGTGAAAACGATCCGTTTCTATATCGTTCCAAAACACCGCAGGAAACTTCCACTCCCGCGAGAAAGGATTGGCTCATCACCTTGGAATCGGTTTGAAACATCTGCCCGAGCTCTTGAGCGAGTTGTTCCTTGTTCGTAATTTTATGCGTGGAAACGCTGGAACCGCCTTCCACTGGTTTTAAGAATTGCGGAAAACCCAACGTTTCCAATTTGGAAACCGCAGCCGACGGAGAAGTCGTATATTCTAATTTGCCGATCTCAAAAAACGGAGCGACCTTCTGACCGGTTTGCAGGAAAATCCGATTGGCACGGGTCTTATCCATCGCAATCGCGGAAGCGGTCACGCCCGAACCGGTATAAGGAATTCCGAGAATTCCCAGAAATCCTTGGATCGTTCCGTCTTCTCCCTTTCCTCCGTGAAGACCGAGAAAAACGATGTCCGCGTCGAGATGAGAAAGGGAATCGGTTTTGGAAACACCGTTCTTTTTTTGAAATTCTTCCAAAAAAGAATCGGGAGAATTCACTGACTCGAACGGGAGATTCATCCGATATTCTAAAGGAACCACCCAGCCTCCGTCCTTGGTCAGGAGAATGGGTTTGACCGAATGCCCCATCGCATGCAAAGTCTTACAAATAAAACAACCGGTTCGAATCGAGATACTGTGTTCCGTAGAACTGCCACCAAAAAAGACTGCGATCTTAGCCAAAAGAAATTCTCCCCAAAGAATGGATTCCGCCGAAACTTCCTAAAGAAGTTGAGAATCTTTTGCATCGTAATTCTGCTCATCTCCTCTGAAAACATCTTTTCGGAATACCCTTCCAAACCCGTGGGAGAATTCAAATCGCAGTATGATCAATTCTGGTTTCTCTATCAAAAAGAAATCAGAGCGGGAGAATCCGAGATCATCTTCCGTCCCTTTTACTCGAGTTACAGGGAGGAAAAATCCGCGTATCGATTTCAAACCGTTCTTTATCCGATCTATTACAGCGAAGAAACGAACTACTGGAAGGTATGGACCTTTCTCTTTTTCTTTACGGGAACTTCCACCTTGCACGAAGACGTGGGAGAGGATTCGGACGTATTGACTCCTCTTTTTTTCTGGGGTTGGGGGGATACGGCCCGGGAGAAGTATTTCGGCTTTTTTCCGTTTGCCGGAAGACTGAGAAACAAGATCGGCTATTCGGAAGTAAGTTTCGCTCTATTTCCGCTTTACTCGAATTGGAAATACAAGGACTACGAAGCGACCTCCGTTTTATGGCCGATCTTTTTAACGGCCTCTTCCGAAACCAGGGAAGAATTCCGATTCTTTCCGTTTTATTCTCGAAAAGTGCATCGTGGAAAATACGAACGTTATTCGGTCTTGTGGCCTTTCTTTCAATGGGGAAGCACGTTTCTCGACAAACGGGAACCCGTTCATTACAAGATCTTCTTTCCTTTGTTCGGGTTCAAGGATTCCGAAGCCGGAAACATGAAGTCGAGAGGATTTTTGATCATTCCTCTGCTTGGATCGTTTATCGGTTACGGGTACGATCGCCGAACGGGGGAAAAGGATTTCAACGCCCTCTTCTTCTTATTCCAATACGGAACCAATCAGGATGAAGACTACCGCAAACTGATCTTCTTTCCGTTTTACGGACATTACAGATTCGCCTCCAAACAAACCACGTTCGTAACTCCGTTCTACTTTCACCTGCAGACGGACACGTATCATATCAAATCCGACGATACGTTTTTCATTCCGTTTTACTTTCATTCCAAACGGAAATACGTTCAGTGGGATCGGGATGAAAGTTATTTAAAACTCTGGCCCTTGTTCAAGTATCAAAAGGATCGGGACGGAAACACGGTTTGGAACGTGCTTTCTTTGTTTCCGATCAAGTCCGAAATCGTGGACCGAATCTGGGATCCTCTCTGGTCGATCTTGGAATACCAGAAACTTTCCAACGGAGAAAAAAGGGTCTCGGTGCTGATGCGCGTGTACACGCAACGATGGACGGAAACCGAATTCCACGCGAGCATTCCTTTCGTTCTGGAACTTTCACTGACTCCCGAAAAAACTTCCTGGAAATTCCTTTACGGTCTCATCGGTTATGAAAGAATCGAAACGAACCGGAATCTTCAGCTCCTCTGGTTTATCAAAATATGAGCGAACCCATCAAAGAAAAACTCACCGAATTTTTTTACGCGAGCGGTTTTACGATCCTTCTTGTATATGAAAGTATTCTAAACCTTCCTTACAGCTTTTTTAAACGGAAAGAAATCCTGGATCAGATGTATATCACCGGGGTCGGAAGCATCTCGGTGGTTTCCATCGTCGCGGTTTTTACGGGAATGATCATGTCGTTGAACACCGGACTCGGCCTCAAGGATTTCGGCGCCGAAGGACAGATCGGACTTTTGATGACGATCACCCTTACCCGAGAAATGTCTCCGTTTATGACCGCTTTGATTCTCGCGGCGTCGATCGGTTCGGCGATGGCCGCCGAAATCGGAACGATGAAGGTTTCGGAAGAAGTCGACGCGCTCGAAGTCATGTCCATCGATCCGGTGCGTTATCTGATCTTTCCGAGGATTTTCGGTTTTTCGATCATGGTACCCGTGTTATGCGTCTATTCCACTATCCTCGGGATTTTAGGAGGGGCGATCGTAGGGTATTTTCAGTTGGGAATCGATTACTTTACCTATTTTCGAGACGTGTTCGATCGAATCGCATCCATCCCCGGTCTGAAGGATTTATATGTGGGGATCTTTAAAGGGTTCGTGTTCGGGGTGATCGTTTCCGCGATTTCCTGTTCGCACGGTCTTAGAACCTCGGGCGGAGCGATCGGAGTCGGTCGCGCCACGAGAGAATCCGTGGTCACCTCCTTCTTAATGGTGATCTTTACCGGATATATGATTACTGCCTTATTTTATAGAGAATGACGATCATGGAAACGTATGCAATCGAACTCAAAAACGTCCATAAGGCTTTCGGCAAAAGAAAAATTCTCACCGGAGTCGACCTTCATGTAAAGAAGGGAGAAACTCTCGTCATTCTCGGTCCTTCCGGAACCGGAAAATCGGTTACGCTCAAACATATCACCGGTCTTCTCGAACCGGACGCCGGAGATTGTTTTATCTTCGGGGAAAGCATTTCCCGAGTCGGATCCAAAACCAAAGAAAAACTCCGCGCAAGAATGGGAGTTCTCTTTCAATCGGGAGCCCTCATCAACTGGCTGACCGTATTCGATAACGTTGCCCTTCCCTTGCGCGAACACAAACTCGCATCCGAAGAGAAGATTCAAGAAATCGTAATGCAGAAATTAAAGTTGGTGGATATGGTCGTCGCCAAGGATAACTTCCCGAACGACATTTCCGGCGGTATGAAAAAAAGAGCGGGAATCGCAAGAGCGATCACGACCAATCCCGAAATCATTCTCTATGACGAACCTACTTCCGGTTTGGACCCGGTGATGTCCAACGTAATCAACGAACTCGTTCTGAAGATTCAAAAGGAAACGGGTGCGGCTCAAGTCGTGGTCACGCATGATATGTCGAGCGCGTATAAGATCGCGGATCGAATCAGTTTTATCTATAAGGGAAAGATCGTATTTACCGGAACGCCGGAAGAAATCCAGAATTCGGACAACGAATTGATCCAGCAATTCATTCACGGCAGAACGACCGGTCCGATGATCCTGGAAACCAAATAGGATCGAACCGATCACATAAGGAGAATTGAATATGAGTTCGTTGCGTTATCTTCTCGTGGGAGTTATTTTTACCGCAGCCATCGCCGTGGTCGGATATTTTACGATCGTAACCGAAGGAGGTCCCGTAAAAAAACGCGGGGAATTCATGAAGGTCACGTTTCGAAACGCGGAAGGAATCAAGGTCGGAAACAAGGTCACCGTTCAGGGTGTTCCGTTCGGATACGTTTCTTCGATTCGACTGATTCAGATCGACGAAAACGGAGCCGAGGTCCAAGAAGGAGAAACCGGAATCGGAACGAGAGTCGAAATTACGATGCTTCTCCGGGAAAAGATCCGTCTTTACGACAACTACGACATCATCATTAAAAACGAAAGCCTTTTGACCGGACGCGTGATTTCCATCGATCCGGGAACGACCGATCCGGAATCGGAGCGTTTGAAAAAGAGATCCACGCCCGTAACGATGATCGATTACAAGTCCGCCGGCGCGCTGAAAGGTAGAGTTTTACAGGATCCTCTCGTGAGTTTATCGGAGTTGATCTCCGAAAACAGGGGCGATATCCGTAAGACATTCTCGAACATCGCGGACATCACGACCAAAATCAACACGGGAGACGGAAGTTTAGGAAGGCTCATCAACAACGACGACGTTCACAAAAACGTTAATACGGTTTTGACGGACGCGCAGATCGTTCTCCGGGAACTTCGGGAAGGTCTCGAGGATACAAGAGAACAAACTCCGGTTACGAGCTTTATCCGCGCGGCGCTCAGCGCATTCTAATCGCAACGGGACGTTTCAAAACCGTACGGTTTGATTTTTTCGATCTGCAAATAGATTCAATTCGAGTTTAAAAACGACGCAAACTAATTTAGTATATTACAATGAAAGAATACACAATCTCCATCATCGGAACGGGAATCATGGGGCGAGGTATGGCAACCAATCTTGCCAAGGAAAATCAAAAACTTCGTCTTTATTCCAGAAATCTTTCCAAACTCTCCGATCTAAAATCGGAAAACGTTCTCCTTTTTGATTCTCCTGCGGAGGCCGCAAAAGGCGCCGATCTCGTGATCCTCTGTTTGACGGAAGACGAGGTGGTAATCCGGGAAACGTTCTCATCCGGACTTCTCGACGTTAAACCTAAGGTCCTCCTCGATTGCGGAACGACATCTCTTCCCCTCACCCTCAAACTCTCGGAAGAATGTTCCCGACGCGGAATTCGATTTTACGATTCTCCGATGACCGGTTCCAAAAACGCGGCGAGAGACGGGCAGATTCTTTTTATGGTAGGAGCGAACCGGGAAGAAGTCGCCGACATTCAATTCTTCTTCGATATTTGCGGAAAGAATACGGTGTTTTGTGGTCAGGTAGGAAGCGGACAAAAGGCGAAACTCGCACTCAACATGATCCAAGCGGGAATCTTTCAGGTATATATGGAAGGATTCGAACTCGCAAAAAAATCGGGAGTGGAACCGGATATTTTAAAGGAGATTCTTCTGCAATCCGCCGCAAGATCGGGGATCGCAGAATTTAAATTTCCCTTCGTGTTTTCCGGAAACTACGAAACTCATTTCTCCTTAAAGAATATGAGAAAGGACGTCTATCACGCGATGGAACTCGCCGAACAAAACGACACGAACCTTTCTCTTTGCAGGAATCTTCCGGAGATCTACGACTCCGGAATGAAAGCCGGTTTCGGAGAAAGCGACTTCTGCAGTCTCAACGAAGTTACAGCGAAGATCCGTCCGCCCAAATCAGAGAATCGGTGATCGCCTTTCCGTTTCCATCGACCTTCAAACGAATGTGAACGTTTTCTTCCCGAAGCCGTTTTTCGTAGCCGAGTGCCTTGGTTTCATTCACGAAAAAACGTTCGTTTCCGATCGTAAATCTTCCGTATCTGCATTCACCGCGGAGATACAGCTTACAGATCTTTTTATCCCGAAGAGTTTCCGGGTTGCAACTTTCCACAAAGGTTCCGTCCCCAGCTTCGATTTTTCCGGGATGAGAATAACAAACGCAATGCGTTCCATCATCCTTGCTGGACTTGGTCTTGGAACGAAGTGGTTCCTCACCGTCGGCAGTCTGGCAAAGAGAATACGATTGGTATTCGATGTCGTAACGCAGATAATGACCGGATAACAGATCGCGCGGATCGTATCCGCTTACGGGAAGAATCAGTTCCTTTCCCGACTTCTTTATAAATTCCAAATATACGATTTCGGATGCGAAGAACGCGACCGGAGCCGCCAACGCAAGGATCAAAAGAATTTTGAACGTTCTCATTCCTGTTCTCCCAAGAAAGTTCTCACTCTTCCTTTCAATTTTAAATATCCGATCGTAAATCCGATGATCAGGAGTCCGGAAAGAATCAATCCGAATCCGGTGTACGTCAAACTTCCGAACAAATCGAAGTAGAAATACAAGAATCGAATTCCGATGATCGCAACGGCGAGATCGAAAATTCGTTTGTGCGAGCGAAACGCGGAAGCGATTCCGAGCCAAAAAGCGATAAAAAGAAAAGCCGGAATCATGGAAACGATCCGATTCCAAACGTTTGCCGAAACGGATTCTCCATGTGAAAAGAGCAGATAAATCGGCAAATATAAAAGAAAGAAAATAATCAGACTGAAACTGAAAGACTTCTTCTGCGACGTTGTAAACGCATCCGTATTCCAAATTAAGAATATACCCGGAACGACCGTGAACAAACAAAGCAGAACTTGAGTCCAGGGGTATTGTCGGACCGCATCCAACCAATGCGCGTGGTTTTCTTCGGGAGTTCCATAGAACGTATAATCATGCGTTCCTAGAAAACCGAAGTAAGAACTTCCAACCACCAAAAACAAAACGGCCCATAAAAAGAAAGAAGCCTTTCTGGATTCCAAAGAGAATCGTTCCGAAACGACCCAGATCGTAAAGAAGCCGACCGTTGAAAAATAAAAATACTGATTCCAGAAATTCCTCCCCCAAGCGGGTTGATCCAAAATCCATCCCGTAATGAAGAGCTGAAATCCGACGGTCCACAGATGAATCAACGTCTTCGAATCCGTCGCGATCAAAAAGAGAACGTTCAATACGCACCAAAGAGCCGCGGCTTCGTAGTATTCTCCGCCTCGATGATAAACCTGCGAAACGAGGCCGATCATTGCGAGGATCAAGATCGAATTCAAAACGAGAAAGACCGTAAGAAGATTTCCGTTCTCCCGTTTCCAAAATGCGAGTCCCGCCACGAGGGATAAAACGCCGAGACCGGCGCCTAACTTCAGAACGTCCGGAATTTCTTCCCAGTTCGCGGCGATGATGGCGATCACACCGATTCCGATGACCACCACTCCTAAAATGATAAACGAATAGTAAAGATACGGCGTTTTACGGGTTTCTTCGAAGCGTAAGATCGCGTCCGATTGTTCGGAGCGAATCAATCCCGCTTCCACCCACCGTTTGAGTTTGTGTTCCAATCGCATGATGCGGAGAATTTAGAGACGATCGACTGAAATACAAGAAAATTTTCTCATTCTCAAAACACCTTTCGAATCTTTCAAAAACGGTTTACGTTTTTTTGAAATGGATTCGCTGAGTTGAGTTTCACTCGATTTCCCCGAAAGCGCGCTTCATCGCGGCCTGATAACGTTCCTTATAAAGATTTTCGGGCGTCGCTTGGGGATTTCCGATACTTTCCAAACGCTTTTTGTTTTCGGCGATTCGTTCGTCGTTCAGGGGGTGTGTGGATAAGAATTTAATCATTCGTTTTTCCGCGCCGCTTCCCCCTTCTTCCTTTTCCTTTTTTTCGATAAGAATGAAAAACGATTCGAGAGCGCCCGGATAGTATTTCGTGGATTTCAAATATTCAAAACTCATTGCGTCGGCTTCGGCTTCCGCAGAACGGCTGTTCGCCAAGGTAAGAATTTCTCCTCCTACTCTAGAGCCTAGGTTGATGAGGTTGGCCGCGTCCGATCCGAGAAAGATCGTTAAACCGATATAAATGGTGAAATAAATTCCTAGGGAATTGATGATCTGTTTTACGGAGTGCCGTTTTTCCGCGTGTGCGATTTCGTGCGCGAGAATGGCGGCTAACGTGGCTTCGTCCTGAATCAGTTTCAAAAGCCCCGTATAAACGAAGATATAACCGCCCGGAGTACAAACCGCGTTGATCGTATCGTCGTCGTCCAAAATGGAAATCTTATACGGAAATTCTTTTTTGTACTGGATCTTGTCCGATTTGAGAATTCTGTCCGCGATCGATTTTACGTATTTTTCCAGAGCCGCATTCTTGAGAATGTGCATTCCTTCCTTTCCGTCTTTTGCGTTTTCCAAAAAGGATTTTCCGATCTGAAGATCCAATTCGATCGGAACGACGGAATCGATGATCGCACCGCATCCCCAAAAATAAACGATGGTAAAAAGCAGAACCAGCTTTGGAAAAATCTTATTCATAGGAAGACATTCTTTTCGGATCTTCGATCAAAATCAAAGCAGAATTTTCCCGACGGAAATCGGGGATTCTTGTATGAGCTCCTACACTTTGTAGAGAATTTCAGTCGCACTTTACGATCCTTTGCAGGAGTTCCCACACTTTACGATCCTTTGCAGGAGTTCCCACACTTTACGATCCTTTGCAGGAGTTCCCACACTTTACGTTCAAAGTGCTTGTTCCGTTCTACGGAAAATCGTAGCAGTTCCTACGTTCAGTCGACGCTCAAAACGGTTTCGTAACCGCCATAGGCGCGGATATTGATCACGCCGGATTGAAAGAGAAGATACTGTCCTTTGATTCCGGTAAGAACGTCTTCGAGAATCGGATTTTTTTCCGGAGCCAAGGACTGGATCTTTTTCGGATAGGCCTGCACCGGATATCGAATCGTAGTCGGGGTTTCCTGGGGAGAAACCTTATAGTCCAGATCCAAATCGAGTTCCTCGATCTTTTGCAGAAATTCCTTTTTACGTTCCGCGAGATCGATCGGTTCCGGATCGCCAGCGACCATCTTTTGCCAGGTCGTTCTGTCCGATAAAACCTTGGAAAGTTCTTTCTCGATAATTCCCGCGTCCCTTCTCGAAGTCACTTCCACCAGAGGAATTCCCTGAACCGCGCCTTGATCCACCCATCGATTGGACACGGGATTTTCTTTCGTGATTCCCACCTTGATCGCAGAACTGTTGGCGAGATAGACGGTATGAGAAATAAAACAATGAGATTCTCCCCAATCGGGTTCCCTGCAGGTTCCGAGATGGAAGTGGCACGTGTCCGGTCTTAAAATACAGAGATCGTTTTCGGCCAACGTTTGAAAACATGTGAAACAGTTTCCCTGGTTGAAACTTTTTTTGGTGATTCTCCCGCAGGAAACGCAGCGGATCTTTCCGGTGAACTCGAGTTTCACCTTTTGTCCGAGATAGTTTAGAATATTAGAATTTTCTTGAATATGTGCTTCTTGTTTTTCGGAGGAATCGGAATCGTAAGTCGCGGTGACCCAGATATAAGAGACCGGATCGATTCCTTGATGATCCATCATCCTCAAAAAACCGGAAGCGATCGGTTTCATGGGAATAGGATTTCTCTTCCGCCGAGCGGTCTTAAGATCGAATCCACTTTCACTTCCAAGATGGCGTTCAACTTGGAACCGGACCAATCGAAAATCAGGATTCGATCCTGAAATTCATAATGACTCAGCCGTCCATCGTGAAGATAAAACGCACGCAGAGATTCGCCCGGATTTTCCTCGGAACTCAATTGAACCACATTCTTCCCCGAGATGGTGGTTCCGGAATAAAGCTGAACATTCTTGAATTCTTTGAAGTTCGTATTCGGTCCGGCGAGCGCGGACGCAGGGGAAACCGTTTCCGGAGCCGGCGCAGGAGACGGAACGGAAAGTTTTTCCGAAGATCCTGCGGACGGATATTGTTGTTTCAAAAGTCCGCAGAAAAACGGTCCCGGCAATTCCGGCAAACTCAGAGCGCAGGAAGAATTCTCCCAAACCTGTTCCTGAGCGGCGGGATATTCCCTCCGCAAACTCTGCGCCACTTTCGCGTACGTGTAATATTTCAATCTTCCGATCAATTCCCGGAGAGAATATTCCTTCCACTTCGCTTCTTCCGCGGACAAAAAGGAAACATTCAAAAATAAGAATAGAATTCCTCCGAGCGCAATTCGAGTCGAAGTCTCGAACACGGACGATTTTTTAGTAGAGGTAATACTTTTTAATCTTCTCATTGTATTCTTTCTCGGCAGAATTTAAGAATTCAGAATACTGATCGTAACTTTTTCCGCTGTCGATCGCTTTTCGAAAGGATTCCGTTCCCCACAGAAAATCGATGTTATGCGTTCCGTCCGGATACGATCTCCATTTGAACTCTTTGTATTGATTTTTCAGACCCGCGATCAACTTAAAAGCCATTTTCAACGGATCGTATTTTCGATTTACGACGGTTAGTCGAAGTCCTCGGCAGATTTCGTTTTTATACGGCCCGAAAACGGGTTTGAAAAATACGGTTTGGTAGTAATAATCTCCGCCGGAATTCTGATTCAATTCTTCCGCCAACTTTTCGGGCTCGATCATCCAAGGCGCTCCGAAGTAAACGAAAGGCGCGGTCGTTCCGCGTCCTACGGAAACGTTGACTCCTTCCAATAAAACCAAACCGAGGTAATTGATCGCAGAGTCGACGGTGGGAAGATTCGGAGACGGAGTCGTCCAAGGAATTCCTTCCTTGTCCCAATCGAAAGAACGTTTTGCGTTTTTGGGTGCGATGACTTCCAAACGAATTTTTTTATCCAGATATTCGGTGTTGTAAAAGAGAGCGGATTCCCCCAAAGTCAAACCTCCGAAAAACAGGGAAGGAAATTCTCCAGCGAAGTTGAGAAACCGTTTGTCGATCATCTCTCCTCTTCCCTTGAGATACAGAGCCGGGTTTACGTGATCGAGTACGATCAATCTCGTTCCGGCAGGATCGGGAATCCCGTCCATGATTCTTTTTAAAACCGTGAGATAGGTATAACATCTCATTCCCATATCCTGCACGTCGAATAGGATCGCATCCGCTCCTTTCAAAATCGCAGGCAGTTCCGCATTCTTCACGCGGTAGATATGATAGATGGGAAGATTGAAAAATTCGTCCACGGTTACGGGAGATTTACTGAAGTCCTCTTCCAGTCCGAGAAATCCGTGTTCGAGTCCGATCAGATGTTTGATCTTTACGTCGTGTTTTTTAAATTCGCGGATAATCCGTTCGGGGCTTCTTCCTATACCGGAAGGATTGGTGATGAGAATTACGTTTTTACCCGAAAGTCCCGGAAGAACGTTGTTATAAAATTCGTTTTCCGAAGGAACGAGTTTCGCGTCGGCGATATGTTTACGAAAGCTTTTTTCCGCGCAGGCAACCGAAGGGAGGAAGAGAAAAAAAATGACTAAAAGGAAGAATTTTTTCTTTATTTTTGTGTAGAGCATCCGAGAATTCCTATTTTGTTTACAAAAATCCCTCAAACCTATTCTTCAAGGAGAAAAACGACAAAATGAATCGTTTCCCTACCACCAGGCTTATCGCGGCCTTAGCAGTTATTTCTTTCGCAGTCAGCTGCGGTTCTTCCGGATCCACTCGTGGTAAGAAGAAAGAGTTCTATGAAAAAGAAGGTAACAAGGTTACCGTAATCGGCGAGGCTCCCATCTATAACGGAGACAAGCAGATCGCAAAACAAAGAGCTCTGAAAGACGCAAAGATCAACGCGGTTCGTAAAGTAATCGGCGAAGAAATCAGCAACAAGAGCAAGGCTTCCGATGGAGAAAGTTTAGGTTCCAGCCTTCTTTCCAAAACGGACGCGTTCGTTAAGAGCTACGATATCATCGACGAGGCTGAAGGCAAGATCGATACTCAGCCGATGTTAAAACTCACGGTTCGCTGCGAAGTGGAAGAATCCAAAATCTCCACCGCGGTTGACAATCTTCTCGCGGACGTAGGAAATCCTAGAGTCGCTGTTTTGGTTCTTGGAAAAGTGGGAGGAGCTCCCGTAATTCCTGCAGGTCCGAACAACTTCGGAGAAGCTGAGATCATCAAAGCTCTGAAGAAAAACGGAAACAAGATCATCGATCCCGCTCTTACCGCAAAGAAAGTCGGTAAGAATCAAGTGGACGCTGAAAAAGTGGAAGGTTCTCCTCTGATCAAGATTCTCGCGGAAGCTCTGCAAGCGGAAGTATTGGTTCTTGCAACCGTGGAAACCGAAGATCAACAACCTCTGGAATCCGTAAACGGAAAGGCTCTGGAAAGAACCATCTACAACACTGCTGCAACGGGAACTTACAAAGTGGTTCTTCTTTGGGGCGACGGTAAGATCGTAGACAGCGGAACCGCTGACGGACGCGGCGCGGACATCACTCAAAAAGTTTCCAGAGAAAAAGCGATCGCAGAATGGGCGACTTCCGTTTCTAAAAAAGTAAACAACCAGTTAAAAGAAGAATGGTTCAATCTCACCGAGAACAACCCGATCGTTCTGAAGTTTACCGGTTTGAACGCGGACGAAGCGACTAAGTTCAAAGACGATCTTACCGAGTTTACAGCCGCGAAAGAAGTGAACGTAAGAACTTCCGATACGAACGGTTCCGAGTGGGAAGTAATCTATCCGGGTAAAGACGCTCTTTTCCAAGAAGAATTGGTTTACAAAAAAGACAGAGGATTCTCTTTCTTAGCGACTAAGTCTTTGGAAGTAAAATCGGCTACGCGCGGAGTGGTTACCTTAGAATTCAAACCTTTGAAATAAGTTTTACGCTTTCTTTCAAAGTAAACGAAATCCCCGAGATTCAACTCGGGGATTTTTTTTGTCTTTCTTTTAACCGGTTTCACCGATCCCAAAACGGTTTCGAAAATCCTAGATCCCAATTGGAACAAAGATCCATTTCCCTTGCAAAAGAATCTTAAAATCGAATTTCTTTTACCCGCCGTATTCATCGGTGCGATTTGTTATACCGTTCTCAGCTTCGCCTTTTACATTCTTCTCAATTATTGGATGATGCACGGACAAGCCGGAAGCCCGTATCGAAACGGAGGGTGGATTGATCCGAACGAAGCGTTTCGATTGTTCCAAGAACTTATCTTATTCTACTATACGCCGCTCGGCGCTCTATTCGGTCTGATCACAACGTTTTTCTTTCGAATTCGCTCCCTCAGAGCCATGTTTTTCATTTCCATTTTCTCTTGGATTGCACTGATTTTCGTTGTTTGCATGGTAGGAATCTTTTTACGTTAGCAAACAAATACTTTCGCCCAAAGGCCCAAGGCGGCGGAAAAGTAAGCTCGAAAAAAGGCCGGAAAAACTTACCAAAAAGAATTCTCCAATTCTCGGAATTGTTTTGGCATACGATTTATAATTCGAACCAAAAAATCCGATCATCAATCTATAACAAAGAACATTCAAGAACCGGAATATTCTTTTTTTAGATCGCTTCTTCGTTTCAAATCAAAACTCTGTCTTACGGTCTAGGAATTCCATTCGCATAACGTTTATGCAATGGGCTGCCCTCGATCCATCTATATTCACTTTGGAGATTGTTATGAAAAAAATTTCATCCATCGTTCTAAGCCTCTTCGCGATTTTCGCTTTGTTCGCGAATTGTTCCAAGAACGACAACTCGGCTTCGGCTCGCATCGAGCGCGGAAAAAAATTGGTTCTTGTAGGCGGATGCGGCGATTGCCATACGCCGAAAACGATGACGGCCCAAGGTCCCGTTCCCGATGATTCGAAATTCTTAGCCGGGTATTTGGAAACGAACCGATTGCCTGATTACAAAAGTTTTCAAAACTCTCCTTGGCTTCTTTTTACGGGAGATCTTACGGCGGTCGTCGGTCCTTGGGGAGTCAGCTTTGCGAAAAATATCACACCCGATAAAGAAACCGGGATTGGAGGCTGGACCGAAGAAATGTTCGTTCAAACGGTTCGCACACAAAAAAGAATGGGAGTCGGCAGACCGCTCCTTCCTCCGATGGGACCGATCTTTGCGGCCAACTTAAGCGCGTTAAACGATGAAGAATTGAAGGATATCTTCGCGTATCTCAAATCCATCAAACCGGTTCGCAATCAGGTTCCGGAACCGATCCTTCATTAAAAAGAAATCAAACGGGCTGTCAAACGCAGTCCGTTTATTTTTTCCTCTCTTCCAAAAATCGCGTTTTTCAAAGCTTCGGAAAGTATTCGACGTAAGTCGCCGCTCCGAATCACTATTCTAAGAAAACGTAAAAAAAGATTTAGAACTCAGAGATATACAATGAAACGAATTCTCAAAAAAATGAAGGCGGAGGCCATATCACCACCCCGGCCCGCATATGAACAAATTCTGTGGTCTTGGATCGGAGGAACTCTCGGAATCTCCT
>NZ_QHCU01000005.1:0-155000 GCF_003545925.1 Leptospira yasudae | reverse complement strand
CTGCAATACGTTTTGCCTGCCGCCGAACGACTCGCACAGGAAGGAATTTCCGTGGAAGTTTTGGATCTTCGTTCCATCCGTCCTTTGGACGAGGAAGCGATCTACGCTTCCGTTCGCAAAACGAACCGAGCCTTGATCGTGGAAGAAGGCTGGGAAGTCGCCGGTTTCGGATCGCAGGTCGCCTATCTCATTCAGAAGAATTCTTTCGACGATCTGGACGCGCCCGTGGAACGAATCACGCAAGAAGACGTTCCGATGCCGTATGCCGCGAATTTGGAAAAGGCCTCTCTTCCGAGCGAAGAGAAAATCATCGCCAAGGTTCGGGAGATGCTCGAATAACGGAGCAAGGAAGATTCAAAATGGCTAAAATTGCAGAGATGACACAGCTCAGTCCAACGATGTCCGAAGGAAAGATCGTCCGTTGGCTCAAACAAAAAGGAGACGCGGTTTCGCCCGGAGAAATCATCGCGGAAGTCGAAACGGACAAAGCCGTGATGGAAATGGAAGCGTTTGAAACCGGAGTTCTTCTGGAAGTCCTCGCGCCGGAAGGTTCTCTCCTTCCCGTCGGCGCTCCGGTCGCGATCATCGGAAAATCGGGCGAAGACGTTTCCGCGTTAGTCGAAACCGCAAAGAAATCCATTCCTGCAAAAAAAGAAGGTTCGGCTGGGCCCAGCCAAACTCAGAACTCTGCACCAGGCTCCTCGTCCGCAACAACACCGACTTCTTCCGCACAAGCGCAAAGCGGAACTTCATCCTCTTCCACAACATCGAGCGCGGGAAAGAATCTCGAAACGAAAACGAACGTTTCTCTTTCGCAAAGCGCCGAAAACAACGGAATAACAGCAAACGAAGAACGATCTTCCGGATTCAAATCGTCTTCTTCGTTCGTTTCGGAAGAATCGGAACCTTCTCCCGTTCGATCGGCGCGCGCCGGACGTCCGATCAAGGCTTCTCCTTTGGCAAAAAATCTCGCGATTCAAAAAGGAGTGGATCTCGGTGAAGTGATCGGCTCCGGTCCCGGAGGAAGAATCATCAAACGCGACATTCTTTCGTATCAGGAATCCGGTGGAGGCAAACAAGGTTCTTTTGTTAAGCGACAAGACCGCAAACTCGAAATCACCGGAATGCGCAAGACGATCGCTTCCAGACTCGCGCATTCGACTTCGACGATCCCTCATTTTTATCTCACGATGGAATTGGACGCCGACCCGATCAGCGATCTTAGAAATTCCTTCAACAAAGATTTAGGGCTCGAGGGTCACGAAAAAGTCAGCGTCAACGATCTCATTCTCAAGGCTTGTGCATTCAGTTTATTGCAAGTTCCCGAAGTCAATTCTTCCTGGAGAGAGGATCATATTCTCCAGCATGGAAGAATCGACGTGGGAGTCGCGGTTTCGATCGAAGGAGGTTTGATCACTCCGTATATCCGCAACGCGGATCAGAAAACCGTTCTTGCAATCAGCGGTGAAATAAAAGAACTTGCTTCCCGTGCAAGAGACAGAAAACTCAAACCGGGGGAATACACGGACGGAACGTTTACCGTTTCCAACCTCGGAATGTATGGAATTTCTTCCTTCACCGCGGTCATCAACGAACCCGAAGCCGCCATCCTTGCGGTGGGAGCGCTCGTTGAAAAACCGGTTCTCAAGGCTGGAAGCATCGTTCCCGGAAAAATTCTGAACGTCACTCTTTCCTGCGATCACAGAGTGATCGACGGAGCGACGGGAGCGAGATTTCTTTCGATCTTCCGTGATTTTATAGAACATCCCCTTCGCCTGCTTACAGGCTAAGGATTTTATTTTTGTGGAAAAAGAATCAGCGTCCGCGGCTCGAAAAGAAAAAATCAGAAAATCGGCACTCCTCCTTCTCTCTTTAAACAAAGAAGACGCAGCCAAGGTTTTATCCAAACTCGACGACTCGATGATCGAAGAGATCATTTTGGAAATGGCTCAGATCAAAACGATCTCCAAAAAGGAAAAAGAAGACGTTCTTTTGGAATTCAAGAATTCGGTTCTTCCCGGAGAAGGTGAAATCAAGGGCGGTATGGACGCAGCCCGTGAAATTCTGCAACAATCCTTGGGAAGAGAAAAAGCGGAGAATATTCTCGGTAAACTTTCCCGCAAAGACATCGAAGATGATTTTTCCTTTTTGAGCGAAGCCGAACCGGGAGTTCTTGCCAGCTTACTCCAACACGAATCTCCGCAGACGGTCGCCGTAACTCTCGCATTCATGAGCCCGAAAAAAGCGGCTGATATTTTGAAATTCTTTCCCGGAGAATTACAGGCCAGCGTCGCTTATCGTTTGGCGAACACGACCAAGACACATCCCGACGCCATCAAAGAAATCGCAAGGGTTCTCAAGAAGAAATACGAACAAAGGGATCGTTCCGAGTACAGCGAAGCAGGCGGCGCGGAAGCCCTTGCGAACATTCTCAACCACATGGACAAGTCTCAGGAAGAGAATATTCTCAAAGAGTTGGAAGCGAATTCTCCCGAACTTGCAAAACAAGTCAAAGAGAAGTTATATACCTTTGAAGACGTTCTCGGCTTGGATCAGAAAGAAATGCGGATTCTCATCAATCGTTTGAGCGACGACGAATGCCTCAGTGTCGCCTTACGCGGCGCCGGTGACGAACTCAGAAATCATTTCTTGAACGCGATGTCCCGCAACCGAGCCGCGGAAATCATGGATATGATGGACATTCGCGGAAAACTCACCTTACGCGAGATCAACGACGCAAGAAATAGTATTTTGAATTTGGTTCGCGAGTTGGAAGAAGAAGGAACTATCTTCGTGAAAAAAGACGGGGAAGAATACATTTAAGGGGAGAAAACCCGGAGCTGACGGGACTCGCCGTTACGCAGTTTTGCTTCCTGCAGCAAAAACTCAGCAGATTCTTCCCTATGGGTCAGAATCTATCACGGCGTCTTCCTCGCGTGCTCATCCATCCATGGATTCGCATCGCGTTTAGTGCTTTTTACGAAAGCACGAAACGCTCTCGCTCGAAAGCTTCGAGTTCAATTTTGTGTTCGTTGAAGATTAAGTTTGAAGTGAGAAAGAATCCGGAGCTGACGGGACTCGAACCCGCGACATCCTGCGTGACAGGCAGGCACTCTAACCAGCTGAGCTACAGCTCCTTGTTCCTTAGATACTTTTTCAAAGGAACTTCTCCGGTCAATCGATTTCGTTCAAATTACTTCGAAAAATTCTGTTCCGAAAATCAATTCTTTCATTTACTGGAATACAGAATTCTTCCCTTAAAAATATTGGAACTCTACCGAAGATGATCGTTCAGGAAAAAAAACCGAAGGAACTTTTGGAAGACAGGATCTTCACCGTTTCCAACTTTCTTTCCGTCAGCCGAGTTTTTCTTTTACCGTTTTTCATCACTTTCACAAAAACTTATATGACCTCGCCGGAAAAGACCGAATTCCTTTTCTATGCTATACTCACTTGTCTTTTGGCGGTTCTTACCGACTATCTGGACGGCTTTCTCGCGAGACTTCTTCATCAAGAATCGGTTCTCGGGAGATACTTAGATCCGGTCTGCGATAAGATCGTGACGGTCGGAGGACTTTCGGTCATCGTTCATTACTTTCGGTTTCCCCTTTGGATTCTCATCGCTTATATTATCCGCGAAATTTTAGGAATTTGGCTCGGCAGTTTTCTCTACCTCAAACGAGGAATTCAGGGAAAGCCGAATTGGTGGGGAAAATTCGGAGTCGGACTCGTTGCGATCGCCGTCCTCTGGTATATGTGCATTCCATTGATCGAATTTAGAATTCCGGGCGAAAGCATTCTCAAACATCCCGAAATTTCCGGTTACGTATTGGTCGCGATTCTTTGCGCGGGAATCTTCGCCTACTCGAAGCGTTACTGGAATATCGTTTTTCATCCGGAGAAGATTCAAATCGATCCCGAGGACAAAAAGACTCGAAAGAAATACGAACTGGTTTGACCGTAAGTTCCTTGACGCCCAAGGCTCTTCCCGCATTCTGTCATTGCAACCCGCTCGGGTGGTGGAATTGGTAGACACGCAAGCTTGAGGTGCTTGTGCCGTTTAGGTGTAGGGGTTCGAGTCCCCTCTCGAGCAAGAATCCTTCCTCTTTTTAAAATCCAACAAATCAACGACGGCAAAATTTGGGGACTCGAAGCGAGAACTTGAAAGCGTTCATAGCGCCCCGTAGGAAGCGTAATGAACGCGACCGAACCACAGGA
This sequence comes from Leptospira yasudae, assembly GCF_003545925.1. NCBI lineage: Bacteria > Pseudomonadati > Spirochaetota > Leptospiria > Leptospirales > Leptospiraceae > Leptospira > Leptospira yasudae. Next base: position 150,782 of record NZ_QHCU01000005.1, on the reverse strand, counting down.
TGTGGTGAGGAAAGTTCGAGACGCCGTGGAGCCAAGCGCCATAGGATGCGGCGCTGCGTAACGGCGAGTCCCCTCTCGAGCAAGAATCCTTCCTCTTTTTAAAATCCAACAAATCGAATTCAGAATGCAACGGATTCTTTATCGGAATCCAAACTCCAAAGAGAACTGCGTGACACTCGTGCAATTGCCGCTTGTTTTGTCGCAGGTACAACCGGCCGTAATACAAATTTCTCCCCGCCCTTGTGTTTGGGTGGGGGGACCAGAAAGTTCCGTTGCCCTTCCGGATCGCCTGCGGGTGGTGGGAAAGATCCCTTTATCACAACTCCCCGACTTCATCCACAACAATTTTCCTTCTTCCTTTTGTCGGAGGTACGACGAACGCTCAAGATCAACCCCGCAGCTCCATTTCAAAAAAGCCTATCTCCGCAAAAGCCCGCGCAAAAAAATGAGAAAACTCCACAGAGCCAAAGGCAACATCATGCTTTATGAAATTACAATTCTCCAGTTTTCCAAAATGTTGAAAAACTTAAACTCCATCCTGAATCAAGGAGCGGCCTACTCCGAATCCAAAAAATTCGACGTGCAGGTTCTTTTAAATTCGAGATTAGCGCCCGATCAGTTTCACTTGATCAAACAAATCCAAACAGCCTGCGATACGGCAAAATTATGTGCTTCCCGTCTAACCGGAAAAGAAGCTCCCAAGCACGACGATCAGGAAAAAACTCTCGCAGAACTTCAAGAAAGAATCCAATCCACGTTAGACTATCTTTCAACGTTTACGGAAAAAAACTTCTCCGAATCGAACGAACGCAAGATCTTTCATCCGCGCTGGGATGGAAAATATCTTACTGGTCGGGAGTTTGCGATTCAACACGCGATCCCGAACTTCTATTTTCATATAACGACCGCCTATTCCATCCTGCGCCACAACGGCGTCGACATCGGAAAGAAAAATTACCTCGGTGATATGCCGTTGAAAAGCGCCTAAACGAAAGGAGAAGATCTTTTGAAACAAATCGATTTCTTGTTTCGAGTGCCGATTCTTTGGTTCGGAATCTTCTGGGTACCATTCCAAACTTGTAATTCTCCCGCTTCTTCCGCGCGCACTCACGAACCGCAAACAGCTGCGGCCTCCGCGACCGCCAACCCGAAGGGAATTCCGGTTCTGATCTATCACGAGATCGTAACCGACACACAAAAAGAATACGGAGAAACCGTGATTTCTTTGGAACGCTTCGAAGAACAGATGCACTATCTTCACGCCGAAGGTTACAATCCGATTACAATGAAGGACCTTCTTGCCTATATGCGTAACGGGAAGAAACTTCCCGATCGTTCGATCGTCTTGAACTTCGACGACGGCTGGAAAAACGTGCTCAACGCGGTCCCGATTCTGGAACGTTATTCGTTTCCTGCTTCCTTTTGGATCATCGCGGGACCGAAGGGAATCGGGAACGGAGAGTATATGGAATGGTCCGAAATCCAAGCGCTCGCCAAGAATCCAAAGTTCGAAATCGGTTCTCATACCTACAGTCATCCCTGGAACCCGAAAGATAACCTCGTTACTTGGGTAGACGGGAAAGTTCCCGGTAAAGGAGACAAAGAAGCCCTATTCGAACTCAAAGAATCCAAAAACATTTTGGAAAGGAAGTTAGGAGTTCCCGTTGATTTTCTTGCCTGGCCTTGCGGTTGGTTCAACGAAAAGCTGATAAAATTAGCATTGAAGGCCGGTTACAAGGCAATCTTAACAACCGAAGAAGGAACCAATCTGCCGGGCGACAATCCCTTGCGGATCAAACGGGTTTTTATCGATGGAAAATGCGAGCTTGCATCCTTTATTGAACAATTGGAAAATCCCCGATACATCGTGTGTCAAAAAGGGCAACGACCAACGCAGGGACATTCTCCCTATTCTTATTAGAATTCTCTAAATTTAGCTTCCAAAATAAATTTTTCTTCTCCGGAGAATATTATGATTTCTTCGGGGAAGCGTCGTTTTGTTATTGTAAGTTTAGTAACTTTTAATGAGAAACGATCCAGCTTCTTCCGTGGAATCCAAGCATTTGAAAAACAGCCGGTATTACCGGGACCAGATCTGGATTACAAGACTCTTTCTTTTTCTGACGATTCTCGCGTGTACGTTTGCGAGCATCGAGATGGTTCGCGTCTTCTGGCATCAATTGCTCGATCACAGACCCTTTGCCGCCATCGGTCAAATCGCCTTTACGATCATCATCGTCCTCTTAACCTACGGAAACTTCGTTTATCAATTTACGAGGCTCGGTTATTTCAAAAGACTTTTGCTTCATTCTCCGCCGGAACGGGAAACATTGGAACAAATCTATGCGGAGAATTCTCCCGCGCTCGCAGTTTTAGTTCCTTCTTACAAAGAGGAATTGGATATCGTTCGTGAAACCCTTCTTTCCGCGGCCCTCCAGGATTATCCGAATCGAAGAGTCGTATTGTTAATCGACGATCCTCCTCAGCCGAAACGTTATGAGGATTTCGAAGCGCTTCAAAAGATGCGCGAACTTCCTCGTGTCCTTCAAAAAGAATTCAACGATGCGGCTTCTCCTTTTCTTCACGCAAGAAAAGAATATTTAGACCGAAAACGTTCGCACAAATTCAAAGTCCTCAAAGAAACCGAAAGGCTCGTTCAACTCTATGAGAACGCTTCCTATTGGTTCCAAGAACGCATCGATGCGTACGACGATTCTTCCGTCAAAAAAGATCTGCCGGAGCATACGCGCCGTTTTATGAAGGAACGTTTCTTCCAAGAATGGTCCAACCTTCATTCCGAAAGAGCGTCCGAACTGCGGGAACTTTGGAACCGGGGTGGGGCCGATTCGGAAAGAATCGAACGAGAATACAACCGTCTGTCGTCCTTATTCTCCGTTCAATTTTCCACGTTCGAAAGAAAGAAGTATCTGAATCTTTCTCATCTTCCCAATAAGGCGATGAACTTGAACAGCTACATCGATCTCATGGGAAAAAAATGGAAAGAACGGGAAGAATCGCACGGAGTTCTTCTGGAAGAAGCTCACGGAAAACAATTCTCCTTTGAAATTCCCGCGGCCGATCTGTTGATTACGTTGGATGCGGACAGCGTTCTTTTACCGGACTATATTCTAAAATTGGCAAACGTTTTGGCTTCTCCTTCCATGGAAAGAATCGCGGTGGCTCAAACTCCGTATAGTTCCTTTCCGGGAGCGCCGAACTTATTGGAAAGAATGGCGGGCGCGACGACCGACATTCAATTTCAGATTCACCAAGGGTTTACTCATTGGCGTGCTACGTTTTGGGTCGGCGCAAACGCTATGCTTCGCTACAAAGCCCTTCTCGATATCAAAACCGTAACCAAAGAACGCGGTTATACGATCAGCAAATACATTCAAGACAATACCGTCATCGAAGACACGGAATCGAGCATCGATCTTTTGGATGTGAACTGGAATCTTTACAATTATCCGGAACGGCTCGCCTACAGCGCGACTCCTCCCGATTTCGGTTCTCTTTTGATTCAAAGAAGAAGATGGGCCAACGGCGGACTCATCATTCTTCCGAAACTTCTGCGTCACGTGTTTCAATGGCCTTGGCGATTCGCGAAATTCGCGGAAGCGTTCTTCCGAGTTCATTATCTCGGATCGATCGCCGCGGTGAACATCGGTCTTGTCATTCTTATGGGAACTCCGCTGGGAGAAGGAATCGAAACCTACTGGATCGCGGTTTCTTCCCTTCCGTATTTCTTTTTATACGGAATGGATCTCGTCGAAATGGAATACAAATGGAGCGACGTATTCCGTGTGTATGCGCTGAACCTTCTTTTAATTCCCGTAAACTTAGCCGGGGTTTTCATGTCGATCAACCAAGCGATCACCGGAAAACAGATTCCGTTCAGCAGAACTCCGAAAGTCATCGGAAGAACCGCGATGCCCGCTCTTTACGTGATCGCCGAATATTCTCTTTTGGCGCAGTTGTTGTTCGGGTTCGTTACGAACTTCATCCACAGAAACTGGGTTTATTCGATGTACAATTTAGGAAACGCGATTCTTTTAGGATATGCGATCGTAAAATTCATCGGACTCAAATCTTGTTGGGAAGACATTCTTCTCTCCATGTCCAAACAACCGGAGATCGTGGAAACGGTCGCTCATCTCGTCGAAAAGAGAGTGGCGATCGATCCCGAAGGCGCGATGATTTATACCGGCGAATCTTCGGAAAAAGATCCTATCTCTTCTTAAACGAAAGTCGTTTCGTAAACGACGGATCGACCGCACCGCATCGAAGGAACTTGCAAGGTTCCGGCGTAAATTCCTCTTGTAATTTGGTTCCTGGGAAAAACTCTCGTTCTATATGTCTGCAAATCCAGGACCGGTATCCGTACAGGAAGTTTTGTACAAAGCACGGTTATTCTTTTCCGGATTTTTTCTTTGTTTGATCCTCGGACTCGGATTCATTTTTTTAAGTCCCTTATTTTTGATCCAAGATCGCCCCTTTCCCAAAAGCGACGCGCTCGTTCTCGAAGCCAAAGAGACGATTCCCAGAGACATTCTCAAAAACGCTGCCGACGGTTTTAAAAAAGGATACGCGGGGATTCTGATCGTTCTGTATTCTCCCGCAACCGTAAACTCCCACTTGGGAATTCCTCAGGATTTGACCGCGGATATCCAAAGTTCTTTGGTTTCGCTTGGAGTGGATGAATCCAAAATTCTGATCTACAAACTCGAACCCTATCCGGCGGGTGCGAAGAATTTTTCGAAGTCCCTTTTGAAGATCTGTCTCGATCGACAATTGAAAACAATTCTCCTTCTTTCCAAACGATTCGAATCCGCGTTTCAGCAAAAGACATACGAATCCGTCTTAGGGCCCGCGGGTTTAAAGATCCACGTTGTTCCCCTTTCGGATAAGATCGGACTCGGCAACTGGTTCTTAACGGAAGAAGGATTCGAAATCGTATTCGTGAATTTAGCAAAAACGTTATATCAAATACTTCCAGGAAAATAAGATCCGCATGTTAGACGCAAAAGAATCCAACGAGCTCATTCAGCAAAGAATTCAAAAAATCGAAGAATTAAAGAAACAAGGGATCAATCCGTATCCGGTCCGTTTTTATCCGGATTCAAAATCGAAGGACATCATCGAACGATTTGAAAAAACTCCGACCGGACCCGAAACCAAATTCAAGTTAGGCGGAAGGCTTCATTCCAAACGAGTGATGGGAAAAGCGAGTTTCGCGCATCTAAAAGACAGCACGGGAATCATACAACTCTACGCGACCCGGGACGATCTCGGAGAAGCCTCTTATTCCATCTTTAAGTCGCTCGATCTCGGCGATATCATCGGACTCGAAGGATATCTTTTTACGACGCAAAAGGGAGAAATCACTCTGCACATCACTTCGGTCGAGCTTCTCGCGAAGTGCATCCGCCCTCTTCCGGTCGTAAAAGAAAAGGACGGGGTCGTATACGACGCCTTCGCCGACGTGGAACAAAGATACAGAATGCGTTACGTGGATCTCGTCGTGAACGATCACGTTCGGGATACGTTCGTTACGAGAAGCAGAATCGTTTCCGAAATCAGAAGTTTCCTTACCAACGAGGGATTTCTCGAAGTAGAAACCCCGATGATGCAGCCGATTGCGGGCGGCGCGGCGGCAAGACCGTTCGTTACGCATCATAACACGCTCGACATGCAGTTGTTTTTAAGAATCGCCCCGGAACTCTATCTCAAACGTTTGATCGTCGGCGGTATGGACCGCGTTTTCGAATTGAACCGCAACTTTCGGAACGAAGGAATTTCCACGAAACACAATCCTGAATTTACGATGATGGAAGCGTACATGGCTTTCGGGGACATGAGCACGATGCTCGATCTGACGGAGCGGCTTATCACTCATCTCGCGCAAAAAATCTGCGGAACCTTAAAGATCCAGTACGGTAAGGATCTGATCGATCTTTCTCCTCCTTGGAGAAGAGTTACATATGTGGACATCATCAAGGAATACAGCGGAATCGATTTTAGCCAAATCACCTCTTTGGAAGAAGCGAAGAAAAAAGCTTCGGAATTGAAAGTGGACGTTTCCAAGTGCAATACGATCTGGAAAGTAGCGGATGAAGTCTTTTCCGACAAGGCGGAACCGAATTTGATTCAGCCGGTGTTTATCACCGATTATCCGAAAGAACTCTCTCCTCTTGCAAAATCCAATCCGGATAAACCCGATTATGTGGAACGTTTCGAACCGTACGTAGCGGGAAGAGAAATCGGAAACGCGTTTACGGAGTTAAATGATCCGTTCGATCAAAAAGAACGATTCGAGGATCAAGTAAAACAAAGAGAAGCCGGCGACGACGAAGCGTTTATGATGGACGAGGATTATATCCGTGCGTTGGAGTATGGAATGCCTCCTACGGGCGGACTCGGAATCGGAATCGATCGTTTGGTGATGTTATTGACGAACTCCCATTCGATCCGAGATACCATTCTCTTTCCTTTGATGAGACCGGAATAAACTCCGGTCTTCCCAGGATACGATTATCCTTGGAGTCTCCTTCTCTTTTTAGAGGTTTCCGAATCTCCCCATCGGATCGTGAACATTTCGATTAAAGAATCGATTCGGCTGTCGATACGATCGATCCGATCACTGAGGGCGGAAATCGTTTTTACCAAACGAGACTCCACAGCTCTCAAACGCAATTCCATGTGCTTTAAATCTTCCTTAAATTCAAGACGCAAGTTTTGTTGATCCGCTTTCGTTTCTTTTTTGAATTCCTCCAAGTTGTAAGAAAGCTGTTTCCAGATCAGATGAAGAAATCCGAATAAGGACCCGAAACCCAGCAAAACGGTAAGAAAGAGAGTTAAGAACGGCAGTTCGGTCATACCGAAACTTTCATTGGTTCAAAAAGCGTTTTCAATTCTTTTTTAAGCGAGACGTAGGTATATTCAGGAAAAAACATATACTCTTTTGGAATATTTTCCCGACAAACAAAAAAAGAAAGATTTAGGTCTTCGGTTTTTTTCTAAAGAGGGATTTAAAGAAAACAACCGTAAAGAATTGAAACATTCTAAAAAGACGGAAGAGTCTCCAAGGTTTACTCAAAAGTCTCCAGAGCCAAATCAAACCTCTGAGTTTAAAGAAGTTAGGCGCCTTTCTCACCTTGCCGGAAAGAATATCCAAAGAACCGCTCACTCCTATGATCACGGAATGACCGAAGAACGCAGTGTTGTTTTCGATCCAGATTTCCTGTTCGGGAAAATCCATTGCAAGAAAGATAATATTCGGACTCGTTTTACGGATGGATTCCTTTACCATCAGTTCGCGTTGAGGGTTCATGTAACCCGCGTGACGACCGACGATTCTCACTCCCGGAAAATGTCGTGAAAGCGTGAAGTACACCTTTTCAATCACGTCTTCTTTTCCGCCGAGCATGAAGATGGAATAATTTCTAAGTTCACAAAGACGGACCAAGTCCATCATCAAGGCGATCGGAGAAATTCTTTCTTTAAGATCTTTTCCGAGACGAGAGGCCGCCCACTGAAGTCCCGCGCCTTCCGCGAGGATCATCGTAGCCTTTTCCGTGATTCGATGCAGTTTTTTTCCCTTTCGAACCGACATGATTTTGATCGGATCCAAAAAAAGAATGTGATGAAACTTTTCCTTTTCCTCCAAGAGTCGATAGATCTTGGCGACGGACTCGTCCTGGGTCACGTTATCAAAGGGAACCCCGAGAATATCCGTTTTCCCTAATGTTTCCGTCTGAATGACCTGATAATCTAAGAGATAATCCCGATCGTCCTTTGCGGAAAGATGTATGATTTCACCCGGCTTTTTCATCCTAAAGGCATCCTATACGACATAAGTTCAGAGTCAATTGAAACTTACCGAATTTGCTCCCGTATTTTCTTCACCGCGGCTCGAAATTCCTTCTCCAGACAAGCCATGGAAATGCTCGAAAGGAGAAACGAACCTTCCGCTAAGATTCGGTCCAGATTTCCCACCTGAATCCCTCCGATCAACGTTACGGGCAACGGGGCCTCGTTTGCGATTCTTCTCAAATCCATTGTCCCGACGGCCGTCTTCGCGTCGTCCTTGTTGTCGGTCGGAAAGATCGGTCCGAGCCCGGTATAATTCCAAAGGGAAGAATCCAGGGCCTTGATTTCTTCCAACGTATGAGACGAGGTTCCTAAATAGAGTTTGGATTCCGAGAGACTTTTTTTCTCTTCTTCGTTCAAAGCCTCATAGTCTTCTTTTCCGACATGAGCGCCGAAACAATTCCAGTCCCTCGCCTGTTTCCAATAGTCGTTCAGAATCCAAGGGACGGTAGGATAACGATCCTGCAGCTTCTTTACGATCGATTCTAAGATCGAGTCGGAAACCCCTTTGGCTCGGATCTGAACAAAGGGCACAAGATCCTGAACTTCCAACCAAAGTTCGGGAAGTGCAAAGAAATCCAGGTTTCTTTTATTGCAAAAATCCCGGTCAAGGATCGGGTAAATTCCCGGCGCCGGCCAGGAAGAAGTCTTAGCCTCCGCCGACAAATCTTAAAATCTCCACTTGATCGCCGTCTTCCAAAGCGGTTTCGTTCCAAAATTCTCGTTTGAGAATGTTACCGTTTCTCTGTATGGCAACCATTTCCGGTCTAAGTTTCAAATATTCTAATAAGGATGAAATTCTCGGTTTTTCGAGTTCGGAAAGGGAAAGAGGTTTTCCGTTAACTTTCATAGAGTAATCCTAGAAAGTTTGGCTTTGGAATCTTAACATGTCCAATCTTTTTTGATTTACGCGAAATTCCGAGGTAGAGGATCATACATTTATGAAGAAATTATTTTCGATCTTGATTTCTCTTCTTTTACTTTCCACAGTTTTTGTAGGATGCAATTCCCGAAAAGACGAAACGACCGACAAAGCAATTTTCAATTATATCCTCGCTTGCGGTCCGGGCGGAACCATCGAATCCTGCAATGCGGGTTGTGCCGCGACCTACGGCAATACCGTAACGACGACTAACTTGCAATCGCTCAATACCTGCACAAGCTCGTGTTCGACGAACTGCAACGTATTAACCCTGTATCTGCAATACAGTTCTCTCAATAAGTAAAATAGCGGAAGAGCGAGGCCGCAAAAATTCCGGCGGTCTCGATTCTTAAAATCGAATCTCCCGCCTTAACTCCGATCACATTCCTTTCTTTGAATAGACTTTTTTCTTTTTCCCGAAACCCGCCTTCCGGTCCGATGATCCAGATCGAATTTCGAAAAAACTCCGGTTGCAGCCCCGCTTCTCCCCTCGGATCGAATTGATACAAAGAATGTTCCGCGTCCTTTTGAGAATGTAGGAACTCCTTCAGGGAAACCGGAGCGTAGATTTCCGGTAAGAAGATCCGTTTGGACTGAGCGGCTGCTTCTTCCGCGATCTTCTCCGCGCGTTTGAGATTAAAATCCTTTCGATCGGATTGTTCGAAGTTGAGAAAGTAAAAATGCGTCAATCCGAGTTCGGTCCCTTTCTGCAAAAGCCATTCCAAGCGGTTTCCCTTAGGAATCGCGGTTGCGATTCCGGAAATCGATTCCGTTCGCGGATGGAGTTTCGTTTCCTTCAAGGTTCCTCGGGAAGAATTCGCCTTCGTTTCGTAGATCCATTCGCTTCCGATGCCGTTTAAAACACGGAGAATCTTGTCTTCCGAAAAAATACGAAGAGCTTTGAGATGGGAGATTTCGTCCCGATCGAGTGCGAACGTTTCGTCCCCGGTCCAGTCTCTTCTGAAAAGAATCGATTCTTCCAACGGAGAATTCTTCCTATCTATCGGTTCAGGTTTGCGAGATCGAACAAGGAAGGATCGGGTTTGACTTCCTTGTCTATTTCAGTATATTCTAATACGCTGATGGAACCCGTGTTCAGATCGAGCATTTCCAATCGGTTTGCGTGTTCTTCCTTGACGAATTTCTGATTTTGTTTCACCTTCAGAGGTCCGTATTTGATGTTCATCGTTTTGAACAATACACCGTCCCGGTCGTGAAAGTCGAGTCGGGTCGGCCGTAACGAATCCGAATCCAAAAGTAAAATCAGCTTGGAATAAAAATACGGAATGATGGGTTTCAAAGAAACCCGTTTGAAGGAATGATCCGCGGTTTTCAAATCGCTTTGAACGATGGGGTTGTAGTTCGCCTGATACGAGACTCCGGAAAGATCGATAAAACTGAATCCGGTCGCCAAATGCGATTCGTATTTTTCCTCGTCGACTTTTCGGAAAATCTTTTTGGAAAGCGCGTTGAACGCGTAGATCTGTTCGCCTTCGTCCTTGACCAAAATCTTATATTCCAGTCCTCGACCTCGGCTTTCAAACAGATAAAGTGTGTCTTCTTCCTTTCGAAAAATGCTTACGTCCCAACTCCATGTCTCGCCGCTTCTTCGGATGAGAATTAGATTGGCCTTGATCAATCCCTGATTGGATTTGAGGAGAGCTTGATCGAGCCTTGCGACCAGTTCTTGTGCGACTCGGATCGAGTTGTTGGATCCTTGCGGGTTTGTTTCTCCGCTGAAAAAAGTCAGCGCGAGGAAACCTACCGTAATCGCAAGAATCCGAATCAAACTTACTCTGCCCTCATCGTCGGGGCGCTGAAAGAATACAATCCGTGAACGGAACCTTGAGCCTGTGCGGACTCGGATCTTCTTTCAAAACGGAGTTTTCCTTCTCTCAATGCCTTGTGAATGTCCGGAATCGATTGGTATCCCATGTCTTGAAACGATAAACGAAGACCCTGAGAAAGATAGGGAATGAAATTCAGGATCGACCCTCTATCAACAACCGATCCGCTGACTCCTTGAGCCACTTTTACCTTTTGACCTTCGTTGAAGTAACGTTTGTCCCCGCCCGCTTTCATCGCTTCGATGGATGCCATTCCTCTGTATTTCTTGAGACGAATTCCATTCTCATAAAAATACTCTCCGGGAGCTTCGGTGGTTCCCGCGAACATAAATCCCATCATACAAGTGGAAGCTCCGATCGCGAGAGAATTCGCGATATCGCCGATATTGGAAATTCCTCCGTCGGCGATGACAGGAACGTCGTATTTGGCTGCGTGTTTTGCCGTTTGGAAAACCGCTGTCGCTTGAGCTCTTCCGACCGCCATCGTATCCTGCGTGATACAGATGGAACCAGGTCCCATTCCGATTCGAAGCCCGTCCGCTCCGGCGCGGATCAAATTCTCCGCTTGTCCGCGAGTTACCACGTTCCCTGCGACGACGTCGAGATTCTTGAATTCTTTTTTGATAAATTGAATCATCTCGATTTGATAGTGGGAATTCCCTTGCGCAGAATCGATGATGATTACGTCCACACCCGCTTCGTAAAGCGCTGCGACTCTGTCTCTGGATTCGAGCAACGTAGAAACAGCCGCTCCGCAGCGAAGTCGTTTGCGTTCGTCCTTGGAGGCGTCCGGAAATTCTTTGTTCTTCTTTAAGTCGGAACGACTTACAAGTGACACCAACTTTCCATTAGAATCCACAATCGGCAATTTTCCGATCTTAGATTTCTTAATGATGTCGTTTGCTTCTTGTAAAGTGATGCCCGCTTTCCCGGTGATGATGTTCGTGGTCATCACTTTATCCAAAGTGATCTCGCGATTCTTTTCAAAATCGATATCTCTGTTGGTTACGATTCCAACAAGCTTAGAATTACGGGTCCCGTCTTCGGTTACCGGGATTCCGGTAAATCCTTTGTGTTCTTTGATCCAATCCAGATCACGAATGACGTTCTTGGGTCCGAGAATTACGGGATCGGTGATAAAACCGTTTTCGAAACGTTTTACCTTTTCCACGAGCGCGACCTGTTCTTCGATCGTATTGTTGTAATGAATGATTCCGATTCCACCCATCAAAGCTTGTGCGATTGCCATCTGGGATTCGGTCACCGTGTCCATCGGTGAACTTATAAATGGTCTCTTCAGTTTTATATTTCGAGTCAGTCTGGTTTCAAGCTCAACTTCGGAGGGATGGAAGTCGATAAATCCAGGGAGGACGAGAAAATCTCTGTAAGTTAGGCCGATCTGAAGACTGAAAAGTTCGTCTCCGGATAGTCCGTCTAAATATTCGGAGTCGCGGTAAGTTTGGTTTGACATTCTTATTCCTTACCTAGTACATAAAAGGTAAACAGAGAGCTGAGATCAAGAGAATTTCCCCTCCTTCGCTTTGAAAAACTATGGAAACCATTCAAAGAAAAAAAAGAGATAAGGAAACGATTTCCGATCCTGCGAAAAAGTTTCACATCATTTCCAAATTTCTCGTAAAAACAGACATCGTTGCGCAAGCCAGGGGCGGTCTAAAGCAGATCGTTAAAATTCTGCAGGTCTCCAAAGACGCTACGAAAATTCTCATTCAAACGCAGACCCCGAACGCGTTTCCTTTGAACAGCCAAGTCACTCTTACTAAACTTCTTGCGAAATACGTGGAGCTGGAATGCGAAGTTCTGGATGAAAAACCGAACAACCAATTGATTCTTTCCGTTTCCGATATTTCGATCGCGAGCAAGGAAAGAAGTTTAAACCGAATTGCTCCTCCCGAAGGAACAGTCTGGATCACGAACATCCGCACGAGCAAAACAACGATCGACGCGAATCTGTTCAACATTCCCACTTCGGTGAAAGTGAACTTCGCCGATTACGAAACAAAACTGAAATCCAAATACGATTTTTTGAAAATCGACGTATTCCGCACGATCGGAGATAAGTTCGATCTCGTTAAAAAGACGCGTAAGATTCTTTTTATCGCGAACACTCAAAAGGAAGAAAGTTATGCGGCCTTTGATCAGGAAGGTTTTATCGACTACGCTTCCGAGCTTGGAGACGAGGAAGACGTTCGCAAACGGATCATCGAATACGCAAACCAGAAAATCAAATCCGAACTCATCGTTCCCGTCATCTATCTCAACCACGAAGAACAAGCCATCCCCATCGGGTTCGTTCACGCACAAAACCGTACCAGAGAAATCGACATTCTCGAGGTGATGGAAATCAAAACGCTTACGTTCGAAATGGTGGATCGAATCCGTGAATCGAACACGGTTCTCGTGAAGGAAAGATTTCCGATCGTAAATATTTCCACGGGAGGTTTGAAGGTAAAAATCAATCACCCCGATTTGAATCACGATCTCACCAAAAGAGCAGGATTCACGTTCGATATCTTTTTTAAGATGCAGGCCCCTCTTACGGCGTTCGGAGTCATTCGTTCCGTCACCAAGGATGGCGAGGGTAACCTTTACGTCGGACTTTCGATCGAAGGAAACTCCTCCAGACCCGGTGAAAGAAAGAAATACATCGACAACGTCAACCGCCTTCTCGCGGAAGCGAATCAGGCCCAGCCGTAAAACGCCGAAATTTCAGATTTTCTAATATTCAGGAACTTGCACGTCCACAAAAAGAACGTTTCCGTCCGGAAGCTTTTTACTGTAGGTTACGAGTAGAATCTCGTAGCTGATATCGTAATACGGATTGCTGATGATCCATTCCGCCCGAGAATCCTTCATCGACTTATAGAATTGTTCTAGGAAATACGGTCTCCAACTCCAATTTCTTCCCACAAACGAAGGATCGATATCCATCGAAACCTCGCCTATCCGCATATAGTTGGGGGAAAGCTGACTTCCGGTCGGGCTTGTGACGTAAATTCGAAACACAAAGTCGCTGAGAACGGAAGGATTTTGAATCTGAATCGAACAGGATTCTTCCTCCGAGTTTACGAGAATTCCCGAAAGATCGAGCTTCTCCTCCAATTCGTTCTCGCGTTTGATTCTTCGAATGAGCTGTTGACGCTTGTGATTCAGAAAGAGTTCGTGTAAGGTGGAAAAGCGAAGTTTCAATTCTTCCTGTCCGATCATCTCGGGCAAAGCTTCCGCAAAATAAAATCCCTGTAAAAAACGCGCGCCGTATGTGAGGGATTGGAAGAGTTCCGCTTCGTTTTCGATCCCTTCGAACAACAAGGAACAGCCCAGCGATTCCGAAAGACGAGAAATCGTAAAAAGAATTTCCTGAAAGTTGCGGGACGTGACCGAATGCCGCAGCATCTGCAGATCGACCTTGAGAATATCGGGATGAAAGATTCCGATCCGATCCAAGTTGGAGGAACGGGAACCGAGATCGTCGATCGCGACCAAAAACCCTTCCGCCTTATAACGAGAAATCAAGGGACGAAGCGATTCAATGCTTCCGTCGAAATGTTCCTCCACGATTTCAATCACGATCTTGGAAGGATGGAGCCCTAATTCTTTTACGAGACGAATCGTGTAAGGATCCTCTTCCTCCTCTTCGATATGATCTCTCATATACGCGGGAGAAATATTGAGGAAAAGTTTCGCGTCCGGAAATCGATCTTGATTCTTTAAAAGATGAAGGATGGCTTTTCTGCGGAGGTCGCGGTCTATTTCTCGTTTGAGATGATAAATTTCCTTTCGCTCAGTATGATCGAGTACATCCGACTCCGCATCCAAAAAAAAGGGACCAAGAGAATGAATTTTTCCGGATTGATCCCGGAACCTTCCCAAGGTTTCATAACCGAAAATGGAATCCCTTTCCACGGAAAGGATCGGTTGAAAAAAAGGAATGATCTCCCCAGCCTGGAACCAAATATCCCATTCTGATCTCGTTTTCGGAAACGTGCCGGAAGGCTTAATCATTCAGTTACACGTTTTTGGACTGTCTCAATCCTACAAGGAAATTCCGCACAACGTAAAAAAACGAACGCGAATTGTTCCATTACTTACCGAAAGAGGAATGCGACTTTGAAACGCAATTTGTATTTCATTTTTAGCATTCTGCTGATTTTATTCGGTGTCATCTCTGCGTATCAGATGCGTTGGATTGGAGACGATGCTTTCATTAGCCTGCGTTATGCGAAGAATTTTGCGGACGGCAAAGGGCTCGTTTTTAACGAGGGAGAATACGTGGAAGGTTATACGAACTTTCTTTGGACCGTTCTTTTGATTCCGTTTCATTGGAAAGAATGGATTCATCCCGTAGACGCGACGTACTGTTTCGGAATCGCATCCTTTTTGGGAACCTGCATTTATCTTCTTCTTTTTTCGAGGAGAATTTCAAAAGACAATCTTCCGATTCCATTCGCGCTTTCCTGCTATGTATTTCTGCACCACAACCGGGTTTTTGCAACGGGAGGGTTGGAAACATCTCTCCACGGATTTATATTTATAGCATCTTCTTATCATTTGATACACTCTCAAAGAATCATTTCTTATAGAACGATTCTCGGAATCGGACTTTCCGTTTTGAGCTGTCTCAATCGTCCCGACGGGCTTTTGTTTCACGCACTTGCGGGAATTTACGTTGCACTCCGCTTCTTCCAGGAGCTACAAGAGAAACAGGTCGGTTTAAAATCAAGGTTATTGCGTTTCGAATCCGCTTTTCTTCTATTTCTTTACGCCTCTCCCATTTTTTTCTATATTTGGAAATTGGAATATTATGGAAATCTACTTCCCAATACGTTTTATGCCAAATCGGGAGGAAGCGCTTACCTATCGCAAGGAGTTTTGTATCTCTGGATGTTTTTGAAAATGTATTATGCGATGGTTCCGATCGCTCTGTTTTCACTTTTTTCTTTTGTTCGGACGTTTCGCGAGCAAGCGTCGAAACCCATTGCAAACCGCAATCTCCGTTGGATTCTACTCGCATGTTTTCCGATTTTATACGCCGGATATTATACATGGATCGGAGGAGACTTTATGTTTTCCCGGTTTTATCTTCCGATCCTTCCCTTAGTTTTTGTTTGGACCGAACAAGAAATTCAATTCGTTCTCGATCATTTTCCGAAAAAGGAGAAGCTGGTTCTTATCATCCTTTGCGCAATTCCGATTCTACTTGGATTGAGATGGGATCTCTACAAAGGTTCCGCATTCCCGATCATCGACGGGATCATGGACGAAAATCAAATTTACAAACGGGAAACGACCGAACGCGTGAGAGATCGGCTTCTTCCCTGGAGAAAACATTTCGAGGACTCGAAGGTTCGCGTCGCTTTCGCCGGAGCGGGATGTATCTTGGTCTATTACTTAAACCCGGTCGTTGCGATCGAAACGGAAGCGGGACTTACCGATCCAGTTATCGCGAGAATGGAATCCAAAGACAGAAAGAGGATCGCCCACGGAAAATCCGCGCCTCTTGATTATCTTCAAGAAAGAGGCGTTCATATTTTGCTCTACTCGAACGGACTTCCGATTAAAAAAGGATACGACGAATTTTCGACGGGAGATTTTTCAGCTCCTTGGAGAATTTTATTTTACTCATCTAGCGTAATGAACGAACTGCTGAAAATTTCTTCGTTCCAAGCCGTTGATTTTCCGTCGTATTTAGATTCCTATAGATACGAATATTTAAATCTCACTGTGTCAAAGCGGAGGGAAAAATTTTCGGAATTCGAATCGTATTATTTTCGAAACGGACAAGATCCGAAACGGGAAGAATGGTTTCGAAAAAATCGATAAGTTTTTTCGAAAAAAGAACGGATCTCTTGTCGGGAGAATCTTGATTGCTAAAATCGGGGAGCCAAATACCCTGCTACTATTCTCGTTTCAAACGAACCTCAAAACTTAGATGAGCCAAGTTCTCAATATTAAAATTCTACCTCTTGTCTTACTTGCCTTCGCTCTATCTTTGCTGTTTTTTTTCGATCCTTCCAATCCCGCGCTTTCTAGGGATTCGGTCGTATTCGCTTTTTTTGTCTGGGTAATCAGCGCGGGAATTTCTTTTAAGAAAAAAAATCATCGGATTCATCCTCTGTTTCTGTTAGTCTGTATTTTGTTAATCGGACTTTCCACGATCAACGGAATCAACCGCGCTCCGGTCGTGTATTTTCCGCAAAAAGTCAATATAAAGCTTTTGTACGGAGCCGCGCTCTGTATCACTCTGATTTTGTATTTTAAAAACGTTCATCCGATCTTCTTATTCATTCATACAATCGCATTTGCCTGTTCGACTCCGCTTTTTTCCAGCGTCAAATCGATCCCGCTTCTTCTGTTCATCATCGCTTCGTTTTTCTATCTGGCTCCGAGAAGAATCGTTTTTTCCAAACTGCATGGAATCGTTTCTTTATTCTTCGTTCTGATATCGATTTCTTCGCTGATTTCTTACAAATCCCAAGCGGCACTTATGCAGCTTTGCCTTTTGTTGTCCGGAATTCTCGTTTTTTTCCTGATCTCCTCCTATCCAAGTCGCTTTCTCAAGAAAGGATTGCTGGTTATTCTTTGCATCAATCTTCTGCTAAATACGATCAATCTGCTTTCAGCCGTTCATCTAATTTGGCCGTTCGATTTTTGGAAACCGCCTATGTTTTTAACATACGCCGGATTCCCGGTTTCGGCAATCGGAGTCATTTCAGCGTTCTCAGCACTCGTCGCATTTTATACGGCGATCCAATACAGCAATCACGCTTGGTATTTACTTCCGAGCGGATTTCTTTCCCTTTATCTCGCGTTTTTTAATCAATCGAGAGCGAGTTTATTAGCGTTCACGTTAGGCGCTCTTTCCATGATTTTATTTCGATTGAGTCCAAAACGATTTTTCTTTCGAACCTTGATCGCGTCCTCGCTGATTCTTCTTTCCATCGTGTTCGGTTTGATTTTGCTTTTGCCGGAAGAAAGCGTTGCGCGCTATTTCAGCCCGGAAACCTTGTTCATTCGTTTTTCGCTTTGGAAATTTCACTTCCAATCCGTTTTGAAAAACTCTCCCTTTTTCGGAATCGGATTGGAGGCGGATTCGTTGCTCGCACATTTTCCGGGTTCCCATTCCGGCATGGTCGGTTACGAGGACTTCTATCGGTTTCTTCATTCGTTCCGATCCTATCCTCAAGCGCACAATCTCTATGTAGAAGCCTTTACGAGTTTCGGAATTCTCGGTTTTTTCATATTCCTGAGCGTAGCCGGATTTCTTTCGTTCGTCGCCTATCGGATGTTAGTTTCCCAAAGCAAAGAAACGGCACGATTGGGAATTTTCACTTCGGGAATTCTTGTTTTTGTCGCTGCTCACGAATTCTTCGATTTCAACTTGGGAGAACAACATTTCTTCATTCCCGCGACGCTTTGTATGTCCTTGATTCGAGTAAGAATGAGTTCTCGGTTGGGGACTTTAAAGGCAGGCACCGCGTTATTTAAGATCGTGTATGGACTCAGTCTTTTGCTTTTGAGCTTTCTATGTTTTCAGCTTACCTGGGAACAAAGACTGCGAAATCTAATCATCGTCTCTACACAAAACGAGATCGAACTCGACAACTTTTCGATCTACAAAGAAAAACAAACGATCGGTAAGAGAAAAAAAATTTCTTACCCTACCGAAGAAATCGTAAAAAATCGAATTTGGATCCGTTCTGAAGAAAACCTGATTCTCGCATCCTTGGTTTTGCGAAAAGATCCTAAGTATCAAAACTTAGCAGAATCTCTCTTGGATCAGTGCGTTCAGAAATATCCGTATTCTTCCGTTTGCCGAAAGGAAAGAGCGGAGGTTTTGCGGAATAAAGATCCGAAGTCCGACTTTCAAACCGACTGGGCGGAAGGTAGAAAAACCGATCCGTTTCATATCATATTTACGGAATAAACGTATATGCTAAACCGACTTACCCATCCTTTTGTCCGCGCGAGCATTTACATACTCGTTGTTCTGTTCTTAGGATTCAATCGATCCAAGCTGGATCAAAAACTCCCGTTCGTTTCCAGCGACTCGGAAATCAAATATTATCAAACGATCATGTTCTCCGAAAAGGGATTCCAAGGCATTACGAATTCGGAATGTATTTATCCGGGTAAAACCTACGATCTTGAATTCCGATTTTTTCCCTTCGATTACCCCTGGGCTTTTTTAAAGAATCAAGAAGCTCGAAGCTGTCTTTTCCAGTATCCTCCCGTATTTGCGCTGTTAAACGGACTTCCCGCGTATGCGTTCGGAACGAAAATCGTCACGTTTCTGCCGCTTTTGTTTCTGCTCGGTTCCTTACTGATCTTTGACCGTATTCTTTCGCTTTTCATTCCGGTCGGCTGGGCGGTTTTGCTTGCTACCTTGATTCCGTTCGGTCTCAGCTTTCCCGTGCTTTCCGCGGTGGAATTCTCCGAAGTTCCTTTGAACAATTTCCTTCTATTATTCTTTGCGCTGTGCCTATTTCGCTCCCTGTTTACGGACTTACACCCTGACTCTGTAAAGAATCAATATTCGAACTTTAGAATATTCTCTTTTCTTTCCGGTTTTTTAGCCGTCAACGCGTTCTTTTTAAGAACCGAGTCCGCTTTTCCGGTTTTCCTATTCGGCGTTCTTTCCTTTTTCACTCAAGAATCCAGAAATAAACTGAAAGAATATCTCCCTTTTTCCATAGTAGGAGCCGCAACATCGTTTTTATTGATCGGAAGTTTGAATTATTTCTATTCCGGGCATCCGATGGGAATCCGCTTTCTCGTCAGTTCGGGCGATGCAATGAGTCAGTTTTCGATCTCGAAACAAATCGTGATCTTTCAAGGATATCTTTTCGGAGACGCGACCAAGTCCGGTTTTCTAAAGGCGGCTCCGTATGCGATTTTGATTTTGGGAATTCTTTCCAATTTATTCCGCAAAAAAGAACTTTCGGGAGAATCCATTTTCGGCTTGGTGGGAATCGGAACGGTTTTTGCGATCGCTTTTTTAAGTCCTTACACAGCGGGCGTCCACCATTTCGGTTTGCGATATTTGGAATCGGGCTTTCTATTCTTGTCTTTAGGAATTTCGGTTTTTCTGTATCAAAGATCCGTAGAGTTTCCGAAAGCCGGAAGCGCTCTACTCCTCGTCGCCTTATTGAGTTTATATTATAACTATAAGTTTACGCGAGAAGGATTTAAGATTTTATTCGGCGCGATCGCACCCTATACGGAAATTCAAAACGAGTTTCAAGCACGAAAGATCATCGTTCACAAAGGACAATTTACGAATTACTTGATCGGTTCTTCTTATCTCACTTCATTGCACTTTGCGGCGATCAACGAAAAGGAGGCCTTTGCGCTCGAAGAAATATTAAAAAAGAATCAAGTTCCATCCTATTCGATTTTAGAATACGATCTGGAACCGCCCCGCGACCCGAATCTTCCCGAAAAACAATACAAGGAAAAGATCGCGGTTCGTTTCACGGACCCGAATCGTTTTTACAAATTAAAGGATTCTAAAAAGATTTTGGATTTCACGCTTAAAACCTATCAACTTCGTTGATAGACAAATTTCTGTCGCTCCGCCTGGATTCCGCTTTAACCATTCCTAATATGGATTCTGAAAAGCATATGCCCAAAGCGGTTCAACGCTCTATTTATCAACTTCGTTGATAGACAAATTTCTGTCGCTCCGCATGGATTCCGCTTTAATCATTCCTAATATGGATTCTGAAAAGCATTTGCCCAAAGCGGTTCAACGCTCTATTTATCAACTTCGTTGATAGACAAATTTCTGTCGCTCCGCATGGATTCCGCTTTAATCATTCCTAATATGGATTCTGAAAAGCATTTGCCCAAAGCGGTTCAACGCTCTATTTATCAACTTCGTTGATAGACAAATTTCTGTCGCTCCGCGAAAATTTGTCTAACTCGCTCTCTATGGATCGCTCGTTAT
Source organism: Leptospira yasudae (assembly GCF_003545925.1). Taxonomy (NCBI): domain Bacteria; kingdom Pseudomonadati; phylum Spirochaetota; class Leptospiria; order Leptospirales; family Leptospiraceae; genus Leptospira; species Leptospira yasudae. Next base: position 130,180 of record NZ_QHCU01000005.1, on the reverse strand, counting down.
GTTCTTTTCAGAAGGTGAGCGGTGATCGTTTGTCCGATTAAATTTAGAATCTGAACGCTTAAAAAGCTGATCATTAGAATTTCCTTTTCCAAATCGAGAACCTGGAAAGAATTTCTCCACCAGCGGAACACGATAAAAGCGAAAAGAAGAACCACGAAAAGGATCATTCTCGCGGAGTACCAAAAAAGCAAATCTTCGGAAAGAAGATTCAGCTTGGAATACAAACCGAGCTCCGGTATCTTACGAGCCGCCAAGAATAAACCGATCGCCCAGACCGTCTGTCCGAGAGTTGCAACGAGAAGCGAAACGGTAAGCGAATGAATTCCGAAGATATGAAACGGGCCCACTTGAATGATTCCCGTAAAATATCCCGCGATCGTAATCGCCCATCCCGTAAAAAACAGAGCAAAGCCCGTATAATAAAAAAGCTGCTGAGAATGAATGAGAATCTGCAAAAGATGTCTCATCCCGTCTCTCCAAGTCTTCAAATGAGGAACCCTTCCCGCAACGTCCGGATGAAGACTGATCGGAACGTGTGATAGTTTCACTCCACTCCGCAGCGCCTTAACCAGCATCTCGGAAGCGAATTCCATTCCCGTACTTTCGATCTCCCATTCCAGATATTTCTTTTTTAAGAAACAGCGAAAACCGGAGTTTGCATCCTTTACACGATTTCCTTTTTTTGAATATAATACATTGATAATCCAGTTGATGACCGGAGTTCCCAGATAACGGTGCAAAAACGGCATCGCACCCTTATGTATTTTTCCGTCCAATCGCGATCCGATGACGAACTCCGCACCCTTTTCGATTTCCGCCAGCAGTGCGGGAGATTCCAGAAAGTCGTACGTATCATCCGCGTCCGCAAAGAGTACGATCTCTCCGCTTGCGTTGATGATTCCGAAGTTAAGCGCTGCCCCGTATCCTCTTTCCTTGCAGTGAACGACTTTTGCGCCGAACTTCTTTGCGATCGAAACGGATTTATCTTCGCTTCCGTTGTCGGAAACGAGAATTTCAACGTTGTATTGTTTCAATTCTTTCTTGAGACGAACGAGTTTTTCCAAAACGAGAGGAAGAGTCTTTTCCTCGTTCAAACAGGGAATGACATAAGTGATATTCTTTTTCTTCATAATTGATTTACGATTCCGTTAGATTATTTGCGGATGGAGATGACGCGCATTCCGTAGAACAACCGATCGTTTCGATCGAACGCCTTGCGGGAAAACAGAGCGTCCACCTGTTCCGAGTCGAGATATTTCCAAGAAGTTTCCAGGATTAAGAGTTTTTTGCGGGCCGGGTCTTTTAAAAAAAGATCCGCTTCTTCCTTGCTGTAGATTTTCGGAACGATCCCTTGAATTCCCGCGGTTTTTAAGAAATATTCCATGTTATACGCATGCGAAGAACATAATAATGTAAACTCTTCTGGATGTTCCTTGATTTCGGAAATGATATACTGAGAGCTTTCTCTCCACTGTTCCTTATACGGTTTATAATAATAGCGGGTGAAATAATAGAGCGATACGACGGAAATCAAAATTAAAACGGATTCCAACCTTCTTCCTTTGTAGATCGGAAAAAGGGAAAAACCCGTTGCGACCAAAAAATATAAAGCGGGAGCCGTAACCAGAAGATTCCTCGCGGTGATCAAAGGCTGAATTACGGACAAGATTCCAAGAACGAAGGAAAAAATCAGCAAGATCAAAAGAAGCAAAATAGAAGCTTTTTTGTGGGACGGTTCTAAACTCACTGACTCGGAATCGTTTTGATTCCTTTGAAAATACAAAGAGGCGAACCCGGCAAACAAGGCAACGGACGCAACGATGCCCGGTATGAACTTCTTTAAAATTCCGGAATGAAAAATCAGATCAAAGAAGATGAGAAACGCAGTCAGTCCCGCTTCCGGAATCCAAGAAGCGATCCCGATCTTATCCGAATTGAATAAAAGATACAAAGCGGGAAGAAATAAAATCCCGAATCCTATCCCGAAAACGAATTCTCGTTTTGGAAATTTTTTGGAAAGAATCCATTCGAACAAAAAGATTCCTAGAAACGACGAAGCGGTCCAGATAAATCCGAAAAAATGAGTATAAGAAGCTAATAAAGAAATTCCTAATAAACTCCATGTAAGAGAGGACTTCTTATCCGCTTCATAGACCAGTTTTAAAAGAACCGTCAATTGAATCGTGCAAAACAGGATCAAAAGACTATAAGAGCGAAGTTCCTGCGAATAATAAATCAATCCCGTAGATAAACTCAAAAGAGCCGCGACACTCACTCGGATTCTTCCGCTGAGAGCAGCAGGAGAGAACGCGTAAAACGCGAGCGGAACCAGCAAACCCGCGATTGCGCTGAGCAATCTTCCGACAAAAACCGTCGGACCGAAAAGCTGAAACCAAAAATACAATACGGTTTGATACAAGGGAGGGTGCGGATCGTTCTTCATCCAATCCCAAAGATTGTTAAGCGAAGTCTCCGAAGAAGCGCGGATCGAAAAAAGTTCGTCTTCCCAGGGACTTTGCAGATCCAAACGGAAAAGCCGAATAAAAACGCCAGCAGCAAAAAGAACGAGGAATACTTTTAGGTCCTTTTTCTTTTTAAATGAAGTTACAAACGCGTTCCATCGGCCCATACGATTTTACCAGATTCCCATGATCCTTCTATACAGATCCGTTTCCAAAATTCCTTTCGGATCGTATTTCTTTTTGAGGGAATGAAAGGTTTCGAGATTCTTTTTTGGAAACGCACGTTGAACGATTTCCGGTCGGAGCGTACTATCCTTTGCAAAGTAGAACTTGCCGCCGTATTTCAACACGATCTCGTCCAATTCTCCCGCAAGTTCCCAAAGTCTTTTTTTGTTTCCGGAAGTAACCGGAAAATCCATCGCCATCGAATATCCGTCGAGCGCGTGCGTGAGAAGAAACGGATCCGGTTTATGTTTTTTGAATACCGCCAACCAGGTGATGATTCCCCTCTTCTGACAGATTCTTAAAATTTCCGAAAAGCCGTCGACCGCGTTCTCCTTGGGAATAAAACTCTGATATTGAATCATCGAACCGGGTTTATACATAAACTTCCAGTTCGGAACGTAATCCAATAAGAACGCATACTCCGCGTGTCCTTGCATATACGGTTTGTTATTGGTCAGATAACCGGAGATGAACTTCGCAAAGTTCACGAGTCTCATGCCGAGGTTGTTGGAGAATGGAAGCATAAACATCCACATCCAAGCTTTGGGAATCACTCCGAGAAAGGTGCTGGGTAAATTCTGTTTTTCTAATTTACAATTTTCCGGAAAATCGGGATCTTCTCCCTTTTTTAAATGAACCGCTTTGTGGATCTGTCCTCTCCCGAGAGAACTTCCCGATGCGAACGCGTCCACCCAACCCACGAGGTAATCGGAATGTTTGTATTCCTGCTCGAAGTAGTCGAACATATCCTGCAGATTCTTGCTTACGACCGGCCATACCTTCATTTTTCCGGCGTAGATATGTTTCATCTGAATCGTAACCGTCAGAAAAGCGCCTAACATCCCGAAGCCGGAAATCGCTCCGAAGAACAGTTCCTGATTCTTCTTTCTGGAACAGGTAAGAACCTTTCCGTCGGGCGTCATGAACGTAAACTCGAGAATATGATCCCCGATCGGCCCCACGGCGAAGTTGTTCTTTCCGTGAATGTTCATGGATAACGCGCCGCCTAACGTGGGAAACATGGTTCCGCTTACGACGGGAGGCCAAAATCCTTTTTCGATTCCGAATTCCCAGAGTTGTTTGATCGTTACTCCGGATTCCGCTTTGAGAACTCCGGTCTTCGCGTTGAATTCCAAGATTCGATTGTATTTCGAGATATTGATGACGATTCCCTTCGTGTTGGTCGCTGCGTCTCCGTAGCTGCAGCCTCCTCCGCGGAAGGTAAGTTTGATCCCTTTCGAACCAGCGTATGAAAAGAGATCGCGGAAGTCCTCTTCCGTTTCGGGAAATACGACGGGAGACATCGAATGATGATTCATTCCCCAGGCTTCCACCTTACTCGGAGCGGGAAGCGCAATGTCGATCGACGATTTTTTCGGCTTCGATGGTTTCGAAGTTTTTGCGGAAGACTTCTTCTTAGGAGAAGAAGTCTTTGCTTTGGATGCGGTTGCCATGTGTTACCCCCTTTAATCCTGAAAGATCAAATGGAAAGACGTCGGAAGATAAAGGAAGGAATACAACGGATGATCAATCCGACAAGTCCCCAGCGCGCGGGAACGTAGATGTTTTCTTTTCCGGAATCGGCTGCCTTCAAAATAATCGAAGCTGCTTCTTTCGCGGAGATGAGCCAGAAAAGACCTTTCATCCCTTGCGTCATCGCCGTATCGATAAACCCGGGTTTTACGGTGAGAACTTGAACGCCGAGAACAGCGAGACGATTGCGAAGCGCTTCGAGATACGTGTTCATTCCCGCCTTGGATGTGTTGTAAACCGGATTCCCTCTTCTTCCGCGATCGCCCGCGATGGAGGAAATGCCGATGATCTTTCCGCTCTTTTGTTTTTGAAACAAAGCCGCCGCGGGATTGAGCCAAGCCACACAACCCAAAAGGTTCGTGTTCAACATGGCGATATCTTTTTCCGTATCGAACTCTTCCGGTTTGATGTCGTACATGATGCCGGATGCGTAATAGATTTCGTCGAGCCCCTTCATGGACTTGACCGCTTTTTGAAAAACGGAGTCCGCTTGATCGAAGTTCGTAACATCGTGTTTGATGATGAATGCGTTTGATTTGTAAGGAGCCGCGATCGTTTTCAGTTCCTTATCGCGACGAGCCACGAGAGTGACCGTATGTCCCTGCTCCAAAAGAAGAAGAGCTAATTCTTTTCCAATACCGCTCGATGCACCCACGACGATGATTTTTTTTGCCATATTCATCCGTTTTAAGAAAAGAAACGGAACTGACAAGTATGATTTAAAGGGGGAATCCGTTACCGGAAGAAGTCCACGTGACTTTTTTGAAATTCCTCGAACGAGGTCCAGTGCGTTCCATCGGGTTCTCGGATCTCGGACGGTCCCCAAAACTTTTTGTAATCCATATCGGGATGACCCGGAAGAAAATATCCCAGGTGATAGAACTTCATTCCGGATTCCTTGGCGTATAAAATCGAACAGAGAATCGCAAAGCTGCCCAGACTTCGATCGGGATATTCCGGATCATACACCGAATAAACTGCCGAGAGAGAATCCGAAGCGTAATCCAAGATCATAAAGCCGAGAAGTTTTTCTCCGAGCCACAAAGTCATTTCGAGAGAATTCTCCGGGGTTCCGAAAAGATTCCAACGCATTCCTTCCAGAAGTTCCTGATCCGATTCTCCGCTTACGAAACTCTCGTAGCGCAATCTTTGATAACGCAAATAAAGAAGTTCCTTATCGGTGGTGAGAGACGGAGGGGCAAACCGAATCGTAAGATCGGAATTCTTTTTCAAAAGACGTTTGCGGTTTCGGCTCGGAGTGAATTGATCCAGAGGAATCCGATAACTCAGACAATCCTTGCAGCCGTTGCAAGACGCCCGATAAAGAATGTTGCCGGTTCTGCGAAAACCGGAATCGAAAAAAAACTGAAGAGCTTCCTTTGCGATCTCCCCTTGAAACGGAAGGTATTGAATCTGGCTGAGGCGATCCGGATAATACGAACAACTTCTTTCCGGACTAATCGGAAGAGAATCGACCAAGTCTTGCAGTTTTTGCCGGATCATCTAGGAAAGGATGACATATCGCGGCGGACTCGTAAAGTTTTTTAGGGAAAACTCGACGAAAGAGGCGGTTGTTTTCAGTATGGCCGTAAACGAAACTTAGGGTGCAAGGATCAGAGAATTTACAGATGCACGAACTCTTTATGAACTTCGAAGTTAAAAAACGAGGACTCCGCTTAGCCTTATTTTTTACGATCGTCAGTCTTCTTTCATTTTTAATCGGAAACGCGGTTTTACAATTCGTTCTTTTGGGACTGGGGCTCGTTTCCTTCGTCTTTACGCTCGTCAACCCGGAAGCGTTCTATTCCGTTACGAACTGGACCCTGGAATTCGTTCTTACGTTTTTGAGCGGAATCGTAAAGGGCGGTCTGCTTTTGTTTTACGTGATCGTCTGGAAACCGATCCAATTCGGAATCGACCTCTTTCGAAAGGAAAAAAATTCTTGATCACGATCTTCTGCGACGGGGCCTCCAAAGGAAATCCGGGCCCTTCTTCCATCGGAGTCGTGGCCTACGACGGCGACCGGGAAGAATTCAGAATTTCCGAACGGATCGGAGATACGACCAACAACGTCGCGGAATGGACTGCCTTAAAAAAAGGTCTGGAAGAATGCATCCGCAGGAAGTTCGATTCCGTTCACGCACACATGGATTCGGAACTCGTGGTTCGTCAGGTCACGGGAAGATACAAGGTAAAACATCCCAACCTTATCGGATACAAAAAGGAAGTGGACAAACTCGTTTCTTCCTTGCATACTTTCCAGATAACGCATGTTCCCCGTGAAAAAAATTCAGTCGCAGACAAACTCGCCAACGAAGCCTTTCAATCCTAAAAGCTCTTCCGATTTAATCGATCGATTCCGCATCGGGAGCGGGAGAATTCTCCCGTTCGTTTTGATCCTTTTTATTTTCGTCGGCTGCGGGCGCTCCCTCAAAGACAAACTCGTCGATCTGCAAAAGGAAGAAAAATACGAGGAAATGCTTCTGCTTTGTTTATCCGAAAAGGAAACGCCGGACGCAAAAGAACTCTGCGAACTCGCGACGGAAAAAACGGCGGCCGGAATCGATCGAATCCTATCCGAAAAAACGGAATTGCCGTTCAGCCAAATCACGGTCGATTCCGAATGGAAACAAAAGATCGACAGGATTCTTCAAAACAACGAAACGCTTCGCAACCGATACGGAAATCTCTGGAAAAAACTGATTCAAAATGACTGAAGTCGACGCGGGAGAATTGATTTCTCGGATTCCCGATGTCTTTCGGGAAGACATACTTCACCTAACACAAACCATACGATCGGCGGGCGGAGATTGTTATCTGGTCGGCGGTAGCGTGCGCGATTTGGTTTTATCCAAGGTTCCCGATGAATTCGACCTAACGACTTCCTTATTGCCCGAAACGATCGTAACGTTGTTTAAACGGACGGTTCCCACGGGGATCAAACACGGAACCGTTACGGTTCTGGTTCAAGATCGAACCTACGAGATCACGACGTTCCGAAAGGACGCGGATTATCTGGATGGAAGAAGACCCGAGACCGTGGAGTTCGGAGTTTCGTTAAGCGAAGATCTAAAACGGCGCGACTTCACGATGAACGCGCTCGCACTCGACCTCGAAGAAAAACGCCTCGTGGACGAACACAACGGTCTGGAAGATATACGCGATCAAATCATACGAACGATCGGAGATCCGATCGGAAGATTCACCGAAGACGGCTTGCGTCCGATCCGAGCGATTCGATTCGTCAGCAGTTTGGGTTTTACGCTCGAGGAAGAAACCGCAAAGGCGATCGTTTCCTGCAGAAATATCACGGCCAAGGTTTCCCGAGAACGAGTTCACGACGAACTGGGCAAAACGCTGCGGAGTAACGATCCGAGCCATTCTTTACGCCTCTTTCGAAAATTCCAAATCTTGGAATTGTTTACGAACGTAAAACTCTATCCGATCGAAAACCAAACCGTGATCGAAACGATTTCGAAAGTTCCCGCATTTCCTCCGAGTTTGCGACTTTCGTTTCTGCACGCTTGGTTGTTCGGAAGTTTTTCGGAAGGCTCTTCCGCAAAACAATTCATGAAAGATCTTCGTTATTCGAATCAGAACACGAAGGATTCCTTGTTTTTTTCCTCGATGCTTTCCGTTCTTCTTTCACCACGGGAGAATTCTTCCGTGAGCGACGCGGAAATCCGCAAAACGATTCTGCATCCGATCTGCGTTCATGCGGGAAGGGAACATCTCAAGATCGTGACCGAACACATTCTAAATCTTGCAACTACTTACGAGCCTGCTTTGAAAGATGTTTTCGATCTTCAACGCATTCTCGCCCTAATTGCAAAGGAAGAAGCCCTTCTCGTCACCGAACTTGCATTGCGTGGAGAGGATATTCTCCGTGAATGTCCGAAATTGCCTCCGAAAGAAATCGGATCGATCCTTGGAAAACTTCTGTCTCATGTACTGGAAAACCCGAACGAAAACACGAAATCTTCTCTGATCGCCCTTCTGCCTCGTTAAATTCACTGTATTTTATGCCTAATTTTTAGACATTTGTCCCAATAAAAGACTCCGTTATTCACCTTGTTCCCATTCTATAAGCATCCTATACCCTTCTATCTATAGGTTAAATGCCCGTTTTTTAGCTAATTTCCATTTTTTAAGCGTTGGCATGCATCTTGCATAAGATGGGCATAGGAGATTTAGGAGAATGATGAGAACAAAAACATTGAGCCTCGTTGCTTCCGTTCTCTGCCTCGTAGGTTCCTCTCAGGTCTTTGCCCAGACCGGAAAGAAACCAGCGGCAGACGCTACGGTTGCACCCGCGCCGGCTCCCAAAGCGGCAGAGCCCGAAGATAAGAAATGGTATGATCAGGTTGAATTTTCCGGATTCGCAGATGTGTATTACATGTACAATCTCAATCCGAAACAAGGAAACGACGTTGATGCTACCCGCGCTTTCGAAACCAGTAACAAGAACTTTGCGGTAAACGCGGTCGCCCTTACGATCCAAAAAGCCGCAGAAAAAAGTTCTCCATGGGGGTTCAGAGTGGACTTCCAAAACGGTCAGAACAACGCGTTTCAAGAAGCTCCGTATTCGGCAAGCAACAGTATCTACAACTACAATTTGCTGAAACAAGCATACGTGAGTTTGTATTTCCCGGTTTTAAAAGGGATGACCCTGGACGTAGGTAAGATGGCAACCCATATCGGGTACGAGGTTATCGAATCGATGAGTAACCCGAACTACTCGATAGGCGCGATCTTCCAGAATACGATCCCCTTTATTCACACCGGTGCTCGCTTAACCACTCAGTTCACGGACAAATGGGCCGGAACTTTCTATGTTTACAACAGTGGTGGTGGTACCGGTTACAACGCTCCTGCGAATACGACAACTGCTCCTACTCAGATCATTACTGACCTGAATTACAGCGGTCCTGCAGCTGGAAAAAGCTACTTCGTGGAAGGTCAATCCGAAAGAAAAGCGATCGGAACTCAGATCAAAGGTCAATTGATCGAGGATAAACTCTCCATCACTTGGAACACTCTCTACTCCAGCGACGGTGCGACTTCCCGTGTCGATCCCGCAAAAGCGGCTCTTGCAACCGAACTTGCAACCGCTCTCGGCGATGCGAACATCGGAAAGTATAACGTAGCAAACCCGAACAGAGCGCAGTACAACAAGGACTACTGGTTCATGAACCACGCGATTCTTTCCATCACTCCGACGGACAAGATCACGATCGACTTGGATTACACTTGGAGCGAAAAGTCCGGTGCTTTGGCAAACAACAGCTTGGATCAAAAACGCTATAACGTGGATGCTACCGGAGCGGAAGTATTCAACAAGGATACTCTCTTCTGGGGTTTGAACAACAAACGCGACGCGAAAACGACTTACAAAGCCTACGGTATTTGGGCGAAGTTTAAGATCAACGAAGCCTGGGGTGTGAACGTCCGTGCGGAATACATCGACGACAAACACAACAACGGCGCGCTGACAACGTTCAACCCTTTCATGGGAGCGAACGCGTATCTTAGCGAATACAAAAAGGCCACCGATGGAGCGATCGCAGACGTTGTAGTTGCGGCTCTTGCGGCTGATCCAAATTTAGGAGCTTATGGAATTACGAAAGCTCAAGTTCTCGAAGCGATGAGCGACGACTACAAGAACTACGGCGGAACCAGAAACGCAGGACAGTATAAAACTCTTACCATTACTCCTGTTTGGAACTTCACCGAGAACCTGTTGATCAAACTCGACCTTCGTAGAGACTGGGCGACCGGTAAACAATTCGTAGACCAGAAAGGCGATAAACAAGATCACCAGTACGGTCTGACCTTAGGGGTTGTCGCTAAGTTTTAATACGACGGCGTGAATCCTTAGTATCGAAGGGCGCTCTTCACCGGGCGCCTTTTTTTTAAAAGAGAAAGCAGCATGAGATTGAGAGAATTTTTACAAAGAAACAAAAGATCGGAAATCGGAAACCCCAAGTTTCCAAACGGTCTGAGTGTGTTGGAAGATTCGAAACAAACGACCTATAGAAACGGAAAATCGGCGGACAATCGTCTTACCGAACAGCAGCTTCTATACATTTCGGAATACTATCTCGCCGCTCGATAATCACTTTCAAAAACCATAAACAAAAGGGTTTGTCCGATGTTTCGAACAAACCCTTTTTTATTTGTAACCGCACCGCTCCACCGAAACCAAGTCGTCGCTCCGGATCTCGACGATCGGATCGAAAGATTCCGATCGTTCGTCCGTCTTTTCTTCCGTTTCCGATCAGTAAAACGAGGACTTATTTCTTTTTCTTCTTCGCTGCGGAACCCGTAGAAGATTTTCCCTTTGTGGACCCGGCGGTCGAAGAACCCTTTTTACCGACCTTCCTCGCCTTTTCTACCGTTTCGCTCTGAGGCTGCGGATACGTATCGAATTCTTCCTCGTATTCTTCCAAAGATAGCTGATCCAAATACGTAAACGGTTCCAAAGAAGAATCCTTTGGTTTCTTGAGTTTGCTGTATTCCCGTTCGCCGACAAGAATCAAATAAAGAGAAGGAAGCACGGTCAACACGAGGAACAACGCGGAAAACAAACCTCCCACGATGACGGTCGCAAGAGGTCTTTGAACGTCCGAGCCGACTCCGGAAGCCAATGTCGCCGGAATCAAACCGAGCAAGGCCAAAAGCATCGTCATCAACATCGGGCGAAGCTGAATCACCGCTGCTTTTTTTACGGCTTCTTTCACGCTGATCTCGTCGTCCTCGTGCAATAAGTGATTGGTACGGGATACGAAAAGAACCCCTGCCATCGTGGCGATTCCAAACAAGGAAATAAATCCCACCCCGCCCGATACGTTGAAGTAATACCCTCGCATCAAAAGCGCATAAATTCCGCCCACAAGGGAAAGCGGAATACAAGCCAGAGCGACATAGACATACTTTAGATTTTTATAAAGTAGATACAATACGCCGAAGATGATGGCGATCGTAAGAGGAATGACCATCGCGAGACGCGTTCCTACCCTGGCAAGGTTTTCATACTGCCCGCCGTAGCGGATCTCGTAACCCTCGGGAAGTTTAACCTTCTTTTCGACGAGTTTGCGAAGTTCCGCGACGAAACCTCCTTGATCCCGTCCGCGTATGTTCGTACGAACCGTTACGGTTCTTCTTCCTTCCTGACGAAAGATCATCGTGGGTCCGTCTTCGAGAGTGACCTTCGCCAATTCGGACAAAGGAATTCTTTCTCCTTTAGGAGATATGATCGGCATGTTCTCGATCGCTCTTTGAGAGGTTCGGTAGTCTTTGGAAAAACGTACGACGATTCCGAATCGCGCAGGAGTTTTCGGAGGAATGTCGGAAGGACCTTCATACAGAGTGTCGATTCTTTGCATCCCGATCGCCGCTTCCACCATCTGCTGAATATCGCTGACGTTGATTCCGTAGCGTGCTGCCGCTTCCCGATCGATGCGTACAGTGAGCTGCGGGCTATCCGCTTCCTGTTCGATCCCGTATTCGCTCGCGCCTTTCATTTCCTTAACGATATCGAGAATTTCGGTCGAGATCTGACGCATCACTTTCAAGTCGTTTCCGGAAACGAAAACCGCTAAATCGGCGATCGTACCCATAATCGCTTCGGAAAGGTTATCCATGATCGGCTGGGAAAAACTTACCCTTGCTCCGGGCAGCCCCGCTTCCAAATCGTTTCTCATTCGAAGAAGTAGTTCGGTCTTCGTGATCCTTTCCTTCCAGTCGTCGTAATCTTTCAAACCAACAAGGACTTCCAAACGGTTCGGAGGAAGCGGGTCGGTTCCGTCATCATTTCTTCCCAACTGAGAAAGAACCACGTTTACCTGTTCGTTCTTATAGATGATCTGTCGAATCTTTGGAATGAATTTTCTCGACTCGGGAAGTGAGATCCCGACCGGAAAGAAAATTCTAAGGTTGAATCCTCCCTCGTCCATTTCGGGAAGAAACTCGGTTCCGAGAGAAAGACCGCCAACCACGAGTAAACTCCCCACAACGGAAAAGCAAATCGTCACAACGCGTTTAGATCGTTCCACAAGCCACTCGATCAATCTTTCGTATTTCTTTTCCAGCCATTCATAGAACGGGTTGTGCCACTCGATCGGCCCCGGATTAGCGGATTCGAAATAATTTCGGTAGATATAGGACATCATGACGGGGATCGCAGTCATCGAGAAGATCAACGCGCCCAGGATCGCAAAGGAGATCGTAAACGCCATCGGCTTGAATAATCTTCCTTCGATTCTTTCAAAGGAAAAGATCGGAAGATAAGCAAGTACGATGATTAAAATAGAAAAGATAATTTCCGTACCGACCTCGGAAGCGGCGTCCACTGTAAAACGGATGATCCCCTTTTTCTTATCAGTCGGAGAAGCGTCCCGGTAGCGGCGCATGATATTTTCCACCATTACGACCGCGCCGTCCACGATGATTCCGAAGTCGATGGCGCCTAACGACAATAAGCTGGCCGGAATGCCGGTGATATCCATCAATAAAAATGCGAATAACATTGCGAAAGGAATCGTGGCGACGACGACCATCGAAGCCTTCACGCTTCCGATAAAAAAGATCAACACTAAACTGACGACTACAACTCCCTCTACAAGAGTCTTACCGATGGTGCGTAGGGTATAATTGACGAGATCGGTTCGATCATACGTGGTTCGAATTTGAACCCCGTCCGGCAAATAATTCTCGTTGATTTCCTTCACTTTCGCGCGGATACGATCTCCCATAACATTCGGATCTCCCCAGCGGCGGATCGCAACCAGACCTTGAACGGAAGAATCGACGTCGATCAATCCTTCTTGATCGTTTTGAATCGTATAACCTAAAACACCGCTCGGAATCGGATGCGAGACCTCCACCGTTCCTAAATCTCGGATAAAAACGGGTACCCCGTTCACCGTTTTGACGACGATGTTTTCGATATGTATCGGATCTCGAATCGCACCTAAAGAACGGATCGGAAAACCTTGTTCTCCCTGTAAAAGGAGATTCCCCCCCGTATTCAGGTTGTTTTGTTGAATCGCTTTGATTACGTCGTCGATCGTGAGTCTATACCGAATCAATTTGTCGGGAGTGGTCACTACGTGATATTGTTTCGGAAGACCTCCGAATGTGACTACGTCCGCAATCCCCGGAATCCCGAGCATCTTAGGCATAATGACCCAATCCTGAATCGTTCTCAGCTCCATCGGCGTATGATTCGCTTTCGTTTCCACGACATAGCGAAAAATTTCACCGACGGGAGAACTCATAGGCCCGAGCGCGGGTTGAACTTCCACCGGAATATCTGCGTCGCGGACACGTTCTAAAAGACGGGTTCTTGCAAAATAATCGTCAGTCCCGTCCTCGAACACGAACTGAAACACGACTAACCCGTTGATCGTTCTGGATCTTCTCACCGATACTTTAGGAATCGCGTTCAGAACGCGCTCAATAGGTATCGTTACCCGTTCTTCCACTTCCACTGCGGCCTTTCCGGGAAATTTCGCGATCAATCGGACCTGCGTATCCGCTATGTCCGAATAGGCTTCTTTTCGAATATCGATCCAAGCCCAAATTCCAAAAACGATAGCCGCCGCGGATGCGATCAGTGTCGCGAGACGAAAACGTAAAACTCCTTCAATTAAACCTCGAATCATTCCGCAGACCTCGTATCAAATAAGTAACCAAGCTGAATGAGCAACTGAGGATTCTTATAATCTCCTTTGCCGATCCCTCCTCCCACCTGAAGGAAAAAATTACCAAGCAAAAAGTCGTAGGTCAAACCCACGTATTGCTGATTCAAATGTACCTTTTGTCTGTCGCGGCTTTCGTGTTCAAGATATAAGGCCAAGGTAGGATTTTGTTCCGTAACGTAGGAACGAATGATCAAATCCTCATAGGTAGGATCACGGTGGGAATAACCGGGAAAAGAAGAACCGGAAGGATATGAGTTCTGTCCTCCTCGGCCGATTTCCGGTTGGAACGGATCTACTTCAAACTTTCCGAATACAAGAGAAACGCTATGTGCGATCACCGGTGTTTTCCAGAAACTGTAACCGATATCGACCTGACCTCCCCACCAATGGGGATTCCATTTCCCGCCGGAAACGCGCACGACCACGTCCTTGTAATAATAACCGAGGTTGAGATTGATGCTTCCAGGAGAACCTATGCTCGCACCGTAAACTAAAAAGTTTGTCGATTTCGGAAGCGACTTACCCTTGAGAATGTCGCTACCTTCTTCTTCCTTGCCTATTTTAGTCTTTCGATCCGGATCTTCGGTCCAATCCGGAGAAGGATCTTCCTTGGGGGGAGAATCGTATTTCAAATTTTGACTCTGCGCAAAGACTGCAACATTCAAAAACCCTAATAGTATAAAAGTTTGTCCCAAAAGCCGGACAGACTTTTGCAGCTTGATCTTTTTGACATAACAAAATAAGTTTTTAAGACGAGCTGTAAATAGGACTAAGCATTTCAATAGATTCATATTAAAAACCGAAACTAAGTCCCTTGAGTAAAATGGTTCCTTCGACGACGACCTTATCCCCCTTTGTCAATCCTTCGACCACGGTCACGCGATCCTCACCTGAAGTTCCGAGAACGACTTCCCGCTTGTAAAACTCTCTCGGAGATTCTTCTACGAAAACGTAATTTTTACCTTCCACCGTAATGATGGAAGTGAACGGAACGATGACCGTGTCGCCTTTACGGTCTTCCGGAAAACGGACCGTCGCAAACATACCGGGTTTTAAAACATAGTTTTCGTTTCGAATGAGAATTCTTACTTTAACCGTTCTGGTCATCGGATCCACATTATCACCGAGAGCCTCCGCGGTTCCAACCCAGTTCGCTTCGGGAAAGCTTGAGAATTTGAGTTTTACTTTTTTTCCTTTTTTCAAACTTTGAAGTTGCGATTCCGGAACGTCGCAGATGATCCAAGCGCTCTGAGCTCCGGCTCCTCTGAGTTCGTTCGGATTTAAACCGACCGCTCTCAGTTTTCCTTCGAACTCAGCGAGTTCGGCCGCGTCGTTTTCGGCGTTGGTTTCCGCTTCGATCAAATCCTTTTCCGTAGCGACTCTGTGTTTGAACATATCTTTGATCCGTTCGAGATTCTTTCTCGAACGATTCAAACTATTCTTCGAATGTATGTAGCCGACATAGAGATCGTTCAGATCCGCGGATTCAAAAAGTATGATTTTTTCACTGCCCGACATAGAAGGAGAAGTCGATGCGATCAAACGTGCGGGAGCTTCCACCTCGACGAACTCGCCTTCTTTTCCGATTTGAGAAGTTTTGATGATTTCAAGACCGGGACTGTTCTCCTTAAACTCGATCCATTCCCCTTTGTCATGAACGATCGCTTTGCTTGGAGGCAAGATCGATTGTTTATTTTTTTTGGACAATGCCAAAATCGCGATGGAAACGATTGCGATAACTGCGGCCGCTCCGGTGATTAAAAGTGTTCTTCTGGTAAAATGTATCTTCATGTCTGTTTCCTCACTTTTCTTCCGCGGCCGGTTGGTTGAGTTTCGGGATGAGAACTCCCTGCCCCACGGAGAAATTTACTCCTTCGATCGCATCCATTCGATCGGTCTGCAGTTTCAGCATTTCCACGACGCTGGAACGATAGGTTTCGAAAAAATCCGTAAATTCCAAAATCGTAATATAACGTTTTTCGTAACTGAGAATCATGTCCTTGGAAAGATCCGTGTATTCTCTGGTATACGTGTTTCTGAACTTCTTATAAAGTTCGTCCTTGAGTCTTGCGGTTTCGATCGAAACGGCGACGTCGTTTTCCACTTCCAACAACGTGTTTTTGAGTTCTTGTTTTCTGGAAAGAATGGCTTTTTCGGAAGCTTTGATGTTTCCCTGATTTCTATCGAAGATCGGAATGTTCAACTGAGCGGTGATCCCCCAATAGTTCTGGAACGCGGTTCCCCCTCTGTTGTACATCGGACCGAATGCGAGATCGGGAATCGCGTTCGCGTGCTGCAATTCCAAGTTCGCCTCTTCGAAACGAAGCGCCTGAATCGCTTTCTTCAGATCCGGTCTTTTGTTGCGGGCCACTTCCAAAAGTTCTTCCCTTCTGAGTTTGCCCGGTTCTAGGCTATCGAGTTGATTCTCCGCGATCATCGGAACGATTTTGATGTCCGTGCTTCGGAAGGAATCGTCGTTTAACAAAACTCGTAGGTCCGCTTCCTTTTCCAAAATTCGAATATTCAATTCTTCTCTTTCTTTTTTAAGAAAGAAATACAGGGCTTTCAGACGAAGCACTTCCGCCTGCAGAATCGCCCTTCTTTTATAACCCATTTCCGCGGAAGTGACGGTTCTTCCCAACGCTTCCAGACTTTGATCGTAAAAAGAGATCGCCTGTCTGTAGTAGTAGATCGCGTAGAACTGTCTTCTCAGTTTGCTGATAAGTTCGCGCGCGAGATCGTAGAATTCCTGTTCTCCCATTCTCGCGTTAAGTTCCGCCACGCGAACCCGTTTGCCGATTTTACCGCCGAGCAAAAACAGCTGCTGAATCTGAACGACGGTTTGTCCGGAACGGGTAAAGTCGAAATAACGCTGCGTAGGTTCCGCAAAAATACTCTGATCGATAAAGATGTTCGGGTTCGCATAGAGTCCCGCTTGTTCGATTCCTGCTTTACGGGCGTCGATGTTAAAGCGCGAAGCGAGCAAGAGTAAGTTGTTTCTCCAGAGTTTTTCCTCCGCAGTCTTTAAATCCAAGGTTCTTTCCTTGTCCGGTAAAACCTCGGGAAGTTCGCGTTGGATCGGATTTGAGGATTGGCCCGGCGATTCGGGAATACCCAATCCCGGTTCGGACCCGGTCGCTGAAGGCGCAGTGCCTTCGGACAGAATCGGAACCATCCATAAAAGAAGTAAGAACGTGAAAATCTTTCTCATAGGGTTTCCAGGTTTATTTGTTTACGTAGCGGTGTACGGTTCTCCGTGATCGTTTTCTTTGTCTTTCGCTTGGAATTGGTGCTAAGCACCAAAACGACAAAATACAGTCCTAGCTTTTTAGGTTAAAACCGGGCTTGGTTGAATTCGATTAAACGACGGGAGGCGGTAAGTTTAGAAGTAAAGAAGATAATAAATAGCTAAAGTGATTTTTAGGAGCGATGAACTTTCGAGAAACGTAATGAACTTCGCTCTTGGTAAGTTCGAAAGAACCCGAAAAAACGAGATCCAAGAAGTCATAACGTCCTCTCAGACAAATCGCGAGATCTCTCGCTTCGATTCCGGATTGAAACTCGGTGTGAGTTTTGTGATGAGACTGTGTGTGGATTTTTTTGGCAAGGGAAGAATGGATTTCTCCGCCCCGCACGTCCAGAAAGGCAAGGTCAAAGGTTCCATCTTCCTCGCACGGCAGTACGATAACCGCCGTTAAAAGCAGAATTAGAATCCGATGGATCCACTGGACCTTCATTTGAGTCCACGATTTAAAGGATAGACGTGGCTTACAAACGTTTTTCGGTATTCAATGCCTAAAAAAAGGGCACCAATTGATTCTTTTGGGGTCTAAACTACCTTACGGTGCAACGTGTTCTACACGAACTACCGTACCATTGCGCAACAAAACACGAATCTCTTGATCCGGTCTTGCACCCGGTTTAAACCGGCTGATCGGTCTCGTATAGATAAACGCCTCGATGCTGTTGGTACGGAACTGAACCTGGTCCGGATTTCCTAAGAATTCCTTCACAAAGATCCGATTTTGTCCCTGTAACGTGTCTTTGATCTCGGAACGAAGACGAAGATTCTTTTCAATTTCAGGATCAAGCGCCGGTTCCGCAGTTTGATTCTGTTCGGTTGCGTTTGCGGAAGAATCCGCCGTTTGACCGGAACCGAGAAGTTGTTTGAGAACGAGCTTCTCGCATTTTTCCTTATCGCCGAAGGTTTCCATACAATCCGCGTAGATCTGCTTTGCGGAACCTTTCGGCGGAGGCGTTGTCACACAGAAAGCGAACATTCCCGTCGCGAGAAGAAATGCTCCGGCTTTCCATGCGGCGTGGAAACAACGAAATTTCACCGTTTTCTTCTCCGGCTGGTCTTTCTTTCAGTGCCGCCGCCCGAGCTGGTCGTTACGGTTACCCCCGCTCCGTTGGAACGAACGGTTTTTCCTCCGGTAAGTTCTTCGAACCCTCCGGTAATTTCCTGACCGACTTTTTTATATTCCTTTCTTTCTTCCGGAGGTTTGGAGTTTTCCGAAACTTCCACGCGGAAGAGAAAGTTTACGACTTCGTTTTTGAGATTCTCGATCGCAACGTCGAACATTCTAAAACCTTGAAGTTTATATTCCACGAGAGGATTTCGTTCGCTGTAACCCACGGTCCAAATTCCTTCGCGGAGATGATCCATGGAATAGAGATGTTCCTTCCAACGGTGATCGAGAATATCCAGGAAAATATTTCTTTCCAAAAGTTTCCAAATATCCGGTCCGATCGACTGCGCTCTTCCTTCGTAACGCGCTTTTGCGGCCGCGTTCACTTTTTCGAACAACGCGAGTTGAGGATTTTTGGTCTTCTTAAAATCGTCTTCGCTGATCGCAACGTCCAGATCCAGACCGTCGAGCCATTCTTTCAAAGAATCGAGGTTCCAAGCGGAAGGATTGTTTCCGTCGCAGTGAGTTACGATTTGATTCTCCACCGCTTCTTCGATAAACGTAAGAAGCAAACCGGAGATGTCCTCGTTTTCGAGAACCTCGTTTCTCATTTTGTAGATCACGATTCTCTGACGGTTCATCACGTCGTCGTATTCGAGAAGGTGTTTCCGAATGTCGAAGTTATGACCTTCCACCCTCTTCTGCGCTCTTGCGATCGCGTTGCTCACCATCTTGCTTTCGATCTCTTGACCTTCGGGCATGTTCGCCCATTTCATCAGACCGGAAATCCGATCCGATCCGAAGATCCGCATGAGATCGTCCTGCAGAGAAAGATAAAAACGGCTGGAACCCGGATCACCTTGACGACCCGAACGACCGCGGAGCTGATTATCGATCCGTCTCGCTTCGTGTCTTTCGGTTCCGAGAATGTGAAGACCGCCCGCGGCCAAAACTTCCTCATGGTTCGCTTTCCAGATCTGAACCGATTGTAGAATTTCGGACGCACGTTTTTGTTTTGCGGAAGAATCCATCTTCTGCGCCAGGCCTTCGGCCTTGCTTAAATCCTGTTTGAGAACGGCTTCCTTGAATTGGCGCACGAGATCGTCGTCGTCCTTCCAAGATTCCAAACTTTCTTTATAAAGCTGCGCTCCGCCGAGAACGATGTCTGTTCCTCTTCCCGCCATGTTGGTCGCGATCGTAACGGCGCCCGGCTTTCCGGCGTTCGCAACGATCTCCGCTTCGCGTTCGTGAAACTTCGCGTTTAAGACGTTGTGCTGGATTCCAGCAGCGGCGAGCATCCTCGAAAGCACTTCCGACTTTTCGATGGAAATCGTTCCCACGAGAACCGGTTGTTTTTTCGCGCGGAGATCTCGGATCTCTGCGAGAATCGCGTCGAACTTTTCCTTTTCGGTTCTGTAAACGCGATCGGGAGAATCCTTTCTCTGCACGGTCACGTTAGGCGGAATCACGATAACGTCGAGGTTGTAGATCTTTCTGAATTCCTCCGCTTCCGTATCGGCCGTTCCCGTCATACCCGCGAGTTTGTCGTACATTCTAAAATAGTTCTGGAATGTGATCGAAGCGAGAGTCTGCGATTCTTTCGCGATGGTGACGTTTTCCTTCGCTTCGAGAGCTTGGTGAAGACCGTCCGAATAACGACGTCCCGCCATCAAACGACCGGTGAACTCGTCCACGATGATGACTTCTCCGCCTTGAACGACGTAGTCCACGTCCTTTTGAAAGATCTTGTGCGCCTTCAAAGCCTGGTGAACGTGATGTACGAGATCCACGTTTTCGGGAGCGTATAAGTTTTCGATCCCGAGAATCTCTTCCACGTGGGAAACTCCCTTCTCCGAAAGAAGCACGTTACGCGCCTTTTCGTCGACTTCGAAATCCTCTCCTTCGATTAGCTTAGGAATGATTTTGTTGATGCGAACGTATTTGTCCGTGGTTTCGTCCGAAGAACCGGAAATGATGAGAGGGGTTCTCGCTTCGTCGATCAGGATCGAGTCCACCTCGTCCACGATCGCAAAGAAATGGGATCTTTGAACCTTGTGATCCTTGTGAGAAACCATGTTGTCTCTCAGATAATCAAAACCGAATTCGTTGTTGGTTCCGTATGTTATGTCCGCGGAATAAGCGATCTTTCTTTGTTCGTGATCCATGTCGTGCTGAATCACGCCGACTGTAATACCGAGGAAGTCGTAGATCGGCTTCATCCAGTTCGCGTCCCGCTTTGCGAGATAGTCGTTCACGGTCACCACGTGAACGCCTTTACCCGCAAGTGCGTTGAGATAAACAGCGAGCGTGGAAGTTAAGGTCTTCCCTTCTCCCGTTTTCATCTCCGCAATGTTGCCTCCGTGAAGAGCGATCCCGCCCATCATCTGAACGTCGAAGTGTCTCATCCCCATCGTGCGCAGAGACGCTTCTCTTACCGTGGCAAAGGCTTCGGGAAGAATGGAGTCCAAGGATTCTCCCTTGGAAAGTCGTTCGCGAAAACGAACCGTTTGAGAGGAAAGTTCGGAGTCGTTCATCCCCTTCATTCTTTCTTCCAAAGAATTGATTTCCGAAACGATCGGGATGAGTTTTTTTAAATCTCTTTCGAATTTGCTTCCAAGAATAATTCGGAGAATGCTTTGAATCATATCAATTTTCCGTTTGAGTCGTATTTTAAAATGGCGTTGCCGATTCCGGTTTCACAGATCCAGAATCGCGTCGAAAATTTTGCGACCGGACGTTTCCATCTGAGACCTCAGATGTTCCGTTTCCGGTCCGGGCACCCAGCCCGCCGAGCGGATAAAATCCGCATGAACCCCTTGCCAAACCTTGAGCATAGGAGCCGTCACTTCCAAGTGACACTGAATCCCGAAGATCCGATCCTGATACGAGAACATCTGGTTCGAATACATCTCGCTCTTGAGAAGATGTTTCGCTCCCTGAGGGATCGAAAACACGTCCTCGTGCAGATGAAACGCGGGAAAGGAAGAAGTTCCGTTTAAAACGGAATGCGGTTCTTGGATTTGAACGTCGTAAAAACCGATCTCCGGTCCTTTCTCTCCGCGTTTGACTTCCCCGCCGAGCGCCTTGGAAATAATCTGCGATCCGAGACAGATTCCGATGACCTTTCGATTGGGCATCAATGCCGCATAACGCACCAGATTGAACCAAGGCTCGAAGAAGTGCGCGAGTTCCGGATCGGCGACGGATTGAGGACCGCCTAACAAAACGATCACGTCGAACACGAGATGCGCGTCCGGAAGGGGTTGAACCCTCGGGTCGTATGCGTTGTGATAGGTGACTCTATAATTTCTTTCTTTTAAAGAATCGAGAATGATCCCCGGACCCTCGCAGTCTTTGAAGCGTACGATTAAACTTCTCATGAAGATCCGGCCATCCTTTTGAAAAAGAGCAGTTTCTGATCGACGGAAAGTCTTTGAGGATTCGCCTCTTCGCTGATCGGCCCGATAAAGTTATAATAGAGAACGAATGGTTTCGTTTTAAACAGTAGCGTTTCCGGAGTTCCCGTGATGATGGAGCCGGTTCGGCTTACGCGAAAGGGTTTCTTCATCAAAAGAGTCGGGACTTGAATTCCGTATTTCTGGATTTCTTCCTTCACCAGAGGCACGGCCTTGGTTAAGAGTTCTTCTTCCGACATCGTTTCCGGTTCGTCGAAAAAGAGAGCCGGGTCCACCGCCATATAGAATTGGATCTTCGGATCCTTTTGCATTTCCTGATACAGATAATTCAGCGCGGGAATTTCTTTGATACAAGGCACGCAGTTCGGACCGTAGACGTTTAGGACCAAACGCGGAGCTGCGACTTCGGAAAGTCGGACGGTCTTTCCGTCCAGGGTAACTCCCTGAAAGTCCTGAACTCCGAGATTCGGTTGTTCCGACGGGGCGCAAAAGCTGGAAAAAAGACTAAAAAGTACAAAAAGGAAAATGCGGTTCATCAATGATACATAACTTCCGGTGAAACGAGAAAAAACAGGACGGAAAACGGGTTCCGAATTCATGGATAATACCAGAGGAAAGCTTTCCGTTGGTAAATTCAAGGACAAAAGTTGGAACCCCCGCCCCTGTGTGAGTTCCCACAAACTTTAAATTCAAAGCATCAAAAGTGAATTCCGGCCTGGGTCCAATGAGACATAATTCTCACCGTTTCCAAAGAATTTTTCTAGGCTCTCCAAAAAGAAGTTTCCTCGAAATCGCGCGGATAAGCGGTTGACATCCCTCTCTCCCCTAGTTTCATGGTATTTTGAAGCTTCTTTCCAATCTACCAGGGAATCCGAATGAACCAAAATCCTGAATTT
This sequence comes from Leptospira yasudae, assembly GCF_003545925.1. Taxonomy (NCBI): domain Bacteria; kingdom Pseudomonadati; phylum Spirochaetota; class Leptospiria; order Leptospirales; family Leptospiraceae; genus Leptospira; species Leptospira yasudae. The sequence goes on along the minus strand of NZ_QHCU01000005.1, from coordinate 107,532 downwards.
GACATCGTAACTCTTATCGAATTAGCAAAACGCAACAAATATGAAAGAGCAGTTGCCGGATTCCATACGTTGGACCGGATCGAAAGACTCGAACTGCCCAAAAAAATCAAAAGCAGAAAATTAGCCGTTCAGGCGATGTTCGCACTCGCAAGCGAAGAAGTGCAATACCAATACTTCACCAGAGAAGAAAGAATTCAGCTGGATCAAGAAGCCAATCTCAGCAACGCATCCTACTCTAAATTCAACGGACTTTTCGAAGCTCCGCAAGCGCCGATCGCGGAAGAAGACACCGAAGAGGATTTCATTCCGGAAGAAGCGCCTCGTCCGATCCTCGACGGAGATGAAGACGAAGATTCTCTCGACAGCGACGACGATGAGGACGAAGAAGATGACGAGGATGAGGAAGACGAGGACGATGATGATGACGACCTCGAAGACGACGAGGATGAAGAAGAGGAAGAAGAATCCGAAAAGGAAGAGGACTAAGAGGTTCCTTCGCCTATCTACCGTCTCGTTTCCAATCCAAACGGCACCTTAAACTTAGAGGAAACCCGATCGGGTTTCCTTTTTCATTCCCGCTTCAACCCTACTTCCGAAGGAGAAAGAATCTCCGAACAAATTCCCATCCCTGCTTCCCAGCGCGAAACAGTTCTGATCTTCGGATTCGGTTTGGGCTATCACGTGGAATCCTTTCTCAAACGGGTTCCCGAACCGGTAAACGTTCTGATCCTGGAACCCGTCGTCGCATTAAAACCGATCGCAGAAAAATTCTCGGAACGGATTTCCAAGTCTTACGAAGCGGAAGGCCACAAGATTCGGATGATCTTCGGACTTGAGGAATTCTTATCCAAACCCTTGTCCTCTTGGCTTTTCGAAGGGGTGGACAAAGTGACCCCGTTCTTACACCCCGTTTATTCCCGTAAGTTTCAGGATTTGGCGCTGAGTTTTCTGGATTCTCTCAAACAAACCTCCCAAAGCCGGATTTCGCAAAACCAGGCCGCCAAGGATTACTTCCAAAAAATCTGGACCCGCAACTTTGTGCGGAATCTTTCGAGTATATTCAAGAATTCGAATTCTTCCTCGATCGTCGCGGGAGCAAAGAAGGATTTCTTTCGGGATAAGACTCTTTTGTTCACCGGAGCGAGCCCTTCCCTGGAAGACGAAACCAATTGGATCCGAGAACACCGAAATCGATTTCATCTTCTCGCGAGCGACACGTCCCTCGGCTGGCTTTTGGGTTCGGGGATTTTTCCGGACGCGGTGTTGAGCATCGATTCCTCGCGCGGAACCATATTCCATTTTCGGAATATTCTTCCTCCCGAAATTCCGATCCTGACCTGGCTCGGAGGTTCGTCGTATTTGTTCGATCTTCCCAATCCGAAATGGATTTATTTTTCCACCCATCCTCTCGACCAAATTCTCCGTTCTCTCTTTTTTGCGGAAGCGCCTCTGTTGGAAAACCCGTCCTTGAACATGGCGGGGATTGCAGTGTCGTTCGCCAAACAACTTTCTTACGGAAGAATTCTTCTGAAAGGAGTGGACTTTCAACGAAGCGGAGGAAGAACGCATTGCCGTTCCAGCGGATACGAAGCGTTCGACCGATTCTTTCTTTCTCGCAAAGTAGGTTTGTCTCGTCTTCGTTTTCAAAAAACGAAATCCTGGGAACGAAGATTCTCCATTTTGGAACTGCTAAAAAAAGAATCCCCGGAACTTTTTGAGTCCGATTTCGTGTCTGATTCTTCGGCACAGGAAAGCGGATCGATTGCGGACGGTTTGATTGCGGAGAACCCGAAAAAAATCGACTCGGATCAGTGGATTCGATTTTGCATCGCACAGCCGGATTTAGGCGGAAAGAACTATTTCTCGGCCCGGATTCTCAGCATTCCGCTCGTGTGAATCCCCGTTTTGCCGGAATAGTTATTCTCTCGAAATGGATATAACCTCTTGACATTTCCGCGGAAACCGACGCAATTCTCTTTCTGAAGAGACTTTCCGATTCGGGAACGGAGATTATGAATAAAGGTTATATCATTTGTGTCGATGATGAAGTATCGGTACTGGAAACGATCCAGCAGCAGCTTCGAAACGAATTCGGTGACAGCCACGAAATCGAAACCGCGAGCAGCGCGGAAGACGGTTTGGCTCTGATGGAGGAAATCCAAAACTCGGGGTATGTGATCGAAGTGGTGATCGCCGATCAGGTGATGCCCGGCATGAAAGGTTCCCAGTTTTTGGAAGAAGTCCACAAACGGCTTCCCGATTCGATCAAGATCATGCTCACCGGCCAAGCAGGTCTCGATTCCGCGATCCACGCGATCAACTACGGAGGTTTAAGCCGTTATGTGGAAAAACCTTGGAACATCGAAGAACTCACGGGAGACATTCGGTTTTTAATCGAAAAGTTCCGCCAAAATTTAGAGAACCAACACTTAATCAATGAACTCAACAGAAAAATCAAAGAGCTGGAAGAACAGAACCAAAAACTCCAGCACGAAACCTGAAACAACGATCCGTATCTTCGTGAAATACATTCTATTTTTTGCATATTCGATTCTTATTATCTGTGCGGGAACTGCGATCGTTTCCGCTCCTCAACAGACAAAACCCCAAAAACTCTCCGAAGAACAGCTCGTAAAGAAGAAGGAAATCCTTCTTCAGGTTTTGAAATTCGGTACCACGAAAGAAAGAGCCATGGCTCTTCGAGAACTCGAGGATTTTCCACCCGAACATTCCGGCGCCTTGATCGATCAGCTCGGTAAAATTCTGGATAAGGACCCGGATTGGATGATGAGGGTCTACGCGATTCGAACCGTCGCCGAACTGAAACTCACGCAATACGGGGAATCGATTCTCAAGCTGTTAAAAAGCGAACAAGCGGACGTTCAGCGCGAATCGATCTACGCTACTAAAAAATTGAAACTCGAAAAGGCCGCACCGATTCTTTTTGAAATCCTGAAAACCCAAGACTTTACCAAAAATTCCAATCTTACCGTGGGACTTTTGGACGCTCTCGGAGAATTTCCTCCGCAAGACGACGCTTCTTCCTTTTTGCTCGCGCGTTTGGGCGAAAGTTTTAACGATCCGGAAATCCGCGCGCAGATCGCCCTCTTCTTCGGAAAGAGCAAGGATAAAAAGGCGGAAGGTCAGCTTCTCGAGATCTATAAGGATTCGAAAGAACCGATCACTCTGCGAAGCTTTTCCGTAAGTTCATTAGGAAAGATGAAATCGATTTCCTCCATGCCTACCATCAAGGAAGAATTGGAAAAAATTCGAAACCTGAAGAGCAAGAACGAAGTCAAGGACTTTCAACCGCTGAAGATCCATTCCGTCACGGCTCTCGTCTCCATGGGCGACAAGGATATATTAGAAGAATTGTATGCGTATGCGAGAGACGACGATCCGGTCGTTCGACTCAGAGCGATCAAACATCTAACGGACACGGGAGACATGTCCGTTCTGGAAATTTTAGAATACAAGGCGCAAAGAGATCCGAGCGAAAAGGTCAAAAAAGCCGCCAAAGCCGCGATCGAAAAATTGAAAAAAGGAGAATCCGGCGGCGACGTTGATATCAAAGAATCCGATTCTCCGAAGTTCAAACCGGGAAACAAGGAAAGACCGATTCGTTCGGGAGATTCTTCCCCGTTACCCGGAACCTCGAACTCCTCTCCTGAAAGCGGAACCTCTCCTTCTTCCGGAGGCGGAGGCGGAAACGCACCTTCTTCGGGATCGAGCGGAGGCAAATCCGAATCCGAAGATTTAGAGGACTAACCTTGTCTTCCCTTCTTAGCGGAACAAAGACTCTTTGGTTTTTTTTGTTCTGCCTTTGGATCTGGTTCGATCCGATCGCCGCGCAGGAAGTTCATCGTGCGGCCGCCACGTATCGAGCCTCGATCCCCTACTCCGAACCCCGTGTCGCGGACATTAAGGAATCCTTATCTTCTTCCTCGCCCGAGTTTCCCGAAACGTTCAAGCTTTTCTTTCAGGAACTCAAAGGAAATTACGCCGTCTTTTATGATTGGAACGGTGAAACGGTATATTACAAATATCGAATCAATAAATTCGACAAATCGAGATTGCGACAAGTTCGTAAACTCGCGGAAGGAGCCGCCTACGAAGTGCGCGGCAAATGGGAGGGATTGATCGTATTCCAAGTTTCGACGATTCCACTTTTCAAAAAAGCGAATGCGGTCAGCTTAGAGGAAAAAAAGGATCGGTTCTCGATTCCCGTTTACGATCTTGTGGAATTCAGGGAACTCGCTCTGGATGAAATCATTTATTGAAAGACTTCTGAAGTTCAGGTCTCATGCGAAGAATTCATTCGTTGTGTGGATTCTTCTTTTATTATTCTCCGCCTTGTCGCATCGAGAATTGAGTGCGCTCGATCCGTTGGATCCGAATCTTTCGTATCTCAAGGAATCGACTCCGTTCGTTGCGGATCTCGTCAAGATCCGCTTTCCGGAAAAGTGCGAAGTCAGACGGTTGGGAACGCAGAATCACTGGAAAATAATCCCGAGACAGGGAAGAGCTTGGATGATGATTCTCCGCGAATGGGAAGGAACGGTTTCCAAGGAAGAAGCGCTTTCCGCTTTACTGAAAGAATTATTTCCCGAATCGAAGGATATTCCCGTTCCCGATTTACGCGGAATCAAAATCGTCGCGGGTGAAAGAAAAGAAATCGTATCGGGCAACCCTCTCACGGTTCGTTATTATCTCTTGGAACAAAAAGGAAAAATCGTTTCCATCTATCTCGGATTCGATTCCGACAATCAAACGATTTCGGATTACTTCCAAACTCCGAAAAACTTTCTCCGCACTCTCTCGGATTCTTTTTGATCCCTTCCTAGAAATTCACATGAAGAACGGGACTTCCCGGAAAAACCGGAAACACTCCGGGCCTATCGCTTCAGTTGGTTAGAGCGGCAGACTCATAATCTGCGGGTCGAAGGTTCAGAAAAACTCAGCGGATGCCTCTCTATGGATCGGCATCCATCTTCTGGGCCCAAGCGAGTGAAACTTCCATCCACTTAAATCTAATTTACAAATCCAAATCTTTGAATTCACTTTTCTGTAGAAATTCACTTGAAGAATGAGACTTCTTAGAAAAACTGGAGACTCTCAGGGCCTATAGCTCAGTTGGTTAGAGCGGCAGACTCATAATCTGCGGGTCGAAGGTTCAGAAAAACTCAGCGGATGCCTCTCTATGGATCGGCATCCATCTTCTGGGTCCAAGCGAGTGAAACTTCCATTTACCTAAATCTAATTTACAAATCCAAATCGTTGAATTCACTTTTCTGTAGAAATTCACTTGAAGAATGAGACTTCTTAGAAAAACTGGAGACTCTCAGGGCCTATAGCTCAGTTGGTTAGAGCGGCAGACTCATAATCTGCGGGTCGAAGGTTCAAGTCCTTCTGGGCCCAAACGAGTAAAACTTTCCTTAAAACAAAATCCAATCCGCAACTAGAACAAAGTCACCCAGTTGAACTTGAAGATTTCTTGCGAGAGTATTTTGAGCTTTTGTTGCGACCCATAGGGAGCGTAACAAACGCGAAGCGAATCCAGGATGGATGAGCCCGCAAGAAAGACGCCGTGATAGATTCTGACCCGTCGGGAAGAATCTGCTGAGTTTCTGTCTCGCAAGGATGCGAGACTGCGTAACGGCAAGTCCTTCACTTTACTTTACTTTGATACAAGCTACCCGTTTATTAGGCTCAACAAATCTGTAATTAACCAATCTCGAAAAATAGCAATCGCAGATTGACCGATAGAAACGAATCTTTTATTCAATCAAATTTTTTCTACAGGTTGTGGACGATTATTTCGCAAATAAAAGAAAGGAATGTGGGAGTCCCCACAAAATATTAAAGTAGGAACTCCTACAAAGTATAAACTCACAAGGTGGTAGGGATCAAAGCGGAAATACTTCAATGCAACATTTATAACATGAATTTCAAAATTACGGAATTATTTTACGTTGCTTTACAGATTGGAGCGAAGAGCCCTATCCGCAGAGGCGGAACCGCCCAATTTCGCGATCCATAGAAAGGAATTTATGAGTTTAGGGTTATTCCGCAAGTTTTAGGACACGTTGTAAATAACTCGTCAGATTATCCAGCGGTCGGACTTTCCGATCATTTTATATATTCTAGTTTCATGGAATCAAAATTACTCAACTCTCACTTTCTCAAAGAAGTCGATAAATATAAATACGATCTTAAAAAAATCGAAAAGTATTTGAAAGAGGGTGCTGACGTTGGATGCACAACCGGAGAATTCGGAGGTCGATCCGATTGGGACAACACTGCGCTTCACATCGCGGTTAAAAAAGAGAAGTTGGAAATCATTCATCTACTTTTAGAACACGGAGCCGATATCAACGCAAAAAATAGAGAAGGATACACACCTATCTATAAGATTCCTTGGAAACGAAAAGAAGGACTTGTTCTATTCCAATTTTTGCAGGTGCGAGGAGCAGATCTACACACAAAAACCAATTCAAAAATCTCCCTAGTTCATTACTCGGCTCTTCAAGATCACGTTCCTATTCTCAAGCTCCTACTGGAAAACGGATTAGATCCAAACCAACAAACCGATCAAGGCGAAACTCCTTTGCATTGGACCATAAACGACCACTGCTTTCAAAGCGCTCAATTTCTATTGAATTGTGGAGTCGCAATCAACACACAAAATCAGGATGGACGAACCGTTCTCCACGAAGCTGCGCTTAGAGAATATGATAAACTCATAAAGTTATTTTTAGAATTCGGTGCAGATCCCAAACTTAAAGATAATAAAGACAATCAAGCTCGAGATCTCGCCAAAAAAGAAAAAACGATTCGGTTGCTTGATGGAAACATTTCCAATACGGAAGATCCAAAACTCAATTACATGATTGAAAAGTTTTTAGCCGAGCAAAAGGAATCATTCAACTCAATTCGGATCGAAATTCGGAAAAATCTTCAAAAAGAATTTTCCCAGATCAATCGAAAAAATCTAATCCAATCCGTGACCAAACCTCTCTCCGACTTAAAATCGAAATGGGAACGTTTGTATCCGGACGCATTAGTGATCGTTTTTGAATGGGCCGGAAACGCACAGATACCCTTTTCCGCTTATGCGCTTCCGAGAGGATATACTCAGTTTGAAGTAACTCCGGATTCGATCGTTTTTAGAAGAGAGATCGACAACCAGGATTCAGATCAATCTTTCGAAGATGAGGACATGGATGATTATCAGGACGAAGAGAATCCTTTCGGGGATCCTGTTTTTGAGGAGTACGAAACCGGAATCGACTTTTCTGACGCATTCGAAGGAATCGAGGAAATTTTAAATTTAACAGATCGCAATGAATATTGGATCGTCAAAAATCTTTATAACTCTTTTTTAGCGTTTCTTTTAAAGGAAACATTCTCTCAGATTTTTGAACCGGATTCCTTTTGGTTTCTATTCGGCGTTGAACACGACCAAAAACCGTTTCTATTATTTCAGTCTGATTGATACAAAACGGTCAAATCTTCGATTACAAAGTGTGGGCGGTCATAGTCCTGACCGAGCAAGAAACGATATTTTCGCATCTATTTTACATTGTGCTTGAATAGATTATACATCAACGAAGCAACCAATTCATGAACTCTAAGATGAAATCCAAATACAAACTTGGCACCGTTATCGCTCAAAGAGAAATTCGGATTCAGTTCGAAAGCGGGAAATACGAAATCACGATCAAGATCGGCAAACCGATGAGGCATTCGGAACCCGATTTGGATTGGTATTGTCCCTTTCAAATTCTCGGAATCGATCCGGAATCTATCTCTTCCAAGATCTTTACAAGTATCGGTTTCGATGGAGTCGATGCAATCCGGCAAGCGTTCGTATTAGCAGGCGTATTTTTAAGTTCCTATCTTCGAAAGAAACACCCGCAACTCAAACGTTTGCGTCCTAGGGATTTCGATCTTCCTCAAGTAACATCCGGTAGACGGATTCGATGGGAAGAATTCGTGAAACGATTTCGAAAGAAAAATTTCACCATCGAATGGAAATCCGGTTCTTTCGAATCGGAATCTTGGATCGGAGATTCGTCGTTTTAAATACCGAATCCTCACCATTCAAAAATTTGATTTCGTTTAACAATCCGCGCGTGAGCGGTTCGGAAAGCGCGCAGCGTCGTCGAAGACGACGAGCGCGTATGCGCGAGCTTGGAGAGACGCGACCATACAACATGCGATCACTTCGAAATTTTCTGATAGGAACGAATCCATGTTGTATGGGCACGCCCTAACGTTTTTCAAGCGTGATCGATAAAAACGATTCGAACCTTCGACGTAAATTGCAAACGACTCTCAAATATTTGAATCATTTTCGCAGAATATTCGGCTTAAAAAAGGTTCAAAACTGCTTAAATCCAGGTTGGCAGAGGAGATTTTCCCAGCAATTCTGGCATCAGTATGGCTGAACTCCTGGAAAAAAAACCGGCGACCCGCAAACGGCGGGGAAAAAGCGGACTTAACGTAGCGGCTGACGACATCTTCATTTTTCCGATCCCGGACTACACGTATAAGTTTTTGGAAAAAGTATGGTCTTCGTTCGTGAACAAGATCGTCGCTCTGACGTTTACGAACAACCAGCCCATGTTCAACTATGCGGTCTTCGAAGCGATCCAAGACAAGAACCTCAAAATCGTTACCTCCTCCACTCACTTTAAAATGAAAGAGGTCGCGACCCGGATCGGACTCAAAGATATTCAAGAATTTATTAACCGAACTCTTCCGGTTTCCATCCAAGACGCGGACAATCTTTCCGCAAACTTCATCCGCGAAGCGATCATCTCCGTCGAAACCAAAAAACGTCCCGAGGTTGTTTTCAGCAGTCTCAAGGACGAAAAGATTCACCCGAACTTAAGACATCTTCTTTCCGGAACGATGAACTACGCGGCCGGAATTCCTCTCTTCGTAAAAGGAAATCCGATCGGTATGATCTGGGGAATCCGCAGAGACAGAATGACCGACGAACAACGGGAAGAAGTCCGCGAACAGCTGAGTTCCTTTTACGACGTAGTCGACTTCGTCATCGCGCGCGAGATGGACAACAAAGCCGATCCGTACATCGCAAGAAAGAATATCGAAAAAGCGGATCTTCATTCCTACGCGAAACATCTTTATTATACGAGAACCGGGGGCCAACAACACCCGGTCACTTCGATCATCTTCGACTGTCACACCTATAACTGTTCGTATCGTCTGGATGCGAGCTACATCATTCCGTCTAACAACGGTTTTTCGGTCAGCTTAAAACGTTTCGAACCGGAAAAGACGAACGACACGGGCAAGATCCTTCTTTTGATCCCGGGTTTTTTCTGTAGAAGATCGGTGATGGACAAGGTCGCGCGGGAAATGGCTCTCAAATACGGCTATCGAGTATTCTCCATGGATATGCGGGGCCGTTCGAGACAAACCCTTCCTTACAACGGAATCAAGGAAGGTTGGACCATCGACGATTTTATCCAAGAGGATTTTCCGGCCGTTCTCAATTGGATTCGCGAAAGTTTTCCGAAAGAAAAGATCGTGGTCATGGGACACAGCATGGGGGGAATGATTCCCCGCTATTACACCGCCGCCTACGAAACCTTCGTCGCAAAGTATCCGCAGAGCAAGGTTCCTCTTCCCGATCCGAAAGATGCGATTTCCGGAATCATCTCCGTAACTTCTCCGAACTTCGTTTCCGTGGGAACGAACATTCCGGGGATGAACGCGATCAAAACGGGACTCAGCCTTTTACCCGCAAAGTCGATCAGCGATTTTATCTTCGACCTTACGACCTTCTCCCTTCAATCCACTCTTCCGACCGTGGACCTCAATAAATTCTTTAAGTTCTTATTGGGTCTTCATTCCTCTCTGAGAACCGTTTCTTTCGAACTCAGCACGAAGGTGGTGAACCTGAGAGACTTCGTAGGTTACAGACAGATTTCTCCGCCGGAATGGTATTTCCTAATCGAGGATATTTTCTGCGAAGAATCGACGAAGGTGATTCTTCAGTTCATCCGTTCTCAACTGAGCAAGGACCACGCGTTTTTTTCCTTCGACGGTTCGATCAATTACACCGAGCTTCAGAGAAACTTTCAGCTTCCGATCTACTCCGTTTTGGGAACCTTGGACAAGATCGTTCCAGTCGATTCGGTGGAAGAAGAATTGAGAGCGCTCCCGTCTCCGAACAATCAAATCGTAAAATTCGATCAGGGACATTTGGGAATTTTATTTCACATGCCTACGGTCCGGGAAATGTGCGCCGGTTTTCACGACTGGATTCAGAAACTGGATTGATTTCACCGGTAAAGCATTTGACACCAAAGGTGTACAAAGATAGCCTCCAAAGGGAATGGATCTTGTAGAAGCAAAAATTTCAGACATTTCTTTGACCAACGTTGGGTTCGCGGTTTTTCTAAAAACAAAGGACGATTCCGATTCCAGAGTGGTTCCGATTTTTATCGGCCCGCTCGAAACCCATTCCATCACTTCCGTTTTGGACGGAACCAAACCGCCGAGACCGATGACTCACGATTTGATGACCGTACTTCTCACCACTCTCAACGTAAGCATCATAAAAATCTCGATCGAAGAAATCATCGATAACACATTCTACGCGAAAATCACCCTCCGTAAAGACGAAGACGTAATCATATTGGACGCAAGACCGAGCGACTCCATCGCCCTCGCACTCAGAGCGAACGCCCCGATCTATCTCGCCAAAAAAGTGATCGAAGAAGCGGGAATCGAAATGAAGGACGAGGAGATTCCGGGAGAATCCATCGCCCGCGAAAAGATTTCCCAACTTCCGAAAACCCAATTGGAAATCCTTCAGGAATCCCTGAACAACGCGCTGAAAACCGAGGATTACGAAACCGCGGCCAGAATCCGGGATCAGATCAAAAAGTTAATCGAGAATTCCTAATTTACCTGATACAGTTTAGAAAAAGAGGAGAATTAGATTGGAAAAGCTACTGATGGACATTTTAAACGCGGGAATCGCCCTGTTTCAAAACGGAGAAGGAAAACTCAAGCAATCCCTTTCCGAATTGGATGTGATCTACCAAGAGCTCAGAGAAAAGGGAGAAGCGAATCAAAGTCTAAAGGCCAATCAGGTTCGCGAACTTCTCAATAAAACGGTTCAAGACGCCACGGACATTCTTTCCAAAGGCGGGGAAGGCAGACAACAAGCGCTCGCCAAACTTCAGGAGAATTTCATCCGTCTTTCCGCAGAGATCGAAGCTTCGATTCCGGATCAATTCAAGGCTACCGCAAAAAACACTTTAGACGAACTCAAACGTCTCTTAAGTAAAAACCAATAACCGATTCTTTTTTCGAAAATGTTGAGACAAGGCGGGTGGCTTGGAAGACTATTGTCTTCGGGCCATTCTACTTAGCATGAATAAATTATCCTTCGTCCTCTTCTTTACCGTCTTTATAGATATGATGGGATTTTCCGTGATCTTTCCCATCTTTCCCGAAACACTCAAAATCTTTCTCGCTAAGTCCGGCGATCCGGTCTTGGATAAGTTCACCGATCTTACAAGAATTTTAATGGAAGCCTCGTCGGGAGATTGGTCCTTATTCGTCGCTCTCTTCGGTGGAATCGTCGCGAGTCTTTATTCTCTTCTTCAGTTTGCGTTCGCTCCGATCTGGGGAAGAATCTCCGACCGTGTGGGAAGAAAACCGGTTCTCGTATTTACAAGCTTAGGAAGTTTTTTCGGATACGCGGTCTGGTTTTTTTCGGGAAGTTTTTCCCTCTTCGTTTTTTCCAGAGTGATCACCGGAATGATGGGGGGAAATATCTCCGTAGCTTCCGCGGCGATGGCAGACATCACGAGCGAAAAGGATCGTGCGAAAGGAATGGGTTTGATCGGAGCCGGAGTCGGACTCGGTTTTATCGCGGGTCCGCCGACCGGAGGTTTGTTTTCAAAAATCGATCTGAGCTTTTTGGAACTCGCGTTTCCGGACATTTCATTCACCGTGTTTCCCGCTTCCGCTCTCGCGGCAGCTACGATCGCGTTGATCAATCTATTGATGATCGTTTTCTGGTTTAAGGAAACCTTAAACGTAGATCGGGAAGTTCAGGAAAAGAAAAAGATCCATCCGATCATCGGAGTATTCACTTCGAACAACAGAGAAGTGGTTTTGTATTCCCTTCTTTACTTCGTGTTCGTGTTCGCGTTTTCCGGTTTCGAGTTTTCGATCAACTTTTATCTGAGCCAGTTTTTGAATTACAGTCCGATCGCGATCGGTTTGACTTTCGTATATATTGGATTGATCATCGTTTTGATCCAAGGCGGGGTCTTTCGAAGACTTTCCGGCAAGGTAAAGGAAACAAGACTCGTACGAGCGGGCGCCCTCTTCTTGATCGTCGGTTTCGGGCTTCTCTATTTCGTATCGAACTCGTATCAGCTTTTTATATCGCTCACCTTTTTGGCTTCGGGAAGCGCGCTGCTTCACCCTTCCCTTTCCACGTTAGTTTCTCTTGTTTCCGGAAAAGAGGAACAAGGCACGAACTTAGGAATGTTTCGAAGCCTCGCTTCTCTGGGAAGAGGTTTGGCTCCGTTCGCGTTTTGTCTGATTTATTTCAGTTACGGTCCTGCGCTCTCCTTTCTAACCTCTGGAATCATCTGCTCCGTGTTCTTGGCGTTTATCTGGAAATTAAAACAACCCGGTCACGGACATTCCTGATTTTCGAAGCGCCGAGTCTTTCCAATCGCTTTTCAAAACCGATTCAACCTTGTATAGGCGCAAATTATCGGTTTGCCGATTTTCGATTTCGGATTAAAGAATCGTTTTTAATGCGGTGGACAATCTTTCAAAGTGAAGCGATTCTTCGAGCTTGCTTCCGTTTTCGAGTCTCAGCAAAAACGTATCCCGCACCGAACCGGAATCGGTAACCGCCTTAAACGAAAGGATATCGATTCCATACAGAAACAGAAGCTGAGAAATTTCAAAGATGATTCCCGGTCTGTCCTTCATACGGAGATCCATAACGGTACAATCGCTTCCGTGGGAATTGAATAAAAACAATTCGATATTGGATCGATCCTTATTCTTCAGATACTCGGCTTTTTCGGGAAAACGTTCCAGATAACTCATAACCGAAACACCCTGAAAAAACATTTCCTTGAGATCGGAATGAATCGTCTGCAGCATCTCGTCCGTCATCGGAAGACGATCCACATTCTTAATGATAAAGATATCGCTGATGTATCCGTCCTGCGAAGTTTCCGCGACGGCTTCTTCTATGTTCCAGCCTCTCACGAAAAGCGCGGCAGTCACTCGGTAAATGATTCCGATCTCGTTGTTCGAGATATTGACCTTCAGAGCATAGGAATCGTCTCTCGGGATGCAGGAAATATGAACGGAAGATTCTGTAGATGTTTGTATCATTGCGGTTCCCTCGAATACATTCTGTTTACTTCTAAAGCAATCATCCCATAAATCGAAGATCTATGGGATGAAAATCGGAAGATATAAATAAGAATGCAAGAAGTGTGCCGCGTCGATTTAGAGTGCGAACTTCACGCCGACGTTGGCGGAATAAATCTTTTCCGCAACCATTCCTTCCACCAAAACCTTAAAGGTAAGAAGGTTGATTTCAACCCCGCCGATCAAATAGTTCAGACTGTCCTTCGCTCTTGCGTCTCCTTGAGTTCGGATCGAAAGATTTCCGGTCGAAGAAGCGGAATACCCCTGTAAGAATTGCATCGGCAAACCGGCCGCTGCCGCGTCCAAAGTCAATGTAAGAGGACCGCTCACGGCCAAGCTCAAATTGGAACTTCCGCTGTTCTGACTGATTCCCGCTCCTGCAAAAATCGTAAGAAAGTAAAACAAGCGCACGCCGGTTCGAATATCAATCGGTAAGGATTCTGATTTCGCTCTGTAATCCATCGTAAAGTCGGCGTCCCAACGTCCGCTCGCAGGACCGAAGGAAACTTTCGGGATCGAGGTCGGAGAATAACCCAAACTCATTTCTTCGGTTTTACGATGGAATCCAAGTCCGAGACTCAATCCCGTAAAACCGAAAAAGTCCAAACGCGTATAACGTTCTTTAATGAGCTGAAAACGAACCGTCGCGCCGAAAGAATTATAATTTCCCGAAATTCTATATTGGTCCGTTTGGTTGTTGAGATTTCTAAGATCGCCTTGATTCAAATTTCCTTGAAATCCGTGAACGTAGATATTGATTCTATGAAGAAAGGAACGTTTTTCCTCTTCCTGATCGGAAGGACCGTTTCCGGTGAGCCAACCCAGGTTGACTCCCGCCATCAGAGTCGGGCTTAAGGAAGCTCCGCCGTTCGGAAGATTCGGGAGAGTCACCCCCGCATATTGAATTTGAATGTCTTCGTTTTTTACGCCCGCCGCAGAAACCCCGCCTCCGATTTGAAACCGATTGATCGTTCCAGGTCCCATCATCGAGGAGTTGATCGTGGTCAACAAAGCCGCATCCGCCATGGACTTGACGACTTCGTTCAAATACTTGGTCCGAATCTCATTTTCCAGTCCGTTGAACTGGGAAGAAATGCTGCTCGGTATGATCGTACAAGCCTGTCCGGTACAGGTGACTTGTGCGGTTAAGGAACCCGCCGGAACCAGTCCGGCAAAGGATAGAATTAAAATAGGAAGAATTCTTCCTACGCTAAAGTTACGGCAGGTATTCATTTTTATCCCGTTTCATTCGACGGGAACTTTAGGAAATTTATTTCAGAGTCCCAGGCTTCTGCCTATGATCTCCTTCATGATTTCCGTCGTTCCCGCGTAAATTGTCTGGATTCTCGCGTCCAGATACGCTCTGGCAATCGGATACTCCATCATATAACCATAACCGCCGAAGAACTGCAAACACTCATCCGTATGACGTTTTTGCATCTCGGTCGAATACCACTTCACCATCGAAGCCTGTGCGGTATCCGATTTTCCGGCCATAGTATCCAAAGTAACCTTATCGGCGAAAGTTCGGCACATCTCCAGTTCCGTCGCCATCTCAGCCATCTTAAATTTGATATGCTGAAAGGAGCCGATTTTTTTACCGAATGCCTGTCTTTCCTTGATGTATTGAAGGGTTATTTTCTGAACGAGCGCGGTCGCTTCCACGGCAGCCAGTCCGAGGACCAAACGTTCCGTAGCCAACTTCTGCATCAAATATCGAAAGCCTTGTCCTTGTTTACCGATCAGGTTCTCTTTCGGAACGATCACATCGTTGTAATAAAGTTCCGACGTATCCTGCGCTTTCAGACCGAGCTTTTCGAGTCGTCTCCCTCGTTCAAAACCCTTCATACCCTCTTCCACCATGAGGAGGGACATCGTGCCATTATCATGTTTAACAGCCGTAATCACTAAATTTGCCAATTGTCCGTTGGAAATGAAGGTTTTTTGTCCGTTGACCACGTAGTGATCGCTCTTTTCCACCGCGGTAGTCCGAATTCCTTTGAGGTCCGAACCGGCGCCCGGCTCCGTCATCGCGATCGCAAGAATGCTGTCTCCGGAAGCGCACCCCGGTAACCAGCGTTTTTTTTGCGCGTCATCCGCGTAGGAGGAGATATAAGGAGCGATAACGTCGTTGTGTAAGGAAATAAAGAATCCGCTGTTTCCCACTTTTGCGGATTCCTCTATTATGATTACGTTATATAGAAAATCGGCGTCGGATCCGCCGTATTCGGCGGGAATGTTCGGACAAAGAAGTCCGTTAGCGCCCGCTTTTTTCCAAACTTCTTTCGGAACGATTCCTACTTTTTCCCAGGATTCATGATGCGGAGCGACTTCCGTCTCGAAAAATTTTTTAGCCATCTCACGGAACGCTTCGTGTTCTTCCGTGAATTGAAGGACTCTTTCCATTCTAATCTCTCCCTGCGTCTACGAATAGACTGTGTTCATTCTCATGTAAACGCCGGGATTCTTCTTCACGTAATCGATCAGATCATTCTGCTGAATGGAGTATAATTCCGTATCTACTTCAGCTCTAAACGTATAATTCGATACAAAGTTTTTGGAGATGTTGTATATCTCTCCTACGAAGTCCCCGTCGGACAGTTCGGCTAACAAATTTCCGTTCTGATAGACGTTTACTTTTCCATTGCGAATGATATAGGCATCACCGTAAAATTCTTTTTCTCTGACAAGAATTGAACCTGCGTTCACTTTATGCAAGGTCATGATCAATTCCAGCTGTGTAATCTGATGACTGGTCAATCCGCGGAAGTGTCTCGACTCGGCCAACGCTTTCCAAGAGTTGGAATCTCGAATTTCGTTCAGTCTTGTTAGGTTATTTTTCAGATCCGAATTACGAATGAATTGTAAAAACTTATTCTTTTCAATGGTGAGGGCGAGAACATCCGTCTCCGCATATACGTCCGCCGCTCTCGGAAGATCCAATACGAGAGAAGCTTCGCCGAAATATTCGTAGGTTCCGTATCGTTTGATCGGGCCTTCTCCGTCCTGCTTGAGTCCCTCGAACTTTACGTTTCCGGATGCGATGATGTAGAACTTATCACCCGGAGTTCCTTTGCGGATGATCTGATCTCCGCGTTTGTATCGTTCTTCGTTTACGATGAGTAAGAATTCTTTTGCCTTTTCGATCGGGAAGCCGTGAAAGATATCGATCTGCGTCATCACATCCAAGAGGTTATAAGCCTCGATGTGTTTCGGCGGAGTGATTTCCGGATACAACGTGTTCTCGATTCCGAAACGCGCGAGTTTCAGTTTGGTTCCCGCGGGCATATCCTTTCTCGCGATATGATATACGGTGATCTTTTCCTGAATTTCGGGAGGCAGAGACGCGAGATAACTCACTCTCGTATGCAACGGAGGAATTCCCGCTTCGTGGTAGATGATTCTACGTTCCCAAGGAAACTCTTTGAAGAACTTCCAGCGGGATTCGGGAAGAATTCCGGCGGCATACATCTTATCGTGAATTTCGGGCTCGTTCAAATGATCCGACGTGTAGATGAAAGATTGATCCTGGAAGAAGAATTCGAATCCGACCGATGGAATCGAATGAAGCGCATAATGAAAATTAAATTCTCCGCCGTTGATCATCGTGGCTTTTCCGATGATGATCGGCTGGAAGTGAAAGAGTTCCTGCAGTTCTTTTTTCGGAATTTTGGTGAGCGCGGAATACTTTCGCAAGAAGCTGTCCATCACGGTTTCGGTCGCGTGAATCGTGATCTTGTTCTCTTCGAGAATCTTTTGAAAGGTTCCGGCGTCGTGATCCGCGTGACAGTGCGTTAAAATGACGTGGTTGATGAGTTTCGGATTTACGTTCGATTGACGCAGCCACTCGGTCGAATTGACCGGAGGGTCCACCATAATTCCTTGGTGGTTCAACCAGATGATGAAGCCCGAGGTGTTGTCCTCCGGATCGAATCCGTGAGACGGTCCGAGACAAGTGATTCCGATGATCGGAGCTTGAAAGGGTTCGGTCGGTCTTTCCCCGATATCGTATTTGATGTTGAACCCGACTTCGCCGGGAACTTCGATTTTTCTTTCTCCGTCCTCGATGAGAAAGTCTCCGCTTTCCAGCTTGAGAATAATTACGTTTCCATAATATACTTTATTGTCGTTGTCGAAGACCTTGAATTCCACGACGTCTTCGAGTCCCTTGTATCCGCGGAAGTAAGCCATCTCCGCTTTCATATCGGGAAACCCGAAGGATTCTTCCCCGTTGAGATACTCGCTCTTGAGGTTGATGTTGTCCGGTCCCATGAGGGACTCTCTGAGTACGGTGATGAGCTGAACTCTTTGTTCTTCCGTACATACGATAAACGTTTTTTTCTGTCTTAAAAAGAAGTTATAATAAATCGGGAATTCGAGTTCTGCGGTGCTGATTCCCTTTTCAACGTGAAAGAATTTGTTCGGGAGAATAAAGACCAACGGGGTTTTTTTCTCGAACCCCATTGTGTCTTTGATCGTTTCCGGTGGAGAGCCGATTTGAAGGTATCCCTCGGAGGTATCGATCAGATACCCTCCTCTAGGCAATTCCGTATAACCTTTGTATGTTTCTTTCAGCATAGTACGTTAATGGAAGGAAAAAGAATTATTTGTGTCTTTCGATAAAATTCTTAATTTGAGCTTTCGGAAGCGCTCCGATCACCTTATCCACAAGTTGTCCGTCTTTGTATAGCAAGAGTGTCGGGATGGAAGAAATTCCCAAGCTCTGCGCCGTATCTTGGTTATCGTCCACGTTGAGCTTTTTGATTTTTACCGTTCCGTTCATTTCGCTGGAAAGTTCTTCGAGAACGGGAGCAACCATCCTACAAGGGCCGCACCACTCCGCCCAACAATCGATGAGGACCAATCCTCCGGATGTTTCACTCTTAAAATTTGAATCGTTGACTTCTGCCAATGCCATCTTTGATTCAGTCTCCTTTTTTCCTATAATATATATCAGACTCGTTCGGTCTATTTTTTCTTTTTCTTTTTCTCTTTATCCGCTTCTAATGATTCGACTTTCTCTTTGAGAGATTCGATCAATGTTTTTGTCTTTTCCAGATCTTCCGTTTCTCCGTCACCCGTCGTCTGAAGAATCTTACGGTTCACCTCGAGCATCGAGATGGACTTTTTCAGATCCCCTGCGTCTTGGGTGGAAAGGTCGAACTTGGCGCGGTATTCTTGTGCGGCGTAGTTACACAATTCGAGAATCAAATTAAAGTGTTCCTGTCTGATATAATAGTGCGGGTTTTCCAAATCCCTTTCTTTTTCAAAGGCTCGGAAGTCGAATACGTTCTTACACAAAACCGCGATCTTAAAATGAATCTCGGGAAAGCTCCATTTCCATTTGCTGTTGGTTCCGAACGCATCGATCGTTTTGTTAGTTACCTGACGAATCGCTTTGATAAAATTCAATCTTTGTACCGGACTAAATTCGGTAATTTTCGCCAGAAGATCCTTATTTTCCGCCAAACTTCCTTCGAAGTCCGCGCCTACGATCTTCTCCATTACGGAGATCGCGTTGTAAATTTCTTTCCGTCCCGTATTCAGGTAGGTATCGCTTTTGATATCGAGGATCGCCACGCTTAGGTCGTTGACCAAAAGACAGGTGTTGATCGTTTTGATCGCGTTGATCGACAAGGCGATTTGATAATAGGGTTCGAGCTTGGGAACCTTCTTCAGTTGGGACTTAAATAGGTTACTTTCCTTTTTGAGATCGTCTAAGTAAACTTTGAAGTCCGTCAGTTTTTCGGCGAATTCCTGCTTTTGTTCTTTGGTGAGTGCCATACTAAATACAGTTTTTTTCCCAATCGGATTTGCTATTAAGAGTATCGGCCATTTTCAAAGTTCAATGGATATAACCGCCGGGAATCCCCTCGTTTTCAGGGAATTTTCTTTCCTAAGTTACGCCTGCGTATTGACGATTCCGCCGGTGGACGAAACCGGATCGGAAACGAGAATCCCCTCTTGCTTTTCCGGCAAAATCGAAGAAGAAGCCGACCCGGTGGAAACCGGTTCGGGCGTTGCAACGACTTCGGGAGAAGCGGCGCCTGCGGAGGAACTGAGCGAAGATATTTCCATAAAATCAGCTTTCTCACGGATTCTCGAAAAAAGAAACCGTTTTCCGCGTTCCAAGAAGAACCCGTGATCGAACCAAATGTCCTTACTTACTATTTGACAGATAAAAGCAAAGGGAAAGTCTAACAATCAGGCTTTGCTTTCAAAGCTGTTTTTGAGGTATTACTTATGTTAGCACCACTGGCAGTCTTCGGATCACTCGGTTGGACTGAAATTCTACTGATTCTTTTTATCGCTCTTCTACTCTTCGGAGGAAAGAGATTGCCTTCTCTCGCAAAGGATCTCGGAGACGGAATCCGTTCTTTCCGCAAATCCTTAACGGGAGAATCGGACGAACCGTCCCAGCAAATCGGCCAAGAACAATCCGTTCCTAAGGAAGAAGCGAAAACTTCCAAATCCAAAAAATCCAAATCTGCCTGACCATCCGCGGAATGGCCGGAAAGAAAAAATCCAAAACGACCTCTCTCCCTAGTCCGACGCCCTCGAAAGAATCGCTCTCTCGAGATCGGGAAAAGTATATGACCTTGGGGGATCATCTCGAAGAACTTCGGATGGTTCTCATTCGGTCGCTTCTCGTCGTCGCCGTGATTATGGGAATCTCCCTTTTTTTTGGAGAAGAGATCCACAAAATTCTCGCGCAGCCGTATAAGAACGTGTTAGGTCCTCAGGCGACCTTCTATCAGATCAAACTGATGGCTCCGTTCATGATTTATCTCAAGAGTTCGTTTATGATCTCGATCCTCTTGAGCCTTCCGTTCGTTCTGTTTTTTCTCTGGGGATTTATTTCCCCCGCCCTCGATCGCCAAACCGATCGTTACGGGAAATTTTTGATCTTATTCAGCACCCTTCTGTTCTGGTTCGGAGTTTGGCTTTGCTGGACCGAAGCGTTCGAGAATCTTCTTAAGATTTTTCTCATCAACTTTCGTCCGCCCGACATCGAATCCAGACTTCCGATCGACGAATACTACGAAATTTTTTTTAACATCCATTTGATTTTCGGTTTATCTTTTCAGCTTCCTGTTGTACTCATTCTCCTTGGCAGTTTGGGAATCATTCGTTCTTCTTTCCTGCTTTCGAAGTGGAGGGAAGCGATCATCGTTCTGGCGATCGCGGCCGCGGTTCTTTCACCGGGTCCGGATTTGATTTCCATGTTGTTCCTGTTCGTTCCTTTGACGATACTGTTCCTGGTCTCGATCGTTTTGATGAAGGTGATAGAGAGAGAATAAATTGTTAAACAAAATTCCTTCCAAACTCAAGCTTCCCATCGCCGTTTTCGTCCTCAGTTTTCTGTTCTTTTTGATCTATACGGTAGCGGACGACATCATTTTGAAATCTCCTTTGGGTCAAAGCAAGGCGATCTCCCTTTCGATCCGTCTCGCCTTTGCCCTTTCCTTTTCGATGCTTTTGGCCTCTCTCGTATTCTATTCCGTAAAGCTAATATACGCTTCGATGCGTTCTCTTGTGACTCTCGTTCAAGACTGGGGAAGCGACGTCTACGAAGAACATCCCGTCGCCAACCGGGACGACGAAATCGGGGAACTCGTTCGCGCGTTTCGTCTGAAATTCTTTCAACAAAAGGAAATGGAAGACGAACCGACCCAAGAAGCGATGAATGAAAGAACGAGGGAGATCGCCGATTCGGTGCAGCGCGCGTTTTATCGGATTCAACTTCCCAAGATCCGCAATTTGGACGTTTCCCTTTTCCCGAGAATGAGCGGAGACTCTAACTGCGATTATGTGAACGTCATTCCGAGCGCGGACGGCTGCGTGGGGATTCTCGCGGGATTTCCGAGTCCGGGCGTTTTGGAATCCGCGTTCAAAGCGAGACTCGAAGGAATTCTCTCCTTAGCCAACGAAACCTCCGGTGTCCGCGGAGAGGAAATGGTCTTAAAGATCGGAAAAATTCTTTCCAAGATGCCGATTCCGTTCTTAAACCTTTCCCTCTTTTATCTCGTCGCTAAAACGGGAGAATTGGGTTGGATTCATTTTCAAGAGCTGCCCGCTTTCGTGTATAAAAACGAACGGTTAAACGCCTTCGAAAAAACGAAAGTTCGTTACTTCGATTACAAGGCGGTCGAGTTGGATCTCAAAAAGACCACCTTAAAAGCGGGTGAATATTGGATCTTGGTTTCGGACCGGATTTATTCCGCGATCGGAATTCCCTCCGGAGAATTCACGAAACAATTTGAAACCGCTCTTTCCGGAAAGAATTTCGGAAATTCCAGAGACTTGATTTTGGACTGCGGCAGAATCATCGAACGCAGATACGGAAAGAATGTTCTCGAAACTTCCGCCTTTCTAGCCGTTGCGCGAAAGTAATCCTCGATTTATGCGTTCGCAGTTCACAAGAAAATTTACGATTTAGAATATTCAAATTAGATAAAGCAATTCAGCCGAAAGACTCCTTTCATTCTTTGTCCGAACTAGAACAAACCCGCACAAACGAAAAAAGCCCGAACGTTTCCGCCCGGGCTTTTGATTTCCGAAATACTCGAAGAAGTATCGAAACTCTTTCGAAAGAATTTTTCGACTTCCCAATGCTTTTCAGTAAGAATTCTTTCTCTTCTGAATTCTTTACTTAGATCCCCAGTTTTGATAGAGAATCGGACCGAAGGCAGTTACGATCAAAGTCAGAAAAAGAACGATGATCGGAACGATCACGCGCTCGTATCTCGAAAAGAAACTCGCGTGATGAATTTCCGGTTCTTTCTCCAAATACTCGCGTACTACGTGTTTGGTCAAAAGGTGATTGAGCGCCACCGGCGGAGTCAAATATCCCAACTCGAAGGAAACGAGAGCCGTCATCCAAAAGTTCAATGGATGAATTCCGTTCGCCTTCGCGATCGGATACAGCGTAACGGAAACCAAGATCACCGCGCCGTACGGATCCATCAGCATTCCGATGATCACGAGAGCGATCGTCAAAACGATCATCGCGGACAATGGAGAACCTAACTGGCTCGGGAAGAGATTGATCACGTTGGAACGCTCGAACACCCCTCCCATACAAGCCGAAAGCCCCATGAGCATCAAAAGAGCGCCGAGGTGAGAGCCGGTATCATACGAGGTTCTGGAAATCTTCACGACGTCTCGCACGTTCGAAGCGGGATGATGCTCCTTCTGACTCTGTTTGTGATCCCAGTAAATCAAAGCAAGCATCGCGATCGGCAACATATACGGAGCCGTATGTTCGTCGAAATGCGTATTGAGACCGAACACAAGCACGAATACGATCACAACCGCGATCAGAATATACAAACTGAACGGTTTAAAAACGGACCAAGTCGTTTTCATCGCGCCGGATTCCGGCTGAATCTTCCAGGATTCTTTGCGTAAAAACCAGCTTACTGCCAAGAACAAGGTCGTGGAAACCGCGAATACTCTCCAACCCCAGTGAAAGAGTTCGTCCGTGGTCACGTCCAGATTCAAAGAAGCGACGATCACCACCAAAAGACAAGGAGGAAGAACCACTCCCAAACTTCCGCTCATGGCGGTTGCGGCTAACGCTCTTTCCTGCGAGGCGCCCGCTCTTCGGAGTTCCACGAAGATGGTCGCACCTAACGCCAATACGACGATCCCGGAAGCGCCGCTGTAGGCGGTCGGAAGCGCCGCCGCGATCACGACGATCACCGCTAAAAGTTCCGCGGGAAGTTTCCAAGGTTTCAATAGATCGAAGAATCTTCTCCCGAGAGAAGTGTCGCGGAGTAAAATCCCGGTCCAAACGTACAAACCGATCTGTATATACAACGTGGCGTGCGCGGTCAATTTCTGCAGATAGATCGCAAGACCGGCTGGATGATATTCGATCAGAGTAAAATACACTCCGCAGACGACGGCCATCCAACAATACAACGGAATCGCGAGAAGAATCTCGGACATCCTGCTTTTTTGCCGGTCCGCCGGAATATGAGTAAATTCAGAATTTCGAATATTATAAACGTTCAATGCGCTCAGAAAAACGAGCCCCGCGATCCACAAGACTTGGATCTGCGCGTCCACTCCCTTGCTGAACGGCAACATGGACGCTGCGGAAAAAACAAGGATCGCATTCGCGAGAATCTGACTTAACTCCGAAGCGAGTTCTTCCTTTTTGTTTTCGGGGTTTTTGAGAGCGATATGATAACGCCTCGTAGTCGAGACGATCCCGGCGACGAGAAGCAGAATCACCATCGTCATCGGAATATAGTCGATTGCAAAGATCGTGATCGAAGAAAGTTTTCGTTCCGTGCCGCAATAGAGTTTTTGCCCCAGGCTCAACTCCATCGGAGGCAACACGGAAGACTCTGCCGTGTTTTCCTTTTTCGAGGGCGTTTTGGAAGCGGAATCCGTTCCTAAATCCAGTTCTTCCAAAAGCGCTGAATCGGAAGCGCTGACTTCCACCTTCTCCAAGGAATTGATTTCGGACGCGATGCAGTGAATCCGAATCTCCGCATAACGCGGCCAGATGGATTCTCCCAACTCGAGCATTCGAGCCTGGACCAACTGACCGAAACTTTGAATCAAAGGAACAAAAAGAAAGAGCAATACTGCCCAAGATACGATTTTCTTTGCCATGCGTTCTCGTTCTATCTGGTTATTCTAAGGAATCGGAACATTCTTCCGCAGCGGCGTCCGCCTTACAACGAACTCCTTTCATCAGCTTGAGAATGGAAGCGTGATATACGCCCTTGTCTCGGAGTTTAATGCGAACTTCCCTGAATTTCTCGAAGTAACCTTTGACTTCTTCTTTGGGAACTTCGAGCCAATACTTGGCGGGAACTTCTTTTTCCGCCTTTCTGGTTAACTCAAGCATCGTTTCAAACTGAGTCGCCGCCCATTGTCTGGATTGATTTCCGTAATCCGCAGGAAAGTCCGCGGTCTTTCCGACGATTTGAAACGTAAGTTGTCCGATCGGAAACTTTACGATTCCGCCGTTCGGAATAACGCCTTTCATCAATTCGAGAGGTTTAAAACCGACCGCGGGAGAATAACAAGCGTCCGCACGTCCGTTGTTAAAAATTCCGGCAAAGGTAGCGATCTCGGCGGGAACCATGGAAGAACCCACAACGTCGACCATCGTAGTCGCCGCTTGATCGTAGGTCAAAGTCGCGATCTTCTTTCCTGCGAGATCTTTAATGGAACGGAGATTCTTATCTCTCAAAAGAAGATATACCGCACCGCCGGGAAACATCGCCATCGTTTCGTATTCTCCCGCGACGTTCAACTGTCTCGCTTTCGGATTTGCAAGAACGTCGATCGTTCTTTTCAGAAGATCATACGAAGGAAGAGCGCCGATCGCTTCGAGAGAACCGGATTGGGGAACGTAACCGCGAACGCGAAGGCTCGTCAAAAGAGCGAGATTGCACTTGCCCGCTTTGAAATCGGAGTTCGCAACGACTTCGTCCGTGTAAGCCTTCGGTTCGAGACGGATTCCCCAGTTCAGAGCCTGTGCTTGATAACGAAGAGCGGACTTATAGATATCACCGTGTGTTCCGGACGGATCGAAGACGCAGATCGTTTTATTGATCGGATCTGCCGCCGAAAGCGAAGACGCAAGGGCCAACGCAAGAACGGTTAGAATTTGGAAACGGATTCCTTTCATGGATATTCTCCTTACTATTGAATTCTTAGTTAGAATGACTTCGGATCAAAGACCTTTGAGAAGATCGTCGTCTTCTTTCAGATCTCGTTTGCCTTGCGGAAAACTTCCGAGAAGCAACGGACCGCGATGGCCTTTTTCTTTGGTCCAGATTTTATCGGACTCGTGTCTGGAAAGTTGTTCCGCATACGATTCGAGAAGTTGAAACTCGGGATTTCCCTGACCTTTCTCTAAAATTTTCGCGTGTTCCTTTACGGCCTTTTTGATCGCGTCCTGATTTCCTCTTCCGGCTAACGCCTGGATTTGAAAGGCGCGGGAAAGACTGACACCCGCTTTATCGCCTAACGCGACCGCACGGTCCAGTTGCTGAAACGGATCTTTCCCTGCGGGAGTCGCACCCGGAATCGAAAGCCAGATGATCGCTTCGAGAGCGAGGGGAACTCCCCACCATTCTTCCGCGTTCAAGCATTTGGACGCGTTAGACACGATCGACGGGATGTCGGTGGGAACGTTCGCGACGCCTTGTGCGGCCCGGTCATGAAGAATCGCGAGAAGACTCGCGGAAAGACCGATCAAATAATAGAACTGATCTTCTTTGGAAAGAGAAGGACATTTGCCGTTCCATTCTCCGAAATACAGATTAAAACGTTTGTAGGCTTCGCCGTATCGTTTTGCGGCAAGACCGTGGTTGCGGATTTCGATCGCCTGATGATCGGTCGCCTCTTCGCCCTTACCTTTGCGAACTGCGGCGAGATAACGAAGTTCCGCTTCCTGGGCTTCCCGTTCCGCGCACATTCCCGCTCCTAACATCGCGACCAAAATCGGGAGATCCGGACGAGGGGCAACCCGCTCAAACGAACCGATCAAAGGCGCCAAACTGACACCGGCGTTGCAAACCGAGTCCAAATCCTTGGATTGGAGCATAAACGGGATTAGGTGATCTTCTGCGTAGGAAGAAATCGTTCTTCCGGTGACGTTATAAACGAGGGAACAAGAGAGAGCGTTTATTGTAACAATCGTTACAAATAAAAGTAAACCAAACTTCGACTTTCGATTTCTCATTTCAGGCACATTTATCGCTTAAGAGATTTTGATGAAAGTTAATCGCGGCTTCAGATCCGTCCATGATTTTTTTTAGAATGTTCGTTTTATTTTGGGCGAGTCGCGTACTATAGAGAAGGTAGCATTGTAAACATAGAATTCGTTGTAGTTCCTACGATCTTCTGTGAAAAGGGGCGACCCCGCCCTGACGAGCGACCATAGGAGCGAGGCGCTGAGTTCTGGGTGGCGGTGGAGAGGGGGTGGGAAGAATCGGGCAATTTCCCTGTATCAGAAAAACCTCGATCCGGAAAGCAGAATATTTCACTCCTACTTTGTAGGACCTACTACAAAGTAGGAGTCGTCGTTCACTCCGCGGACGGACTTTCTAGGCCCGACTCACCGCGCCGGAACGAATTCGTTCGATCAAACCGAGAGTTTCCGGTTCCGGGTCCACACCGAGTTCCTTTCTCAAGGACTTTTTGAATTCTTCGTATTTCCGAAGAGCCTCGTTTTTCCGATCCAACTGCAAAAGCGCCTCGAAATGAAATCTCCACGCCCTTTCATCCAAATCATCCAAACGAATCCAACTCGCGGAATCTTCCAAAAGACCTTCCATCTCCTTTCGCTCCCCGTCTTTCTCGCACAAGAAACGGAAGATTTCGATCAGACTCTTGCGAATGTATTCTCTTCGGATTTCCGATTCCGGAAAATACAGATCGAACTCGAAAAAGTCTCCGCGATAAAACGCTCTTGCAAAACGAAATTCCTGAATCGCAAGTTCGGTGTCGCCTTTGCGAAGCGCCTTCGCCCCGCCCTCGTAGTGTTTTTCGAATAACTGAAAATCGGTCTGCACCAAATCCTGTCTGAAAAAAAGACGATCTTCCGAAAAGACGAGCGCCTCCGGATTTCCGATGATTCTCCGCAAACGAAAACAAAGCGCGTGCAGACTGTTGAGCGCGTTCTTGTCCGTCATTCCCGGCCAAAGAAGTTCGAGCAATTCCTCTCGATGAATTCCTTTCTCGAAACGAATGAGAAGAATTTTGACGAGCTTCAACATCTTCTTTTTGCTCGAGATTTCCGTCTGTGGAATTCGAACTCCTCCCCGTTCCAATTCCAAGCCGCCGAGCGCTCGGATAAAGATCTGATCTTTTTCGGAATGAGGAGAACCGATCTTGGAATACGCCGCGTGAACTTCCTCTTCCTTCGTTTTGTTTCCTTCCGTTTGTTTTTCGGAGTCGAGTTCGAATTCTTCGGGAGAAGTCAGAGCGTGTTTCAATTCCTCTCTAATTTCTCTTCCCGATTTGTTCAAAGTGAGAAACGAATCCACGGAAAACATCAAAATCAAAAAGCTAAAGTGGGACGTATACGGAAACGGAACGATATCCATCGCGACGAGAATGTCGAGAAATACGTTCGTGCAGAAGACGATCAAACCCACGAGAAGAAATAAATTTCGAAACAAGTTCCGTACAAACTGAGTGATCACCTTAAAGAGAGTCCAGATAATCATCAAAATTCCGGACAAATAAAAATACTGAACGAGCAAAGGCTGGTCCGTTTCGTAGATCACGATTCCCAGCGCGGGGAAGGTTCTCTGGTGCGCGAGCCCGATATGATACGAATTCGGATCCACGAGGATGACGGCGGACAAAAGAACATTGAGAAGAATGTAGAGATAAACGAAATCCTTACTGAAAATTCTACGATAGCTATTTACAAAAAGAATCATCGTCATTCCGAAAATAGGAATAAATGCGTTTTCGAGTCTTTCCCAGATCAAAGCTTCTTGCGCATCGGTCGCATTGATCGTTTTTGTAAAAAACAATAGATAAAAGCCGTAAGAAACCTGTAAAAAAGCGAAATGTAAGAGATATACCTGCTTTCTGTTCTTATAATATAGAAATAGATTGTGGAGCGTTCTATAAGCGAGGATAGTCGCGACTAAATAGCAAGAAATCTGATAGAGCGTTATATTCATTGATTTTCAAATACCTTTTTTATCTTACAACCGTTCAGTTAAATTGTGAATAAAAGCTCATGATTTTTTATCAATCAAAATTCTTTCGCACGTATTAGAATGCAGAGAATCACGATTTTGAAATTAGTTTTTTAGAGAGAAGAGAGTTTTTTTAAGACAAGAAGAAGACAAAAACTTATTTTATGGCATGATCCGAAACTAGAACGGCCTGCAATTTTGCAGGCCTCGTTAACGAACTTGATTCGTTATGATTCGTTAAGGACAGATGATCAGCGAACTTGGATCGCTTGCAGCCGCTCCTATGAATCTCATTCCGCCTAACATATACGGATCCGATGTGGTCTCGGTCGCGAGAGTAAAGAACTGAATCACGTTGCTTCTCGCGTTGATCGCACATGCGGTGTTATTGGTCGGATGCCTCAGTTTCGGAAAGTTGATCTGCGGAGGAAGAGGAACTTCCTTCAAGATGCTGTTCACAAGAGGCACCACAAGCGAAGTGACTAACGGTTCGATCACGCTGTTGATTCCGTCGGGATCGAGTCCGAAGGGATTGTTTGCTATTCCTTCCAAAACCTCCACCGTATAATCCAAGTTATTCGTGGAAAGAATCACCTGAAGCGCATTCAAGTTTTGTAAATTAGGATCGTTGTTCGGATTGGAGAACGTGATGAATTTAAACTCAGCGTCCGCGGCCAAACTGATTCGAACCGCGCCTAACGTGTATGTGTATCCGTTCGGCCTCGTATCCGTTCCGCAATCCGTCAACTCGGCTCCGGTGAGTCCCGTGCAGCTCGCCGGTTTTTTCGCTACGATCTTCAACTGCATCTCGGTAAAATACAAACGCAGCTTCGGAATTCCCGGTCCAGTCATCGGTTTGAATTTTACGCTCGGAGCCAGCACCGGTTCCATCACCATCTCGATATCGTCATAGGGTTTTGCGGCCGGTGCGAGTGCGTTCGATCCGTTTAAACCCTGCAGTTTTTCTCTCCCCGGTGCTAAGATCGTAATGATCGGAGAGGCTTTGAGTAAAGTAGTCGTCAATTGAAAGAGAGGGTTTCCTCCCGAATAGCTGTTGATCGTTTCGATGAAGGACTTATTCATCGTGATGTCGAGTCCTCTTCTTTGCCAAAGATGAAACGCAGCTTGAGAAATAGTATCCGAATGAAGCGACAACAGAAATCCCGGATTGGCGTTACTCTGCGTAAACTGATAGGAAGAAGGAAACGGCGTCGCAGGGTTTCTCGTGATGATCATTCCCGTTTTTGCGGCTTGATTTCTGAGCCCTCTTCCCTGCGGGTCCACGTAGTTGCTTGAAAAGGAAAGATCCAAATTGCTCACGAGTCCTTTGTTCACTCCGTCGTGTTTGATCACGCTGTCCGTTCTGAGCTTCATCTTTACGGTCAAAGGAAAATTACGAAGAGGATCCGGAAGATAACTCGGCAATTGAATCGTAACCCCATCGTCCCGAAGCGCGCCGACCACGGAATTCAACACGTTCGGCGCGATTCTCTGCACGATGTCTTTCAGCATATATTGCGTGATGATCCCTTTTACGTAAGGCACGGTTCCGCCCGCTAGATTCTGAACCGTTCCTCTTCCGATCAAAGGAACGAGAATGTTATCCACCCCTCCTTCGTTGGATCCGGAATATTCCATCGGAGCGGTATACATAAAGTCTTTCGTATCTTCCGCGCCGGAATAAATTCCCATAGGAAGGAAGGTCGGATTGGACCAAGGCAGTACGAAGAAGTTATTCGTTACCGAATCGATGTCCGCATTGCTCGGATTGAGAGGGAACACGGTGTTGTTCACTGCAAACGGACTTCGTACCGCCATCGAAACGGTTCCCGTTCCATCCACCGATAAAACGTTTCTAGCTCTTGCCATTCTCAGAGAAGGAGTGGTTAAGTAAATATTCGGAAGCTGATTGTTGCCTCCGTTCAAACCTGGGTCTACATTCGGATCCCAATTCAAACGCGCGGTCGTCTTGAAATACATCAACGTTCCCGGTGAAATAAAGATCGTATACCAGTCTTCATACCGGGAAACGATAAAGAGATCCACTTCCACATAACGCGAACTCAGATCGAGTCCGAGTCCGGGCGCGGTGTTCGCAGTTCCCGGATTAACGCGCAAGTCGGCGGCGACGTTTCCAAGCTGCGTGCCGGAGGCATTCTTCACAAATGCGGGAAGACGCATATCGGTTACATACACGTCCATCGTCATACTCGCCGCGCCGAGTGAATCCTCAAGAGGCGCGTTATAACGACTGAAAGGTGCGGCCGCTTTCGGCCATTTGTCGAACGCCCATTCTCCCTGATCCTCCGCTCCTTTCGGCTCCACGACCGAAGTCGGATACGTTGGATATGCGGAAGAAGGAACCCAGCAATACCCTCTTCCCTCCGCGCCGGGTTTTGCACCCAACACGGATATAAATTGTTGATTTCGGAATTCGTCGATTCGATGGGTTCCGCCGGAACCGGATTGTCCCGGACGAATACAAGCCTCTCCGATGTTCCACTGACCGTTATCGTAAAATTTCTTTTTGGAATGATCGGGTAATCCTATTAGGAATTCTTGAAATGTTCTCGGGGTTCCGTTAACGTCCTGAACCTTAAACGCTCCGGTCGTAAACTTCTGAATCACCTTTCCCAAAAACGGAAGCATCTGCGCTTCGTCCATCACTCCGTTTGAAATGTTTGCGAGAAGATTGTTCGCGTTGTTTAGATTTCCGTAATTGAAGCTGAAGTATTTTTTATACGTCGGTCCGAACTTGGTCTGTATCTCGTAGTAATACGTGTTTCCTCCGATCGTAGGCGGCACGGAAGAAGTTGAAAGATTCACGCTGATCGCGTTCATCGTGCAAGTCGATCCGGGCAGAGCGCCCGGACAAAGTTTTACCGAAGATCCGCTTCCGCTTTTTCGGAGATAGATCGAATCGATGTAATTCTCGCCCGGGACCGGATTTTGAAACGAGGAATTCACGGTGACGTTCGCGGACGTATCCAACGAAATATCATCGGTTCCGTTGAGCGCCTTGTTCATCGCGCCCTGCACGATCGAATTGTTCAGAGAGTAATTCAATGTCGTTTTAAATTCCTGGCTGTAAGGAAGAAGCGGTTTATTAGAAACCGTGAGTGCGTCTTGACTGATGTTGAGCGTGTATTTTTCTCCGGCTTTGAGTTCTCGGTACGGATTGAGGATCAGTCTTTGTTCGCTTGCCCAGTAAAATTCCACACCGATCCCCGGACCCGCTAAAGGACCGGAGGTTCCGGTCAACGTTATGCTCGCTTCGGTGAGCGAGCGGTTCATCGGTTTGGAAAACTGGATTTCCAGATCCTTATACCGGTTTACGTTTTCGTACGAATTGATGAAGAGATGCGCCTGCGGTCCTGCGTTTCCGAAATTTACGGGAAGAGTGGCAACGTTATTGTCCACGTTGTTGTAAGGAGGAATGACGGAATTGTTCGAAACTTCTCCGCCGGACGGACTTCCTAAGTCGAATAACGCCATCAGATCAAAGCCGGAATCTTTCTTTTTATCCGAGCAATCGACCGTGAGCCAACAGAGAAACAATACGATTGAAATCCATTTGATTCTTTGATTGAGCATCTGCATTCCCTTCCTGTTCCACTTTTTTCTTTTTAAAAACAGGGGTAAGAATACGAAGCCCGTCCGATTTCATACTTATCTCGTACTTATATTCCGGATTTTTTTTCGAATGTTCGAATAAAAAAACTTTTTATAACATTTGTTTTTTAATAAGGAGATTTCTACAATTAACCCATATGCAAAATGGGGAAGATTGATAATTCCCTGTTCCTTGTTTCTGTATGAGTTCCTACAAATGAAAAAGATTACCCTATTTAGAAACGGATCGAAATCGCCGATTCACTTGTTCCGACAAAGAATCCATTTTTGAAAAAGGCTTGCCCTTTCATTCAAATCCGGTGCGGCGTTTCGCAGAACTTCTAAAGGAATTCCACTGAACTTCTTTTCATACGTTTCCTTCAACGGATTTCTTCTTATGCGAGCAAAGGATCGATTCAGAATACGACTTCTATCTTCTTTCTCGATTTGCATAAGAACCTGCTCCAAAGGAAACGCGAGCCTATCACTCCCTATGAGTCGTTCGATGAGGACAGAACCTGGCAGCTCGATCCTTCTAACAAAGTAAACCGGGGTTTCTGGGGACCCGTAAAAAAAAGCCGGTTGAAGTTCAACCGGCGTTAGGATGGTTTGCATCGTTTTGGATCGAACGATGCAAAGCGGCTTTAGAGTTAGAGACTTGAGGGTTATGATTAACGGCTAAAGATCGAAGTGAGATTGTCCCAATACGTAGTCGAATCCTCGTTCTTGTTGAATCGATCCCAGAACACGGTTCCATCCGGAAAGGGCTTTCTTCCCTTTTCCGTGATGTCCGCAAACAGATTCATCAGAACTCCCGCCGTGTAAAGAAGAGAACGGTTTCCCGATCGGCTTTGCATCATATCCGATACGGTCAATCGATCCAAATCGTCGAAGATTTCACGGATCGTATACGGAGTGTTCATGTCGGCTTCGAGATAACTGAAGAATTCTCCCGTTAAGGAAAGTCCCATCAGTACTCCGTTGACACACCTTCCGTAAACGGCGGAGACTTCGATCAACGCGGGCGTGTCGGAAGTCAATAAGGTCGTTACGAGATAGTCTCGATTCCCGGATGAATTTTGGAAGATCGATCCGAGCAAGTTGAGAAGATGTACGATCTCCGTTGGAGTCGGTGTTACGTCCAAAACCAAGTCCATCGAAAAATCGAACATCGGAATCAAGGAATACACCGAATCACGGGAAAGATAATCCCTCAGTCGAACCGCGACCACTCCCATATCGTCCCAAAGAGGATCGTACACGTTCGCCGGTCTTGCATCGGGATACGCCGCGAGATCGGTTCCGAGTTTTTCCAGATACGTCTGCAAGTTGAACTGAACGGAGGTCGGAGTTTCCGACGTGAGTTTGATTTCACCGGCAACGGCAGCAAGTCCCGCAAAGAAAAGATCCGCTCCCGGTTGACGGCTAGGTCTTCCCATTTCCGCAAGCATGTGAACGAGATGAGTGAGAAGTTTTGTCTTGGATACAAGATTCAAAAGTCCGTCTTGAAATCCCCTTTCCTTTTCGATCAACACGGACAAAGGACTGCGAACGGGTTCTTCCGTGATCGGATCGCTTTGACGAAAGAGATATTCCTCCGGCCCCGCAAAACGGTTTCTGAATTTTCCGTTGGGAAGCGCGGTCTTTACGACCGTGATCGTTCTTCCTCCCGAATTCGATTCGAGATCGGTCGTTTGAGTCAAGAGAGGTCGAGTCAACGCAGCGCTGAGTCCGGTCAAAAGTTGAAACGGATTCTTATTGGTCGCCGAATCGGATTGATCCGTTAGAGTTTTTGCAAGGGATACGATCAAGGGAAGAAGTTTGTTTCGTTTCTCCCAATAAGAATTCACCTGAGAAGGCGATACCGCATCCGCCGTCAAAAACGAAAGGCGTTCCATAACAGGAAAATTGAATGCGAATACCGGAGGCAGAACCCCGTATTGAGAACTCGGCGGATAGAAGATATTGTAAACGTTGGAATCTCCGAGGCTGTTGAACGTGATCGAACTCGTTCCGCTCGTTCCGTAATCCCAGGCTTCGAGAAAGAACATGCTGTCGCCCGGAAGCGAAGAAAAATTTTCCTCCAATACCTGCGTCCCCGCTACGCGAAAGTTCGGCTGCGTAGAAGAAGCGCAGCCCGGTTTCCACAAAGAACCGAGTATGTTCCACTTTCCGTTTTGTTTACTCGAACAGCTGCTTCCGTCTTGAAACTGAGGTTTGGCTCCCATCAACCCTTTGAGTCCGTTTGCGATCACGGTTACGAACGCGGCCATCTTGTACGGAACTCCCGGTCCGAGAGAAGCGCGTAAAGGAATCACCGCGACCATTCTTTTTTCGGAAAGAAGCCACTGAAAATTCTTATAAAGAACTTCTTCGTCCGTTTCCAGAGCGCGCTCGCCGGAAGATTTCGCGATTTCCCAAATCGGAATGCTCCATCCTCTCGTTCCGCTTGCGTTCACACCCGAAGCGACCTGCGTAAATTGATTGTTCAGATAACTTGCGTTAGACTCTCTTCCGCCCGGCCCCACCCAACGGCAAAGACTTCCAGCCGTGCAAGTTCCGCTTCCCGTATCCGAAACCTTGATTCGATAATCCGAACTGGACCAGAAAGATTTATAGATGAGATCGTTTCCGTTGGAATCGAT
Organism: Leptospira yasudae; assembly: GCF_003545925.1. Taxonomy (NCBI): domain Bacteria; kingdom Pseudomonadati; phylum Spirochaetota; class Leptospiria; order Leptospirales; family Leptospiraceae; genus Leptospira; species Leptospira yasudae. Next base: position 73,130 of record NZ_QHCU01000005.1, on the reverse strand, counting down.
GTACGGTTTACCGTCGATCGTGTAAATGTTTCCCGCTTCGTCTCTTCGGTTTTTATTGTAATAAGGGCCTCCGCCGGAAAGAACCGCGTTCACGATGAGTTTCATCATAAACGGAATCGTTTTGGTAAACACGGGATCGTTCGAGGCGGGAACCACGGACGGATCGGGAGATTCAAGAAGAGCCAAGGTAGGAGTGTTGATTCCCATCGTAAACGGAGTCGGTGTCGTCGCGTCTCCGTTCCGATATACGGCTCCGTCGTTCGCACTTTGATTTAAGAAGGCTTTGACTCCTAAGTTTCCGGTCATAGCGGAACCGAGCGCGTAGATGCTGTCTCCTACGGTCAAAACTCCGTTGGTCATAGGACCGCCGTTCACGGAACCGTTCGGTTCCAAACTCATGATCGTGCTATCGGAAGGATTCTCCCAGCGAAAACCGTACGTATCCGCGAGCGTCAGCAGAAACAGCAGTTGTTCCAATGCCGAAATTTTGTATTCGAATCCTCCGTACGCGCGGTCTCTTCCGAGATAATCCAGACGGATCAATTCTCTCAGAGAAAAATCCACATTCTCCGCTTCCATCGGAAACCCTAAGTTAAAAAGATTTTTACTCAGTTCCTTTCCTAAAAGAACGTTCGGATTTTTTGTATAGGTTCCTCCGGCTCCGAGCATGGGCCGTAGATAACGAAACGCTTCGGTCATCACTACGGAAAAATCGGAAGGATAGTTCGCGTCTCTGTAATCGTCGATCCCGGGAGAATCGTGAACGCTTCCTCCGGGTGTATAATACTTTTCTAAATTAACGATGAGATCCTTAAGAGCCGTATCGGAAGATTTGAAATCGCTGAAACCCGCTCTTTGCTGAAACGCGTTTCCTACCTCGGCGATGAGATTGATCATCTGCGTTTTAAGAACTCTGTCCCCGCTCAAAGTAGGATCGATCATTCCCCGGAGAATGGATTCCACTCCGGATCTTGCGTTCGCATTTAAAACCAAAGCCTTATGAAGAACGGTTTCCAAATCCTGAAACAACTCGATCATATCCGGATCTTTCAGAGCGTTGGCAAGCTCTCTATATTTGATTTCCGTTTCCGAGGTGTTGAACGTATTGTAGAGATAGATGAGCGCGGCTTGACTGACCGGTGAAAGATTGCGAACCACCTTCCCCGGATATTTGCGGATTCGTTCGAGCCAAGGAAGAATTCCTTCAAAGGCCCCGGAAGGAGCTTCTTTCAAACGATGAATGAGAGTGTTCGCTTTGAGAAGGGATTCGCGAACCCGAGCTTCCGGCTTTAAAAGCATGTCCGAAGAAACACGCAAAAAACCGGTAATATCCTTACGGGCCGGTTTGCGCATGGAGCTGTCCAACCGCAGGTTGAACTGTTCGGGTTGGAGACTTTGAAATCCCGCTTTTAAGGAGGGATAGTCGTCCAGAAGGTTGAACAGACGCAATCCACCGTCGCTCGTGATATTGTCGTAGAACGTAAGAGCGTCGAATTTTTTCTCTTCCGGTTTACAGGAAAGAAGTTCGAACCCGATCGCTAAAACCGTGATCCATTTCCAAACGAAGCCTTTCATTTCCAATTCTCCATTTCAAATCCGAAAGGAAAGAATAAGGCTGGCGGATATAGTTCCCTTATTTCGGGCTTATATTCCGTTGGAATCGGGAAAAAAATTCAAAAAAAGGGGAAAGGATTCGGGAAGAGTTTTAAATATATCAATCGATATTTAAAACTGCATGGCCGATTCCCTTTGTTTTCCAAAGAATTCGAATGATAACTAGGCATTCGTTTTAAAAGATCAAAGAATCCTTATATTCCAAAAGAGAGCTTTTACTCGTGTATACAAGAGACATAGAACAATTTTGCCACGTTACTCCGCTAAAATCATACCTCGATTCGGTTTTTCTAAGAGTGATTTCGCAAAATATGAGTTTTTCTTGACAATTTTTTGACTATGAATACTCTAAGCGCGACTGGAATCTTTAGCTGCCTTTTCCCGGGTCAGTTGAGAACTTTTGAACAATAGAGCAACCAGGAAAGGTCCTTTCTCTCTCCTATACCCCGATGATGGATTGGTCTCGCCTTAGCTTCTATTCGGTTTTAGAAGCCAGTAATTTTTTGTAAGGACCCTTTCTCATGAACATTTATATAGGCAACCTCGCCTATCAGGCAACCGAAGACGATCTCCGTAAAGCTTTCGAGTCTTTTGGAGAAGTAACCTCTGTACGCATCATCACCGATAAACTTTCCGGCAAATCCCGGGGATTGGCATTTGTGGAAATGGCGAACAAAGACGAAGGAACAGCGGCAATTGACGGCTTAAACGGAACACAAATCCGTGGAAGAGAAATCAAAGTCAACGAAGCGCTTCCTAAAAAACCTTTCCCGGAAAAATCCAGATCCAGATATTGATCTTTGACAAGGGAGAAAGGCACCTGCTTTTCTCCCTTGACAGAACTCCTTCAACTCTGTAGCGTTCGCTATTGTGTTTGAGCTTGCGCTTCTTCCTTTCCCCTCTTCCCCATCCTACTTTCCCCATTGGTTGATTTCTCTCTTTTACGGATTCGGACTTTTCGGAACGGCTTTGGGTTGTCTGATGTTTTTCGGTCAGATCGTTCTTCCGAATAAAAACCGACTCAATTATCTTTTGGGAACTTTATTTCTCGGGATGTCCGTTCTCCAAGGAAGTTCCATCGCGATCCTTTCTTCTTCCGATCCCTCTTTTGTCTGGTTGATTTTGCTTCATATCCCCGCGTTGTATGGCGTCGGGCCTGTTTTATACGGAATTTATAAATCCAGTACGGGAGAATCCTTTCTCGATTCGAAACAAGACGGGTTGCTTCATTCTGTTTTTCCTGTGACCGGAGTTCTTCTTTACTTTGTCGTTCTTTTTGGGATGGAGAATCTTTCCGAAACCATCCGCAGATCTTTTGCGGAAGCCGTATTTCCCAGCCCGTTGGATTGGATTCTTTTGCCCGCTGTGATCGGAATCGGATTTTATGTTTTTCTCGTTCTCAAAAGTTCCCGCGATCTTTGGAGATGGGAGGTTTGGAAATCGGAACCCACAGCGAGAATTCTTTCCTTTTTGGTGGTCATGTCTTTGTTTCACCTAACGCTCGGCGCGTTCTTTTTCGTTACCAAAATTCCCGACTTTCTTATATTCACTTCGGGCGGAATGGGCCTCGCTCTGTGCGCGGCTTATGTAATCGGACATCGATATCCCGGCTTCTTTCAAAAGTTGCAGGAAGTCACACAAGCAACGCGTGAGAAATACGCGCGTTCTCTTTTGGTGGGAATCGATCGCGCGACCTTAAAGGAGAATCTACTTCATCTTATGGAAAAGGATTTTCTTTATCGGGAAGAGGATCTCGGACTCGGAGATCTCGCGGACGAACTCGCGCTTTCCACACACCAGGTTTCCGAATTCTTAAACCAAGAATTGGGAAAGAATTTTTCCGTCTTTGTCAACGACTACCGTGTTTCCGAAGCCTGTAGTCTTTTGACCGCCGAACCGGATAAGAGCATTTTGGACATCGCTTATTCCGTCGGCTTTCGAACCAAGTCCTCGTTCAACCGCGCCTTTCAAAAACATACCGGAGTGACTCCGAGCGAATATCGGTCCTCCAAGTCCGGCTGAAAGAGAACGAGCGTGGGAGTTCCCACAAAAAGAACGTATATTTTTCCGTTGCAGAAAGTTGAAATTTGTGATAGGAAAATTTGTCCGAGACTTCTTCCCGCCACCTCTCCACCACCACCCAACGCGGGCGGGGCTCGCATGTTTTACGAAAGATCGTAGGAACTACGACACTAAACCGGGAAAATCCTCCGCAGAGCGCGGCGCAATTTATCGATTCGGTCGAAACGCACCGTCGGAATCGATAGAATAGGACGACCGAATCCGAAAAAAAGCCTATCATTCGGTCATCACGAGAATTGGAAAGGAGTCACAATGAGCACTCTGACATTGGCGAAAAACGAAATTCTTCCCGAAAGAAAACCCAAGAAATGGCAAACCCTCGCAACCCGCGAACGAAACGTAAAGATCATGCGTTGGATCCGATTTAGAGAACGCAATCTTCGTAAAAAGTTTTCCATCCTGAATCACCAGAACTTTTTAGGCGCGACGATCACGTTCGGTTCGGCCGCGATGATGATAGCGACCGCCGGACTTTATATCGCGGACGTTATCCCCGCGTGGCTTGCAATCGTTGCCAACGCGATCTTCGCTTCCCTTTTACACGAGATCGAACACGATACGATCCACAATCTGTATTTCAAAGACGACGAAAGAATGCAGAATCTTCTTTTTTGGACCGTCTGGATTTTCCGGGGAAACACGGTCAGTCCTTGGTACCGCAGAATGATCCACACTCTGCATCACAAGGTTTCCGGTCATAAGGACGATATCGAAGAAAGACTGATCGGCAACGGAATGAAGGCCGGAATTCTTCGGCTCTTTGCGATGATCGACGGAAACGTTTCCGCCATTCTTAATTTTAGAAAGCTCGTCAAAGACGCGCCCAAGTTCAAACGAAACGAAATCGTTCGTGAAAGCTGGCCTTGGCTCGTTCTCTATTATACGCTTTGGTACAACTTTCTCGGGTTGAACCTGATCCATTACGGAAATCTGTTGCTCGGTTCTCCGATTCATTTGCCCTTTCCCGAACTTCTGGAATCGGCTCGTGCATTTTTAAACACGGCCGCGGTCGTTTATATGATTCCGAATTGGATTCGTCAATCGAGCATTCAGATCGTTTCGTCCAACATGCACTACTACGGAGACGTGAAAGGAATTCACGAACAAACGCAGGTGTTGAACTCTTGGTTGCTTGCTCCTCTTCACCTTTTCTGTTTCAACTTCGGAAGCACGCACGGAATCCATCACTTCGTCGTCAATCAACCGTTTTACATCCGTCAGATGGTGGCGCCCTTCGTTCATCCCGCGATGAAACGATACGGAATTCGTTTTAACGATTTTGAAAGTATGCTGCGCGCCAACCGTTACAACCCGGCGCAATCGCAAGTCGCCTGATTTTTCCGCGACTGTCTTCTCTTCCTTTTTATTTTCGAGGAAGAGAAGACAGTTTACAGTTTCGTAAAAAATTCCTTTCAAAAGAGTTCGGAACGGTTCGATTCCGATCCGCAGAGTTTCTCTTTTTCGGGTTTTGTTCCTCGTAAAAAATCCGATTTTGTTTTCCAAGAACGGGGTTTATCGTCTTTTGGTTGGAGAGAAGCCTCATGTCCTCCGATTCGAAAACCAAGATATTCCTTGAATTCCAGTTCGCGATGATCCTCATCAGCGGAAATATTCTCTTTGCCAAACTCATCGACGAAAGCGTTTGGATGATCACTTTCGGAAGAACCGTGTTTGCAAGCGCGGGTCTGTATCTGTTTTTAAAATGGAGGGACAAACCGCTATTCTTTCCGAGCGCGATCGAAAACAAAGCGGCCTTGGGAGGAGGAATTCTTCTTGCGATTCACTGGGTTTTGTTCTTCGCTTCGGCAAGGCTCGCATCTCCCGCCATCGCGGTTCTTACGCTCTTTACGCATCCGGTCATCACCGTTTTTATCGAACCTCTCTATTATCCCGTAAAACCGAAAGGCAGAGACGTTCTTCTTGCGCTTTTGGTTTTACTCGGAGTCGGCATTCTCATCCCCGAACTCAAAGCGGGAAACGATCTTCACTGGGGAATCATCGCAGGTCTTATATCCGCGCTTTCGTTTTCGTTCCGCAATTTATTGACCAAAAAGTTTTTATCGCATCACGGAAGCGCGCAGGTGATGTGTCTTCAATCCTTTGCAGCGGTATTCGTTTTGGCCCCGGTTTGTTATTTCGAAACGATTCCTACTTCGGTAAAATCCCTCGGTTTGATCTTTTTACTCGGAAGTTTTTTTACCGCGTTCGCGCATACTCTCTACGTAAAATCGATGTTTCAACTCAAACTCAAAACGGCGGGAATTCTTTCCAGCATTCAACCCGTGTATTCGATCCTTCTCGCTTGGCTTCTTTTGGGAGATATTCCCGGTTATCGAGAGATGATCGGCGGAGCCTTGATCCTTGTCGCGGGAACCTTGGAGACGATTCGTTTCGGAAAGGAAGAATAACGTATGAAGTTGGACTTAGCGCTTATCGATTCGAGCGCTCCTTTTTTCGTAAAGGCTCCGGGAAAATCCCAGAACTGGTCCAAGGCGCCGATCGCGCTACTTGAAAAGAATCGGGAATTCAAAAAGAAAACTCATAAAAAGATACGGGAGAATTTCGATTCGTACGTGGAACGAGTGCGTTCCTTCGGCTACAACGCGATCACGATCGACGAACTTTCCTACCTCGCGGACTTTTCCTTTTATCCCGAAGCTCTTCGAAATAAAATCAGATCGTATCAAAAATCCTATCGTAAACTTTTTCAAACCGCAAAGAAGAACGGTCTGAAGGTTTTTCTTACGAGCGACTTTTTGTTTTTCAATTCCTATCTCGAAGAACAAACCAAGGGAGAATTCGATTCCGTTGCGGAACTTTTTGTTTACTGCTTGGAACGTCTCTTTTCCGAGTTCGAAACCGTGGACGGAATCGTATTGCGGATCGGAGAATCGGACGGAGTCGACGTGGATGGGGATTTTAAGAGCAGACTCTTTCTCAAAACCCCCGAGGACGCGAACCGGTTCTTAAAAAGAATTCTTCCTGTCTTCCAAAAACATTCTAAAACGCTAATATTTAGAACCTGGACGATCGGTGCGTATCCGATCGGAGATCTGATCTGGAATCCGGCCACGTACAAAACCGTATTCGACGGGGTTCCCACGGAAAATCTGATCGTATCGATGAAATACGGAGAAGGAGATTTTTTCCGTTATCTTTCGATCAATTCCCTTTTCTTCGAGGATTCACTTCCCAAACTCGTGGAATTTCAGGCGCGGCGCGAATACGAAGGTTTCGGCGAATATCCTTCCTTTGTCGGATGGCAATATCTTTCCTACAAAAAAGAACTCGAAAAAGCCAAGAACCTCGTCGGTTTCAGCGTTTGGTGTCAAACGGGAGGCTGGTCCTCGTTTCGGAATATTACGTTTTTAAAGAATACTTCGTATTGGAACGAACTCAACACATTCGTCTGCGCGGGCCTTTTCCGCAAAAACTGGGGAGTAAAAAAAAGTCTCCGTAAGTTCTACGGGAAAAAGAATCTCAAGGAGTTCGTTCGGTTCCTGCGGCTTTCCGATACGGTGATTCTGAATCTTTTGTACGATCCCGAATTCAGCCCGCTCCCGCTCTATATCCATCGGGTTCGGATTCCTCCTCTGTTGCACGTAACTTGGGATCGGGTCACGGTCAGCGATCATTTCCGGATTCTATATTCCGCTTTTTGCAAGAACCCGGAGGAATCTGTCCGTAAGGGGTACGGGGCGATCGAAAGCCTCCAAGAGATGGGAAGAATCGCGAAACGGATCGGACTCCCCTATGATTTTCGGTTTCACTATGAGACCTTTCAGTTATTCGCCTTTTGCCGGGAACTGATCTATCTTCCCGATCCGGAACGGGAACAATATCTTTTAGAAGAAACGATTCATCTGTGGAATTTATATTCCGAAAATTATCCCGATGCCTATCGGTTTCGGATTCTCCCTCGAAGAAAAATCCCGGGACTTATGTCCAGAGCGTTGTTGAAGATGTTCGTCCGAAAAAGAAAGAACACAAGAATGCTGGATCGGATTTTGTTTCATCCACTTATGCGACGTTTTTATCTTTTCTTATACCAAAGAATCCGTTCGAAACTTCCTTCGTTTATCAATCAGCAAGCGATGCCCGTCTCCGAGCTTCTAAAATAGAATTGAGTTTGACAGATTCCGCCGCGATAAATAAAATTTTGACCTATGAGTGTAAGTGAAAACGGTTTTATTTCGTATTCAAAAAATATGATTCTCTTGAGATCCTTGCAATCCTTCTCCGTAGGGAGCTTTGACTCCAAAACTCTTTGTCTGGGAGTTATGTTCCTTATCACGACCGTACACTGTTCTTACGGGGACAAAAAGATGGCGCCTAACGAGTCCGCAAGCGGCGCAGGACGTTCCGCATACTACGAGGACGAAAGACCGAGCGAAGAGGGCCAAACAACGTCCGCATCCAACCGATCCGTAACTCCCGAAAACGAACCGGCTGCTCCCGCGCGGGGTTGCATTCAAGGAGACTGCACGAACGGAACCGGAACCTACGTCTACGACAACGACGACGAATACCGCGGCTCGTTCACGAACGATCTAAGAAACGGTTCGGGAAGAATCAAATACAAAAACGGAGATCGTTTCGACGGAACGTTCAAGGACGACGTGAAAGACGGAAAAGGCACTTATATCTTTAAAAACGGAGCGATGTTGGAAGGCAACTTCCAAGCGGGAAAGATGATCGGTCCGGGAAAGGTCCGCTTCCCCGATACGAGCATCTATGAGGGAGAATTTCAGGATGAAAAGAATTCTTCCGAAGGGATCTTATATTCCGCCTTCGATCATTCCCGAAAACATTGTAGAATCGAAAACAAGATCGTTCTCTGCGGCGGTCCCGTTGCGGAATCGAGCGATATCAAACCTCTGCACTAAAGCATAGATTTCAACGTTTCAAACGAATTCCTTTTTTGAACGTTTTTCATCCGAAAGCGCACACAAGATCCGTTCTTCGTGTGCGTGTGCGTTTTCGTTTTTCCGATCAGTCTTCCGTCGATCCTCCGGTTCCGATCCGTTTTTGATAGAGTTGAATCCGATCTTCGTCCATGCCGACTAACGTATGCGTAATCTTCATCTCTTTGCCGAGGGTTTCCCCTCCGGTCCGTAACTCGACGACGCGATACCAAATCTCTTTCGCGGGAACGTAAAATGCGTGATTCACGCACAAACATTTGAACTTAAATCCGAGGGAAGCTTCCGCCGGAACCATAGAATGCGGGGCCGCAAAGAAATAAAAATCCCGATCGGACGTATTCTTTACGACCAACACGAAACGCTTTTTCGAACCTGGTTTGAGATAGAGATCGTTCCCGGAAATTTTTTCGGAAACGGGAGCCTCGGATAAAGTCTTCACGTTGCCCGTGGCCCAGAGATCCACGGGTCTTTGCGAAGCTCCTTCATACAGTTCCATTTCCAACGGAAAACTTTTTTTCTCCCAGAGAATTTGGACTTGGATCTGACGCTGGGGATCGGAAGCGAGATTCTCCGCTTGCGTTGCGCCGGAGCCGTCCTTCTCACAAGCGACACAAGCGATCAACAACGGAAGAAGAAGCGCGATTTTGGCGAACCTCGACCTCCTTCCGTTTCTGTTTTCGTTTGCGACTTGGATCGCGGTCGTCGTGTTTTTCAAACAGCCGTTTTTTCGAAGATACAAAGTAAATTCCATTTTTTGAATATTCTCATTCCAGAGACATTTCCAGGGTCTTAAAGTCGAGCTTTCGGTTCGGGCTCGTGTTTTGCACATACACGTTTCCGTTCAACTTTTTGATCGTTACGAAATCCTGAAAGATGATCTCCTTCTTATCGGGATCGTTGTCCGCCATATTGCAATCCCTTCCGCAACCGTTGCAATCCATGTCCCCGTGTTCTTCCACGTAAGAAGATGAGTATTTTCGCATATACCCGAATACTCTCAGTTTAAGCGAATCCGCGGAGGATTCTTTGACTTCGTAATTCCCGATCGCGTAGAACTTGCTCGTTTTATGAAGCGTTCCCGAGCCGCCGTCGCTCAGATCGCGCGTATCCCCTTCCATAAAAAACGAACCGTCCGAACGCATCCGGAGGGACCAATTCGATTCCACTCTTTGCTGATCGGACGTTTCGGTCGTTGTCGGCGCGGTTTCGGAAGAAGCGATGGTTTCCGTGCTTTGAATTTCGGCGGGCAATTCGCTGACTTCCATTCCTCTCAAACCGTGATTTAAAATTCCGTCCAGATCGGGCGGCGTGAATTGAAGGTGATTGGATTGCGCGATGCTCTGCGATCTGTGAATCGGATTGATGAGAACCCAATTCTTATCCAACCCGAATCGGATTTCGCTTAACACAAAACCCTTATACATCTTTCCCGCGTAGATATCGTCCACGGTCAGACGAAGCGAAGTTCCTTCGAAGGTTTTGTCGAGGGCGATCTCTTGCGGACCGAGAACGTCCTGCAATTGAATTTTTTGGGAATACCCGTTGTCTCCCGTAAGAGTCGCGGTCTTCAATCTTCCGTTGGAATAACAGTGTTGATCCGATCTCTGATATCCGTTCCAGATTTTGATCGTATCGAACTTTTGCGGTTCCTTGAATTTAAAATCCAGAGTCACGCCCTTCCCTTTTTTATCCGAAGCCCAAGCGTATTCGTAACGGGAATCGAAGAGGTTCATCACATCGTAAGACTGAACGGGGTTTGCGGTTTCGGAAGCGACCGCCGAACCTTCCACGATCTTCGGAAGTTTTAAGGAGAATTGTTTTTCCTTTTCGTCATAGAAACGGATCTCGCCGATACAAAGTTCCTTGTTCTTACGGAAGTTGATCGTAACCGAACGGGCAAAGACTGCGTTCTCAAAACGAACCAAGGCCTTTTTACCTGCCAGCTCGGCCGCGGCGCTCAGTTCGTCGAAGTTGATGTACGCCGTTACCGCATCGGTGAATTCTCCCTTGCAGGAATCCACTTCCACCTTCTTGAGTTGAAACCCTTCGTCCGGATAAAAATGAAGTTTTACGAATTCGGCTCCGTCTTCCGGTTTCCAGCTTCCGCCGCCTAACGCTGCAAAGGCGAGTTTATCGCTCAGGGAAGTCGAAGTCGCCATGGAAACGCTGAGTTCTTTTTTGCAATCCGCGATTCCTAAGGTCAACAAAAGGACCGACAAAAGCGCACCCGCTCTACGACTCAGGATTCGGCGTTTCGACAAGGATGTACCGAACGGGAATTTACTTTTTAACGAAGAAATGCGATGGGACGAAAGAAGGATACGGTTCATTGAAGAATTCTCCAGGAAAGAATTTTCACGATTCTTCCTATGAATCGATCTCTGTCAAATGCAAAGAAGCGGAAACGGATCGCGCTTATCCCCCCAGGCGGTTTTGGGATGGGAACGGGAAATTCTTGACGTTATGCTCGATTTCTTTTGGATGGTTGTATTGATTTTGAGAATTACTCTCATTATCAAATATATACAAACATAGAGGAAATCATGAAACTGAAATCCGCGTTCCTTCTCTGCATCTTCCTTCTCTTTGCTTGTGGAGAGAAATCCGGTTCTCCCGACCTCACCCCCCTTTCCTTGACGGCGATCGGGGCTTCCGCAGCCTCCGAAAATCAGGATACGGTCCGAATTCTTTCTCCCAAAGAAGGAGAAATCGTAACCGTCTACCAACTCGAGGCCACAATTCAAGCCGACCAAGCCGGAGAATACGAAGTATATCACGAGGGACAAAGGATCGCCTCGGGAAAAGCGGACGCTTCCACCCCGCAGACGACTCCCGTCTTCAAGCCGAAAAACGGAGAGAACACGATCCAAGTTCGGTTTAAAAAATCGGACGGAACGATCCTTCAAAAAGTGGTCCGCGTTCACTTCGGAACCAAACTCAGCGCGGGAGCGGCCCATTCCGGATTTTTAAAAAACGGAGAATTGTATACGGTCGGAAGAAATAACTTCGGCCAGCTCGGAACCGGGACTTCCACCGGAGACGGGATCAACGACGTCGTGACAAAACTGACTTCGATCACGGATATTTCCAGCATTCATTTCAATCAAAACAGTTCGATGGCGATCACAAAAAACGGAAAGGTTTATACTTGGGGAACCAACGCGAACGGTCAGCTCGGAATCGGAAACAATACCACCGATCCCGCCAGCGCCTCCACTGCGGGTCCGAGACAACCTCCTACGGAAGTTCCTGGAATTACGAACGCAGTCATGGGCGCTTACGGATTCGATCACGCTCTCGTTTTGAAATCCGACGGAACCATTGTTGCCTTCGGTTTGAACGGACACGGTCAATTAGGAAACGGCGCGACCGGTCTTACATCCACGACGATCTCTACGAATCCCGTCCCGGTTGTCGGTCTTACCGATGTGATTCAAGTCGTCGCCGGTTCTCAACATTCGGCCGCGCTCACTTCCTCCGGAGAAGTTTATGTTTGGGGAAGAAGTCAATACGGTAACTTAGGCAACGGAGTGATCGGAACCTCAACCGCGGCGCAATCCACTCCTCTCAAAGTGGCCGGGTTATCGGGAATCAAACAAATCGCAAACGGAAGAGATCATATTCTCGCTTTGAAATCGGACGGGAAAGTTTATTCCTGGGGACTCAACGCAAGCGGACAACTCGGAATCGGAGGAACCGGATCTCCGAGCCCTACTCCGACTCCAACACAAGTTTTGAATATTCTAAATGCCGTATCCGTTTGGGCCGGAGGAACGCAGAGTTTCGCAATCCTGAAGGACGGAACCGTAAAAGGCTGGGGAGCGAATAGCACTACCGCAAATCTCGGAATCGGGGAAACAACGACCGCAAAAGTCTATGAACCGAACAACGCGGTCGTAGGAATCAGCGGACTCACCCACTTCGGCTGCGGAGCGACCCACAACTTCGCCCTCCTGGGAAGCGGAGCAATCTACGGCTGGGGTTGGAATTTTAAAGGCTCTCTCGGAAGACCGGACCTCCAAACGAACTGGGGTGCTGCGACTCCCGTGTACATCACACTTCCATAATATTCAGGATTCGGAATGATTTTTCAGGTTTCTTTTGTTTCTTGGTTCCTCGGTCTTTCCCGGTTTTCATCGGGAAGGATTGCGGATCTTTTCCTGGGTCTTTCGATCCTACTTTTTGTTTCAGGCTGCAGCCCCAAGGGAGAATTTTGTTCTTCCGAAGATTGCAAAAACGGAGCCGCAATTCTTGCGTTCGTCGCCGGGAGCGCTCACGACGGGGCGTACGAACCCGGCGAGGAGATGCAGGGCGGCCCCCAAATGACCAGCTACGAATTCGGTCCCACTGCCTTTCGTCAATTTGCGAAGAATGCTCCGCTCAGTTCGATTTCCGAGTTTACTGTGGGTCAAACCGTCTTCGAAGTTCCCTGGACTCCCGGTCTCAATACTACGATCCCGGATCGAGACGGACTCGGTCCCTTCTTTCATACCAATTCCTGCTTAGCCTGTCATGCAGCCAACGGCCGAGCGATGGAAGCGGACGGAGACGTTTTGACAACGAGCCTGGTTCGATTGAGCGTGGGAGACGATTCGCAGAACGTCGAGCCGAATTACGGAGGACAATTCCAACCGAATTCCGTGGGTGGGGTGGCGAAAGAAGGCGATGTGATCGTATCCTATCGAGAAATCGCCGGTAAATTCCAGGATAGCGGAGAATACGTCCTACGTTCACCCACATTACAATTTTCTAATTTAGGATACGGCCCGTTCGCAGCCGACGTCCGGACCTCGATTCGAGTCACACAGCAAGTCATCGGACTCGGACTTCTGGAAGCGATTCCGGAAAGCACGATCCTCTCGTTGGCCGACCCGGACGATAAAGACGGAAACGGAATATCGGGACGTCCGAACTATGTCCGCGCGATCAGCGGAGTCGACGCCTCGCTCGGAAGATTCGGATGGAAAGCGAATAACACCGATTTGATGCGGCAAAACTCCGCGGCTTTTTTAGGAGACTTAGGAATCACGACTCCGATGTTCTCGAACGAAAATTGCACGGGAGCGCAAACCCAATGCCAGTCGGCTGCAAACGGAGGTTCTCCCGAAGTTTCCCAAAGCAGAATGAACGCGATCACAAATTACATGAAACTCGTCGCCGTTCCCGCAAGAAGAAAAGCGGATAACGGAAGCGTTCTCGCCGGGAAGGAAATCTTTTTCAAAGCGGGTTGCAAGAATTGTCATGTACCGAAACTGCAAACGGGCCCCGCGAGTTTTCCGGAACTGTCCAACCAAACGATCCGGCCTTATACCGATCTTTTGTTACACGACATGGGAGAAGGTCTTGCCGACAATCGACCGGACGAATTAGCGAACGGCAGAGAATGGAGAACCCCTCCTCTATGGGGAATCGGTTTGTTCGAAGTCGTAAACGGTCATACGAGATACCTTCACGACGGAAGAGCGAGCAATCTCATCGAAGCGGTTTTGTGGCACGGCGGAGAAGCGGAGGCGAGCCGGAATTACATCCTAAAACTGGATATACGGGACAGAACGCACTTGGTCAATTTTCTCAAGTCGCTTTAAAAATTAATTCGTTAAGCGGACATTCAATCGCACAAACGGACTCAAGCGGGGCTGGTTTTAAAGGCGGATTTCGATTCCAAAAATCGGCAATCGACCGCCCTTAAAAAATGTGCGTTTCGCGCTGTAGCCCGGTTCTTGAGGAAAGCGCGCTTCTCGATGAAGTCGGTTCTTGGAAAAAAACGATTCGATAAAGGCGATTTCCTTCAAGGACTTGCTGCGTAATGAATCAGCGTCTCGAACAGGATTGTAGAACCGAGTTTTAAATTTTCCAGACTGATGTTCTCATCCTTTCCGTGTAAACTCTCCGTGTCCTTTGCCGAAAGAATCGCCGGATTTAAACCGTAACATTTGATCCCGATTCTGCGAAAGCGCGCGTTGTCCGTTTTCCCCGCGGACATAAACGGAGCGGCGACGCTTCCTGGAACTTTCGACGTGGAAACGTTCGCAAGAATCTGAAACAGATCGTCGTCCAAAGGGGAATCGTCCGGTCCGATCTCGTCGAAAACCTCGACCGCAATTTTAAATTTGTTCGCGATGGTTCGGATCTTTTCGATGTATTCCTTCGAATCGACGCCGGGAAGAATGCGAACGTCCAGTTTTCCGAACGCTTCTCCCGAAAGAACGTTGTATCCTTCTCCTTCGAGAGTTTGAATTCCCGTGATCGCCTTCGTATTTCGAGTCATCGCGGAAAGATGTTTGTTCTTCTTTAAAGTGCCCGTAAGCAAAGGTTTGATCAAAGGGTTGGAAGCGTTCTTTAAAAAGAAGGAAGTGGGAAAGGAAGCGACCGATCCGAGTTGATAAAAATAAGCCTTCGTTTCATCCGTGATGTGAATTCCGGAATCGAAGGAAAGAATCTCTTCGTAAAACCGGATCAAATTCAAGGTCGCGTATTCCGTGTTAGGCGCGCTTCCGTGTCCGCTTTCTCCTTTGGCTTTGAGTTTCAGCCAGATATTTCCCTTTTCGGCGTATTGAATGTTGAAGATCGTCGCGCCTTGAATTCCCACGTCTTTGGTCGCAACCCCGCCTTCGTTCAACATCGTATCGAAACCGCGAAATACGTCGGGATGATTCTCCGCCATATAACGCGCTCCTAAAAAGCTTCCGCTCTCTTCGTCCGCGAGCGCCAAAAACATCACCTTTCGCTGAAGTTCGATCTTGGATCGTTTCAATTCCAAAAACGCCATCAACTGCATCACGGCGAGACCCTTCATATCCAAGGCCCCTCTTCCGTAAATTTTTCCGTCCACGATGTTACCGCTGAACGGAGGCACGGTCCATTCGGCGGAATCCGCTTCCACAACGTCCATGTGATTTCCCAAAATGATTCCCTTCAAAGAACTCGGCTTGGAAGGTTCCAGCACCGCGACCAAGTTCGCACGTTGGCTATTTTCCTTGGACGCATAAATCTTAGAAGTGATTCCTTCCTTTTGAAGAAGTTTCTGAATGTATAAAACGGCTTCGAGTTCGTTGGAACGTTCGGTGCGAATTCGAATCAGATCTTGTAGAATTTTTGCCGCTTCCTGATTTCGTTCTTCCCAATTGACGGTTTGCGGAATTGGTTTGAGAGAGATCGTTCGAATCGGCGAAGAAGAAATACATCCGCTCAAACACGAAATACAAAGAGCAAGAAGAAGCAAAATATTTATCATAAATCCAAACAGGAAGCTCTTATTCTTGGAAAGAAACAAGTAACTTTTTTCATCCCGTTTGGTTCGATATGCGCGTCTCGAATTTCCGGATGATTTTTATCCGATAAAAACAAGATTCGTTGACGAAAAAAAGAATTCCAGTTACAAAGTTCGGATTCAAGAGGCACTATGGCATTTCGTAGAACGATCGGAGCGAGCGCATCCGAAGACAGACTGGAAAAGTTGATTCAGGATCGATTGAAACCCGGAGCGGATAAAACGAAAATCGATCAAAGGATCTGGGATCTTTTCGGAGAGGATTGGTGCGTGATGTTTACGGATCTTTCCGGTTTTTCCAGAGGAGTCGAAAAGTTCGGAATCATCCACTTTCTACAGACGATTCACGAATCGGAGCGAATTCTTATCCCGATCATAGAAGACCACGACGGAATCCTTTTGAAATCGGAAGGAGACAGTTTCTTGGTTATCTTTCGAAACGTGGGCAAAGGGATCGAATCCGCGATCAAGATGCAACAGGAACTCGTGACGTACAACCAAGACAAGATTCCGGAAGAGAAAATCCTTCTCTGCGTCGGACTCGGGTACGGGAAAGTGTTGAAGATCGGAGATTCGGACGTGTTCGGTTCCGAAGTCAACACCGCGAGCAAACTCGGAGAAGACACCGCAGAAGCGGGCGAAATCCTAGTCACCCAGTCCGTATTCGAACAAGTCGTAGTCAAACACCTTCGTTTCGAGGAATTAAAGGAAGCCCCCGCCGGAACTCCGAAAGCATACAAACTTCTCTACTGATCCATTCTAATATTAGAATATTCTAAATTAGATCGAAAAACGGGCCGCCGATCACATAGGGCAAATCACCCTATGGGTTCGGAATGTTCCGCAAAGATTTCGGAAGATTCTTTCCTTGACCGACCGCGCAAAGAAGGTTTCGATAAAGGCAGTGTTTCCCAAAACGCAATCATTCAAGACGGGATTCTTCCTTCTTTTTTTGTTTTCGACGTTTGGAACCTGTAAAGCGAAGACAGACGGCGAATTGCAGATTCTTCTTCAATCCGCTTCTCTCCTCGGCGAAACAAAATGCAGCTGCGAAAAGGTTGAACGAAAAGAAGGGATCGATTCCGAAGAACTGGCGATATGTCTTCATCTTTTGGAAGAAACCCAAAGAAAATACGGAGTCTACGTTCGGAAATTTCCGGAAACCGCGAAACAAAGCGAACTGGTCGTCCAAAAATCCTATGCCAAAAATTGTCTGCGCTAAGTCCTTAGGACAAAATCCCGCGCAAGAAATTCAGAAACGTTCGTTTAATCATTCGTATACGGGTTCCGCGATTTCATGAAACCATCCATTCACACAGAAGGCCCTCTCCCCGACCTTTCCGGTTCGTATCAAATCACCATTACGGAAACTTCGGTTCTCGCGGTTTCCGCGACGATTCGCATCGAACAGGAAGAGGATTTGATCCGGGTCAGTTTAGAATATAAAAATCAGAACAAGGCGGATTCTCCGCCGAAACGTTTGCAGGGAAGAATCACCGAAAGAAACAGACATCACGTGATCGTTCGGTTTGAAAACGGAACCTGGGAACGTTATGTGTTTCATGAGGGAAGATTTTCCGGTCACGAGTTTCTGTTTTAGAAACGAAACTTAACCCCGGTTTTTCAAAAGCACTAAGGTCATATCGTCGCTCTGAATCTCTTCGAACGCCGTTACCGTGGAAAAGATCTCCGTTCCGAGCTGCCGCAACGGAAGTTTTGCGTTGGATTCCAATAACTTCATCAATCGTTCTTCTCCGAACAAATCCTCGTTTTGATTCCGAGCTTCCGTGATTCCGTCCGTATATAAAAGGACGATGTCTCCCGGCGACATGGGAATCCTATGATCCTCCAAGACTTCCCCCAGATCGTCCACGATTCCAAGCCAAGATCCGTTGGTCGGGATGACTTCGACCTTCTTCTCCTGAGCGCGGTAAATCATCAGATCCAGATGTTTTCCGGCCACGAGAAGATGATCGTCCTCCAATCGAAAGAGCATCATCGTCATATATCGATCCGTTCCGAGCCGCGCGATGTTTTCCTTGATGACTCGGTTCGCTTCGATTAACACTTCGGAAGGACTGAGCATCGCGTGCTGTTGAACGATCGCCTGGATCGCGGTCTGCGCCATCATCATGATGAGACCCGATTCCACGCCGTGACCCGAAACGTCTCCGATGCCGACCCACTTCTCGCCGTTAGGCGCATCGATGATGTCGTAATAATCTCCTCCCACCGAATCGGTGGGAACCATCAACGCCGCCACTTCGTAATGTCCTATGTTCGTTCTTCTCGGAAGAAGAGCCGTTTGGATCATCTTTGCGAGTTGCATTTCTCCCCAAAGAGCGTCGCGGGCCCGCAGCAAATCCGCACGGGACTTGTCCAGATTCTGATTCGCGCCCACCAATTCGGCGCGCAATAGATATTCGGACCGAACCAGTTTAAACCGAACCCAGGAAATCGCTGCGGTGATGATGATCGTGGAACCCAAAAAGAAAAGATTGTTCACGAGAATTCTCGGATCGAACGGTTGATTCTCCCACGCGTTGAACCCGAGATAAATCGACAACGTTAAAAATCCGTTGACCACGGAGTGAATCGGTCTCCAAGAAAGTAGAATGTTCACCGCCATCAACACGAGCATCAACCCGGCGTAATAACTCGAATTGAATCCTCCCAAGTCCACCGTCATGAGAACGATCATCAGACTTACGATGGATGAAATGATGTAACCGTGTACCGGATACGAACGATTCGGATGCGTAAAACGGATGAGCAGATATTCTATGATGACTAAAACCGTGGTCGCTCCCCGATAGATCGCAAACCGCAGATGCAAATGCGGAGGCTGCGTGTAATAATCCAACAGAAGAAAGAAAGGAATCAGAACGATACAGAGCATGGTTAGAACCTGCATCCATTCGCGCACGATACCCTGAAGGTATATTTCGAAATCATGATTTACTTTCGAATCGACGATACTATGTTCTTTTGCTCTAAACGTCATTCTCTTGACCGTTTTAACCGTTTGGTACGCGTATTTCGAGAAACATCTGGCAGCCGGTCTCCTCGAAAAAAATACGTCTGTGTCCCGGAAGAGTCGAAGCCAATTCGAGCATCTCTTCCTCCGTTCTGTGATACAAAACCCAATCCAACCAATACTCCATAAACGCCTTATTCGGATTGCTGACGTGAAAATTTCCGACGATCAGCTTTCCACCCGGCCGCAACATTTCGAAGAGCCGAGCGAGTACGGCTCTTGCCACGGGCGGAGTCAGATAATCGAAGAGCCCCATCGAATAGATAAAATCGAATCTTCCCCAGGCTCCCGGAAGATCCCGAATGCGAAGCATGGATCGCACCGAATCGTTGATGTATTTTACGTGAATGGAAATTCCCTTTTCCAGTTCGAGCTGATTGACCGTGTTCATCGCGACTCGAAGCGCTTCCATATCCTGATCGAGGAGCGTAAAATGAATCTTCTTATTGGTCTCTATATCGCTGAACGCGTCTCCGATTTCCTCAGCGGGACCGCATGCAACGGACATCGCTCTAAATTCGGACGTGTTGTGGTTTTCCACCGCTTCCCGGATTTGATCGGAGATCATCCTGCGGCGATTGCGCACCGCGTTCGCTGCGGGAATTTGTATTGGATAACTGTGAAGCAAACGCGCGAACAAAGTTTTTCCGATGATATCGTTTTCATAGATCATTCTCATCATCTCGTAGTCGCCCGCGTAACCTCTCGGTTTTAAATTGGTTCGGAGCATAAACGCGGAATGCAGAATAAAATCCCAAACCTGTTTTCTAAAAAAGAATCCGTGCGCTTCGTTTTCGTCCTTCGAGAAATCCTTCGTGTGTTCTTCGAGTTCGAGAACCTTCGATTCGAAGAATTCCATAAACGTCTGTCCTTCCCTTTCTATGATCATCTGATGGAGATGATCCTGAACCGGACCCGGTTCCTTTAAAAATTTCCGATCCAATTCGTCGAAGAATTGTTTATATACGTTCAGCTCGAAGGTAAGATTGGAACTGTATTCCTTAAAGTGTTGCGTTACTTTTTCTTTTTGATTGAGAATGAGTTGAAGATTGAAAAGCCCCGTATCGTAAACCGTAAATCTTCTTTTGCCGATCAGATCCGCCACGTCGATCGTGTCGTCGAGAAGAAGGACGATGTATTGAGGAGTGGACGCGTCCTTGACCGGAAGCATTCTGCATCGGCCCAATTCGATTTTTTTTCCGTCCAGTTCTATGATGAATCCGTCCGCGTTGAACGGCACGAAGTAGGAAGGCGGTTTGGGAAGACGAATCTGAAACGAATAACGCGTGTGACCGCATATTTCCACGCCGATGGCGCTTCCATTCGTTCGCAGTTCCCCCGAGATTGTATGTTCCACAATCATAAACTCATTGCCCTACTACTTGAATCCTTCCGTCCTTAGTTTCGAAAATTCGAAGAGCCGAGAAACTCAGATCCTGCCATTTTTTGCCTTTGTTGTAGATGAGCTTCACCTTACCGGTCCCCTTCTTGACCATCTCCAGAGTTTTGATCACCGGAGTGATGGTGGAAGAATTCATATATTCCAATTGTCTAAAGTCCCAGATGACGGCCTTATTCTGCATCGCTCCTCGTTTCATGACATCGGCCAACGTCGGTATGATGAATTGACTCGGGTTTCTCTGAACGCTTTTACCGAGCCAACGAATTTCAATCTGGTCTCCGTCTACAACCTCTAACTGAAGCTGGTCTTCCGAAAAAATCTGATTGTTTAAGCTCATGTCAAACCACCTGTTCCCTGTCCAATTTCGGTTGTAGCGCCGAGACATAGAGAATATCGTCTTCGTTCACGTAAAAATCTAGAATGGCTTCTCCCTCGTATGCGATGCGGATCAATCCGAGACCGCTTTCGTTATCCTCTAAAGGTTGCCCCGCGACGAGTTTTAACCTTTCCAAATACGCTTGAAACGGAGATTGATAACTTCGGATCCATTGAATGATGGAATCAAGTCGTCTTAAATTTTCGACGATCCCCGCGGATGGAAGAGGACTCCAAGCCTGTACGAGCATTCCGTCTTTTCCGGATTCGAGTTTGAACGTGAACTCCTGCGTTTCGCTCGTAAAATGTCCGTATTTGATCGCGTTCTCGAGAATCTCCGATGCGATCATACAAAGGGCGTCTCTCGTCTCGTCGGACGAACCTATTTCTTCTAAAAAGCTACGGCAGCTTTCTCGAGCCCTTTCGATTTCCGCCCAAACCGGGCGCAGTTTCATCTCAAGCAATTTGCCTTCGTTATTTTTTTGACTATTTTCCATCCGAGCCTCCGGGCTTTTTACGGCCGCACATATTCTCCAACGTTGGATGAGGCGTTGGAATCTTCATAACATACCGACCGGGAAGAATACTTCCTGCGGTTCCTTTTTTCCTCGAAGCTGAAACATTCCCACGGCTTCGACGTTGATTTCGTGACGAATCGATTCGTATGTGAGCGAGTCGATCAGGATATCATGACCCGTGGTTTTCGTCAATGCCTCGAGTCTGCTCGCCGTGTTCACTGCATCACCTAACACGGTGTATTCCATGTGACGGGAAGAACCGATGTTTCCGGCGAATACGTTCCCCGTGGAGATACCGATTCCCATGGCGACCGGCGTTTTCAATTTCGGATTTCTGCTTTCGTTAAATGCTCTCAGATACTCCCGGATTTGGAGCGCAAGCCGGACGCAATTCAACGTGTCCTCGTCTTCCGGAAACGGACAACCGAACGTGATCAAAAGCCCGTCGCCTAACAGTTTATTGACGGAGCCTCCGTTCGCATACGTAAGATCCATAAGTCCGGTAAAGAGTTCGCTCAAGAACGCCGCAAACTCGTCCGGATTAAGTTGTTCCGCGATTCCGGTGGAATTACGAACGTCGCAGAACAACATCGTGGCTTGAACGTTCTTCCCTTCGAGTTCCGTTTGTCTGCGTTCATCGACGAGATAGTCCACCAAGTTTTCCGGAAAATATTTTTCCAAAAGACGTTTCGCTTGTTCCACATCCTCCATACGTTTGCTGAGTTCTTCGGATTTAGCGTGCAATTCGCTGATATCCCTCAGAGTAAAAACGCAGCCTTGGGAAGAACCGTTCACGTCGTGGATCGGAGCGATCGTACAGATCACTGGAATATTTCTTCCATTGGAACCCGAAAGAATCGCGTGCTCGAATACGGAAGGAGAATGATTGATCGAAGCGTACGAGATCAGGTTTTCAATGACGGTTCCTTTATCATCCCGGAGATTCATCACCTCGTCCACGATTCGTCCTCGAACGTTCTTTTCTTCCACGCCTAAAAGAGAAGCCGCAACCGGATTTAAGAACTTAACTTTGGAAACGGAATCCGTCGCGATCACTCCGTCGCCGATGGAGCTCAACGTCGTGGTAAACCAACTCGCGTCTTCCCGAAACCGTTTTTCCATTTTATGACGATAGAGACACATCTCGACCGTGATTTCGAGTTCCCGCACGTTCACCGGCTTGAGAATGTAACCGAAGGGTTCAGTGACCCGCGCTCTTCGAAGCGTAGCCTCGTCGCTGTGCGCGGTTACGTAGATGACGGGAACGTCCAAAACGTCCTTCAGCTTTACGACGGTTTCCACTCCGTCTATAAAGCCGGTTCCCAATACGATATCGATCAGAACCAAATCGGGTTTGATCGTACGCGCCATCTGGAGCGCCTTTTCACCGTTAGTTGCAACTCCGATGGAAGAATAACCGATTTTTTGAAGGATCTCCTGAATGTCCCTGGCTACGATCCGTTCGTCTTCGACGATCAGAATTTTGGAGGCCCTGGAAACCTTATTCTGAAGATCCAACATACTAAGTCCGCCGATCGCAAAGAATCGTCTTACGGATTCGATACGAACGTGAAAAAGCGAGGAACAAAAGCGGAATATCGAAAGGATTCGTTTTCGATCCTATTCTGTTTTGCATCGTCAAAACCTGCCTATCGTTCGTAACGAGCTGAAGGCGATCGAGATTCGATTCGTCTCAGCAGCCTGAAACCCTGAATTTGCAACGCTTTGAAACTGAAGATCCTGCGACCTTTTCAGGTCTCGGTAGCCGTTGCGGCAAACCGCCAGTACGGACTAACAGATTTTTTGACATTAGTCAACTAGTTATTTCCACATCTTTAAAAATGGAAAAATCGAAATTGTGAAAATCGCAGCACGATCCGTAACGATCGATATTTTATAAAAATTGAATGTAAGCTATAAAAGAGATTATTTCTTTGAAAGCGGAGAATCCATCCTTCCTCCGCTCCCGGATTCGTATACAAACCGTATCCAGGACCTTCGCGTTTCTTTTCAGTCAAAAACACCGAAAAAATGAAGCAAAAAGCCTCTTTTAAAGCGGGAAAATCTTCTCGAAAAAAAAACGGGAATTCGAGAAACTTCCAAAGCGAGAAACCTGCAACCGGAGATTGCAAACGACGATGATCCATTTTGAACACAACCCCGCTTTAAAAACTTCCAAATCGACTTCAGCCAAAAATCCCCCCATTCTGTTCGCGCACGGGGCTTGGCACGGGGCTTGGTGTTGGAAAGAGAATTTTATCCCCTATTTTCAAAAAGCGGGATACGACGTTTATTCTTTGGATATGAGAGGTCATGGAAAAAGTTCGAACCGAGGCGGATCTTTTCGCTGGCATTCGATCCGAAACTACGTTCAGGACGTCCAAGAGGTTCTAAATCAACTTCCTCAACCTCCGATCTTGATCGGTCATTCGATGGGCGGTTTGGTCGTTCAAAAAATATTAGAAAATACGCATGTACCGAAGGCTGTTCTGCTTGCGAGCGTTCCCACGCACGGTGTCTTTAAGATCACGCTCGAAATTTTACTCAAACATCCGATCAAATTCCTGAAGGTTTTGTTGACAATGTCCCTTCTCCCCGTCGTCGAAAATCCGAAGATCGGAAGAAAACTATTTTTCTCCAAATCGATCAGCGATGAAAAAGCGCTTCACTACGCTTCTCAGATGCAGGACGAATCCTTCCTTGCGTTTTTGGATATGCTGGTTCTTACTCTTCCGAAACCGAAAAAGGTAAAAACCCCTCTCCTCGTTCTCGGAGGAGAAAAGGACAGGTTCTTCGCACCGTGGGAAGTGAAACGAACGGCTAACGCGTATCAGGCGGAAAGTGAAATCTTTCCGGGAATGGGCCACAACATGATGCTCGACGAGGGTTGGGAAAAAGTCGCACGGAGAATCGACTCCTATCTTTCGGATTCAGACGATACGTCCGCGCGCGAGGTTCAAGGCAATCGACAAAACGGTTCGAACGAAATATCGAAAAAGAACGCCGCAACCGCCTCTTCCAAAAAAAAGACCGGAGCGAAAAAAAAGACGCTTCCCAAAAAGAAGAAAACGAAATGACAAACCCCGCTTTTGATAAGCGAACTTCCGTTTTAAACGGACATTTCGAAATAATTTAGTCAATTTATTATTGATTTTTTATAAATCGGGTATTCCATATTCCTTCACGCTTTTGTCCGGGACTCGGCCGGTGGGTCGATCCGGACAAAGCAAAGGAAGCGAAATATGGGATTTAGAATCCGAGCGTCTTTATTTTTTTCGATTCTCCTTCTTTCTTTGCCTCTGTCCTCTCAGAGCCTGCTCCTCGATTCCGGGTTTCAAAAATCCAATCTCATCGGTTATGTGGAACGATACGAGGACGATCACGCCTCTCTCAAGCCCGCGGATCTAAGCAACAAAGAACTTGTCTTTCAAAAAGTCAGCAAGGTAAATCTAGGGTATTCGGATTCGGCGCATTGGTTTCGGTTTAACGTAAAGAACGCCGAGAAGAATTCCAAACTCGTTCTCTACGAACTCGCATATCCGCTGATCGATTCGATCGAGGTGTTCGTTAAAAATCTGGATACGGGAGAAGTGCAAACCCTCTCCTCGGGAGATAAACTTCCGTTTGGAACGAGAGAGATCCGGCATCAGAATTTCATCTTTCCCGTTCGTTTGGCTCCGCAAACGGAATACCGTTTTTTGGTGAGAATTCTCACGGAAAGTTCCGTGCAGTTTCCGATGACTCTGTGGTCCGCAAACGAGTTTTCCAATCATATCGTGGATGAACAGAAAACGTTCGGATTATATTACGGAATCATGATCGCCATGATGGCGTATAATTTTTTTCTCTTTATCGGAACCAGGGACAGATCCTATCTCTTTTACGTATTATTCTTAACCGGTTACGTTTTGTTTCAGGCTTGTTTAAACGGACTTGCCTTCCAATATCTCTGGCCGGATTCGATCTGGTGGGCCAATTCTTCACTTCCGTTTTTTATGTTCTTCGGAGGAGGCTGGGGCGCGCTATTTTCAAGAGAATTCCTACGGATGAAATCCTATCATCCGCTTTTGGATCGGATTCTTCTCTCGTATTTCTTTTTGGGAATGATTTCTTCCGTTCTAACTCTCGGACTCAACTTTTCGATCGGAATCAAATTAGCGATCGCTTATGTGTTTTTGATGGTGGTTCTTTTGATCTCCTCGGGTCTCGTTTCCATCTTCAAAGGATATCGCGCCGCCCGATTTTATCTTTCCGCGTGGATCTTCCTCTTATTGGGAATCGTAACCTACATTCTGAAAACGCTTACGTTGTTTCCCTCCAACTTCGTAACGGAATATTCGATTCAATTCGGCTCTTCCTTTGAAGTCCTATTGTTGTCTCTGGCGCTCGCGGACCGAATCAATATCTTAAAAAAGGAAAAGGAGGAAGCTCAAAAGAAGCTGATCGAAAACCAAAAAGAAGCGTTGAAAAAACAAACGGTGATGACGCAGTCCTTCGAACGATTCGTACCGAAACAATTCTTAAATCATCTGGGGAAGGACGACATCAGCGACATTCGATTGGGAGATCAGGCGAGAAAAGAAATGACGATCTTCTTTTCCGATATAAGACATTTCACCAAACTTTCGGAAAAGATGGACCCGAAAGACAATTTCAATTTTTTGAATTCTTATTTGAAACGGATGAATCCTCTCGTCATTCAGAACGGAGGTTTTGTGGATAAGTTCATCGGAGACGCGATCATGGCGCTCTTTCCCGAATCGGGAGAAGACGCTCTACGCGCCGCGATCGAGATGCAATCCGAAGTCCGATTGTACAATCATCATCGACTCAAGACCGGATACGAACCGATCAAGATCGGAATCGGAATTCATACGGGTCACCTGATGCTCGGAACGATCGGAACCGAAGAAAGAATGGAAGGCACCGTGATCTCGGATACGGTCAATCTCGCATCTAGAATCGAAGGTCTTACGAAAAAATTCGATTCTTCCATTCTCATCAGTGAAAAGACTTTGCAGACGATCCCCGATCCGACCCGCTACAAGATGCGTTTGATCGGAAGAGCCAAAGTAAAAGGAAAAGAGGACGAGATCGTGATCTTCGACGTTTACGAAGGACTTTCCCAATTTCAGATCGATCTAAGAAACGATACGAAATACGAATTCGAAAAGGGAGTCACGAATTTTCTGTTAAAACAATTCGACCGCGCGGAAGACTCCTTCGCCTCCGTTCTCAAAATCGATCCCACAGATTACGCCGCAGAGATTTATCTCAAAGCGTTGCGAAAGACATCCACGCTTCGAAAGACCTAAAAAAAGTTTTGTCCAGGATTCACTCTAAATTGTTCCGACAAACCGTGGATCCGATAAGATGGACGCAGAATTCGATACTCGATTTGCCCCGATCAAAACAGTAAGATCGTAAATTTCGAAACAACGGAATCGACCGCCGTCACACGTTATCCGTCACCGATGACTTCGATTCTACGATGGAGTTTGCAAATTCCTGAAGCGCGATTCGAAACGTTTCGATCGTATCTTCTCCGATCAGTTCGTCGTTTTCATTTACCTTTCGGCGCGCCAAAGGAATCGGAAACGAAGCCTTTTCGACGATATGCGTGTTCATCACTTTGAGCGTCGTGAGAAGAGACGCATGGGCTTTCTCACCGCCCGAATACGAAGGAGAGGAACTGAGAGCCATCACGGGTTTATTCACGTATTCTCCCGAACCGACGACCCAATCCAGAGAGTTTTTCAAAACGCCCGGGATTCCGTGCGCGTATTCCGGAGTGCAGATCAAAACTCCGTCCGAGTTTTTCAGAGCTTCCCGATAACGCAGTACGACCTCGGGAGAATTCTCCCCATCCCGCTCCGGGGAAAAAAACGGAAGATCATCTAACTCCGTATAGGTGATAAACTCCATATCCGCAGGGGCGACTTTGGCGATTGCGCGAAGAAGAGAGGAACTGGTTGCCTGGGAACGAAGACTTCCCGAAATTGAAAGTATTTTCATAGCGTAACACTTAGAGCGTTCCGTCCGTCGTTTTGGAATAAAAAAATTTCCTATTTTTCGCGTTCCTTCTTAGAGAAGAACGATTCGAAACGTGGTGCCGATGTTGACCTTGCTTTCCACCTCGATCCGTCCCCCCATCGCCTCCACTTGATTTTTGGTAATGAACAAACCGATGCCTTTCGCGTCTCGGTTGTTGTGAAAGGTTTTGTACATTCCGAAAAGTTTATCCCCGTTTTTATTCATGTCGATCCCGAGTCCGTTGTCGGCGATGCTCAATACGAGACGATTCTTTTCATACACTGCGCTGAGAATGATTTCCGGAATACGGTCGGGATGTCTGTATTTCACCGCGTTGGTTAAGAAATTCAAAAGGATACTTTCCATATAAGATGGGTTGCATCGTACTCGAATCGAATCCGAAACCAGATTTTTGATCTGAACCTGATACTTTTGGATTTCTCCGCTGATCGTCCGAGTTGCTTTATCGATGTATTCCCGCAAAACGATTTCCGTGTTTTGAAGATTCTTATTCGTTTGAATCGATACGACCTCGTTCAAATTCAGAATCGTATCCATCAAACTGTCCGAGGCTTTCGTGATGTATCGAACGACTTCCTGCCGTTCCTCTTCGCTTTCCGATTCCTCCAGAATCGTTAAAAGCATGGTGATATTTCCCGCGTGCGAACGGAGATTGTGCGAAACAATATGAGCGAAATTTAATAATCTTTCGTTCTGATCGTTCATGATGTCGAGGGTTCTCTGCAACGCGAGTTCCCTCTGCTTTTGATCGTGGATGTTTTGAAACGTTCCGGAAACGCGGATGCACTTACCGTTCAAATATTCCGGTTTTCCTACGGAACGGGTCCAAACAAGATTTCCCTTTGCCGTTACGATTTCGATTTCGAGATCGAAGGGCTTTCCGGTTCGAATGGATTCCTCCAGTTTGTCGGCCGCTCGTTTGCGCTCCTTCTCGTTTTTATAAAAACGCGCACCCTCGTTTCCGGGAACGTAATCCTCCGGAACTTCGAAGATGGCCTTAGTGACCTTACTCCAAATCCGTGTGTTTGTTTCCAGATCCAATTCCCAAGAACCGATCTGAGCCGCCTCGTTGGTTCGGGTAAGAATCTCTTCCAGTTTGCTTCTTTCGAATTCCTTTCTTTTGAGAGCTGTGATATCGGCGGTATACATGAGAATGCCGCCGACGACGTTCTGCGAGACGTACCAGGGTCTTACTTCCCAGATGATCCACTGGATCGATCCGTCCAAACGGGTAAAGGATTCCTCGTCCTTCCGCATCACCTTGCCCTGTAGACATTCCTGATGAATCCGTTTCCAATCATCACCGATTTCAGGAAAGATCTCGTAGTGGGAACGACCGATGATTTCGATTCCTCCGAGATGATAATCGGTCAGCCATTGCTGGGAAGCCGCCATATAACGCATGTTCGTATCGAACATCGCGATCGCGGAAGGCGCCTTTTCGATAAAGACCTTGTTGAGTTCATAACTTTCTTTTAATGCGATTTCCGCGTTCTTGTGTTTGGTGATGTCCCAATTCGTTCCGAGCATTCGAAACGGTTTTCCGGAAGCGAGACGTTGAACGATCGCGATGGCTTTGATATGATGTACGGAACCGTCCGGCCAAACGACTCGAAACTGAGTATCGAAATCCTTTTCACCCGATACGGCCTGTTTGAACTCGAGCATACATCGTTCTTTGTCATCGGGATGCAGACTTCTTTCCCAATCCGCCACGGCTCCGTGATAATTCTCCGGCCTGATTCCATAGAGGTCGAACATCGTATCGTCCCATTCAACCTTCCCATCGATCAGATCAAAATCCCAAATGCCGACTCTCGCCGTACGCGTAGCCAGTGCGAGCCGGTCCACGGTAAGCTGCAGTTCGGTTTCGATCTTTTTGGATTTCGTAACGTCGAAATAGGTGCCGATCATCAAGATCGGTTTTCCCTTCAAATCCACTTCGACTACCTTACAAGTGCATTTAAACCAAACGATGCTTCCGTTCTTATGAAGAAAACGGATGTCCGCCTCGTAAGGCTGACTTACATCCGTCTTTAAATAATCCTCAAACTCGTTTCGGATCGGGTCCAGATCTTCGGGAACGATATGCGATTGCCAAGTGCGGATCGAATCTTCCAATTCAT
This sequence comes from Leptospira yasudae, assembly GCF_003545925.1. Taxonomy (NCBI): domain Bacteria; kingdom Pseudomonadati; phylum Spirochaetota; class Leptospiria; order Leptospirales; family Leptospiraceae; genus Leptospira; species Leptospira yasudae. Next base: position 43,727 of record NZ_QHCU01000005.1, on the reverse strand, counting down.
CCTCCCGATAACCGAGCATTCCTTTCCAAGCAGGGCTTAGGTAACTGGCGCCATCGACAAAGTTTTTCTCCCAATAACCTGCGTGCGCTTGTTCGAGAATCGTTTGAAGAATATGAATCATCGTAAAGTAATGTATTCCGAACGTTTTTTGATCAGAATAGAATGTGTAACGCGCTATATTTTGAACAAAACCCCGCTCTCGGTCAAGCTCAAAAGAACGAACTCGTTCTTAGAAACGAATCTTTGAACCGATAAAGGGAGAATTCACCCGATCCGCGGAAAGAAAGAACGGGATTTGACAAAGACAGATTCGAATCCAAGCAGTTGTGAAAGAAACCCAGAAATTTATTTCCAAGCTGTGTAAAAATCGGCCAGAGACAAAAGACGGGAATCGTTTTCGTCTTCTTATAATCCGAACTTCTTCCGAGACAGGATTCATAAAATATCAATCCTTGAACCGTAGATTCGTTTTGAATCTCCTGCCGATTCAATCGAATCGTTGAAACTGTGCGGTTTCCGATTTCCAAAATTTGGATCGGGAGTTTATCCCCAATCCTTTTCCTGAGGAGACTCCCTACAAAAGCCGACCAACCTCGGGAGGCGGACAAGTCCGCCCACTCCTTTTCGACAAAATTCATTCAAAACAACGATACGATTTTAAAAAATGATTTTCATTTTCCAAAGACTATCAACGATGCTCTTCTGTTAAGGACCCTAAATCAGTTCATATTTTTAGAATGTAATATTTGTATAATATACTGTTCCTTTGCTCAGTATATTATACATTCAAAAATCGAAATATACGGAGCTTATTTTCCAAAGAAAGAATCGAAACTCTTCTTTCGGTCCCGATCGAATTAGAACTTCAGGAGCAATCGGCATGGCTGATACGACCGTACAACATTCCTTAGGCGACAACGCCGCGCGCAAATTAGCGAACACCACCAAAACGGCACCCCAGTACGGAGCGATAACGCCTCGCTGGCTCGTTCGTCTTTTGGATTGGAAACCTCTCGAATCCGGAACTCTCCGCGTAAACCGAGTGAAAGACAATACGAGCGTGGACGTTCTTTGCGGACAAAAGGACGAACAACCTCTTCCGGAAACCTTCGTAAACTACGAAGAGCAGCCGAGAGAATACACGTTAAGCGCCATCTCAACGGTGTTGGACGTTCACACGAGGGTTTCGGATCTTTTCAGCACGCCTCACGATCAGATCAAGGAGCAGCTTCGCTTAACGATCGAAAGCGTAAAGGAACGCCAGGAAAACGAACTCATCAACAACGCGGATTACGGTTTGCTAATACACGCGCCTAAATCGCAAAGAATTTCCACGCGCAAAGGACCTCCTACTCCGGACGATTTGGACGAACTCATCACGAAAGTCTGGAAAGAACCTTCTTTCTTTCTCGCGCATCCGCTTGCCATCGCGGCGTTCGGAAGAGAATGTACACGCAGAGGGGTTCCGCCCGCTACCGTTTCTCTTTTCGGCGCGCAGTTTCTCACTTGGAGAGGACTTCCGATCGTTCCTTGCGACAAACTTCTCGTAGACGGAGAAAGCAAACCGAAAACCACTTCCGGTAAAACCAATATTCTTCTTTTAAGAGTGGGAGAAAAGAAACAAGGAATCATCGGACTCTTTCAACCGGGTCTTCCCGGTGAACAAACTCCGGGACTTTCCGTTCGCTTTATGGGAATCAATCGTTCCGCAATCGGTTCGTATCTGATTTCTTTGTATTGCTCCGCTGCGATTCTTACCGACGATGCGATCGGAGTTCTTGAGAACGTGGACGTAGGCAACTACCATGAGTACAAGTGATTTCTTCCCGAAATTCCCGAACGACTCGAGCTTTGGCGAATCGGAAGAATTACGCGGACTGATCGATCCCAATCAGATCGTTTCGATGGCGACGGAACTGTTCGGTTCCCTTCCTCGAAGCGGCGGAGTGGATGAATTGATTCTTTCGGATCTTTCTCCTTCCGAATCGAAACCGCCCGTACAAACGAGCGCTCCCGTTCGCACCGGTCAAACATTCACGAATTCTTATGGACTGAGTTTAAGCGAATCCGATCTGAATCGAATTCCCGATGAATTCTTGGCCGGAACCGGACTTCCCTCCTTTCCCGGAGAATTGAATCCGAAAGGAATTCTCCCCGCTGCACCTTCGCTTTCCTCCGCGTCTTCTCTTCCGAATTCGTTTTCGTTTTTGGACGACGTGCGTTCTTTTCTTCCGCAAACGGAAGTGTCGAATCTTCGGATCGAAGACGCGTATAGTTTTTCTCCGAGTCTGATTCCGAACGTGGATATCTCTTCGGGAAAATTCGATATCTCCTCTTTGAAAAAGGATTTTCCGATTCTGAAGGAAAAGATCAACGGAAGAGATCTCGTTTGGCTCGACAACGCGGCGACCACGCACAAACCGCAAAGCGTCATCGATAGAATTTCTAAATTTTACGAAACAGAAAATTCTAATATTCATCGAGGCGCTCATACGCTGGCGGCGAGAGCCACCGATGCGTATGAAGCCGCGCGCGAAAAGACCGCTCGTTTTTTGAACGCTTCCTCCAGCAACGAAATCGTGTTCGTTCGAGGAGCCACCGAAGCGATCAACTTGGTCGCCCAAACCTGGGGAAGACAAAACATCGGTAAGGACGACGAAATTCTCATCACCTGGCTGGAACACCACGCCAATATCGTTCCCTGGCAGATGCTTTGTTCCGAAAAAGGCGCAAAGTTGAAGGTCGTTCCCGTCGATGAAACCGGACAAATCATTTTGAACGAATACGAACGACTTCTCACCCCGAGAACCAAGCTCGTTTCGATCACGCAAGTGTCCAACGCGTTAGGCACCGTTACACCCGTGATTCCGATGGTGGAACGGGCGCATCGTCTCGGAGCCAAGGTTCTTGTGGACGGAGCGCAAGCGGTGTCCCATATTCCGATCGACGTACAGACGTTAGACTGCGACTTCTACGTTTTTTCGGGTCACAAGGTGTTCGCGCCGACCGGCATCGGTGTTTTATTCGGAAAATCGAATATTCTCGAATCGATTCCTCCTTGGCAAGGAGGAGGAAACATGATCGAAGATGTACGTTTTGAAAAGACCGTGTATCAACCGGCTCCGTTTCGATTCGAAGCGGGAACCGGAAACATCGCGGACGCGGTCGGTCTCGGAGCGGCCATCGATTATCTGAATCAAATCGGAATGCAGAACGTCGCGGATTACGAACATTCCCTTTTGGAGTATGGAACTTCTCAGCTGCAACGAGTGCCCGGTTTGCGTTTGATCGGAACCGCAAAAGAAAAGGCGGGAGTTTTATCCTTCGTGATGGACGGTTTTAAAACCGAGGACGTGGGTAAGTATTTGAACTTGGAAGGAATCGCGGTTCGATCCGGTCACCACTGCGCCCAGCCGATCCTGCGCCGTTTCGGATTGGAAAGTACGGTAAGACCTTCCCTGGCTCTTTACAACACCTGCGAAGACATAGACGCGTTAGTCGCCGCTTTGCTGAATCTGAAAGGAGGAAGAACCTCGGGACCGCTTTAAATCGTAAAATCGATTACGTCGTCGAGTTCTTTCGAGGTTCTTACCCGAACCTCGTTTCTTTGATTCACGATCGAATACGGAGGAACGCTATGGGTCAACCAGGCGTTTCCTCCAATGATGCTGTTCCTTCCGATCACCGTTTCTCCTCCTAGAATCGTCGCGCCAGCATAGATGATCACATTCTCCTCGATCGTGGGATGTCGCTTTAACGTAGCCATGTCCTTACTGACGGAAAGGGCGCCGAGCGTAACTCCTTGATAGATTTTCACGTTATCCGCGATGACGGAAGTCCCTCCGATTACGATACCCGTTCCATGATCCATAAAAAAGGATCTTCCGATGGAAGCCCCTGGATGAATGTCGATCCCCGTTTTTTCGTGCGCGTATTCGCTTAACATTCTCGGGAAAATGGGAACGGCAAGTTTATGAAGAACGTGCGCCACCCGATGAACCGCGATCGCGTAAAAACCCGAATACGCGAGAATCACTTCCTTAACGCTTTCCGCGGCCGGATCTCCTTCGAAAGCGGCGATCGCATCCTGCCAAATCAGTTCATATAAAGAAGGAAGTTCGTCCCGAAACCGTTCCAAAACTCCGTCGATGGTAAGATGTTCTGAAAAGGAACGTTCGTGACTCGAAAGATACGGATAGAGTTTGTCTTTGGTGTGCAGGAAGAATTCGGAAAGACTGTCCTCCACGTGGGCGATATCGCGAAACGTAACGTCCGAAAAGTAACCCGCAAAGATAATGTTGAACAGCTCGCTGATGAAATTTCCGGCGACCTTGCGCCCGCCGTAACGATGCGGATCTTCGTTCTGTTTTTGAAAGATCGATTCGATGAATTTTTTATATCTTCCCTCTTCCGGGGAAATGCCGAAATGCGTGGGGCTGAACTCTTTTTCGCTCATCCGAAATTCCTCTTCCACAAGACTTACAGTCTTATGAAAAGAAAGCCCGTATTAAGAAATCCCCATTTTAAAATTCTGGAGAATATCTTCCGCATTCCAGGAATATATGTTACAATTTTTGAATATTTTTAACCGCGGGCGTAGCAAGTTCATCGTTTCGATTTTTTGGCGGATGAGACCGCGCGTTTTACGGGTGAAGTCGAACGTTTGACGGCGGATTGATCCAAAAAAAGAAGCCTTACGTCCTTCGAGGCGAGAGATCGGCCGTCTTGGGATCTGATCTCTATCTTTTGAATCGGTTTCTGATTCCGTTCGTCCACGAGAACCTGACCCAGTTCCTTTTTATCGAAGAGATATTTTTCCCCCCATTGTCTGAGGGAAACGAGAATCGGAAACAAATCCCTTCCTTTCGTAGTAAGAGAATATTCCTGATAGGCGCTGCCGTCCGAAGCGGGAACGATCTCCAGAATTCCTTCGGCGACGAGCTTTTGCAAACGCGCGCTGAGAATATTCTTGGCGAGTCCCAGACTTTTTTCGAACTCGCCGAATCTTCGTTTGCCTAAAAACGCATCGCGAAGAATGAGAAGAGACCACCATTCTCCGATCGAAGAAAGGGACCTTGCGATCGGGCAATCGTCTTCCTCAAGATTTTTGCGTTTCACAACAAGGTCCTCCTCGAATCCGATCCTACGTTGAATCTCGGAAATCGCTTCCTACTTGGCAAGATAAATTGGCGCACCCGCCGGCAAACTGCTCGTGCCTCCATCCACGATGATCTCGGCTCCTTGCACATACGAAGAATCGTCCGATGCGAGAAAGGCGACCACGTTTGCGATCTCATCCGCGTTGCCCACTCTTCGTAAAGGAATCGAAGCGGTCAGACTGGAAAGTCTTGCGTCCGCCGATTCGGAACTTCCCCAGATCGGAGTTTTCGTCGCACCGGGAACGACTGTGTTAATGCGAATTCCTTTGGGACTCAACTCCGCGGCAAGGGATCTCGCCATCGCGCGCACACCCGCCTTGCTCGCCGCATACGCGCTCACACCGGCGACTCCGAGAGTACTGATGACGGAACCGTTTAGCACGATCGAAGAACCTCGTTTGAGAAGAGGAAGCGAAGATTGGATCGTAAGAAAAACTCCGGTAACATTCACGCTCAACACTTCTTCGAAGGTCGCTTCGTTCGTATGACCTGCGGGCGTCGGCTTCATGATTCCCGCGTTCGCAAACACGACGTCCAGCTCCCCGAATTCTTCCCGGATCGATTGAAAGAGCGATTCTCTTTGATCGTGATCGACTACGTCCGCACGGATCGCCCTTGCCTTCGGTCCCAATTCCTGAACGGCCGCGTCCAAAGTCTTTGGATCTCTTCCCGTAATGATTACGTTCGCACCTTCCGCTACGAATAACTTTGCCGTCGCCAATCCGATCCCGCTGTTGCCGCCCGTGATCAAAACGTTCTTATCCTTGAATCTCATGATGGTTTCTCCCTGATTCTGGTTTAATAATAAAACTACATTATTTTGGACCGAATCTGGTTTAATTTTGCAACCACTTTTTAATTAAAAATCCTGAAAAAACGAAGCTCGGATATAAAAAAAAGAGAAGAAACGCTTTTGGCGGCGCTTCCCCTCCTCGGAGTTTTCTTTTTTTGCAACTCGATTCGTTTTCAAAAAACGAACTGAATTTTTTCGTTTTCGTCTTATCGGATCTCGTTTACTCCCACGCCCGTTTTTTCGGCCAACTTGGTTCCGTATTCGGGATCGCAGCGATAGAAATGTTTTACGTTCGCGACGATCAAACCCTTCGGCAGCCCCTTCATCGTGGAAGCGATCGTGGAAGTCAGCCTTTCCCGTTCTTCCGGCTTCATCATACGATACAAATCTCCCGCTTGCGTATAATCGTCGTTTTCCTTGTGAGAATCATAACGATCCGCGTCGCCGGAAATTTTCAGCGGAGGTTCCGCATAGGAAGAATCCTGAACCGGTCCTTCAAAACCGTTCGGTTCGTAGTTGTCGTAGTCACCGTCGTATTGAAACTTAACGCTTCCGTCTCTGTGATACGCGTTCACGGAATTTTTCGGTCTGTTGACCGGAAGTTGTTGGTATTGAACCCCCAAACGATATCTCTGCGCATCCGGATAAGCGAACAATCTTCCCTGCAGCATTTTATCGGGAGAAGCTCCGATTCCGGGAGGCATGTTCGAAGGAGAGAACGCCGCTTGTTCCACTTCTTCGAAGTAATTCTTGGGATTCGCGTTCAGCTCCAAGACTCCGACTTCGATCAAAGGATAATCTTTGTGAGACCAGACCTTTGTCAGATCGAATGGATTGAATTTATAGGTTTCCGCCTCTTTTTCCGGCATGATCTGAACGCAGAACTTCCACTTCGGAAATTCTTTACGTTCGATCGCTTCGAACAGATCCCTCGTCGCGTAATCGGGATCGGTTCCGGCTAACGCAGCCGCTTTCTCCCCGCTGAGATTTTTGATTCCCTGCATCGATTTGAAATGAAACTTCACCCAAAAACGTTCTCCCTTAGCATTCCAAAGTCCGAATGTATGACTTCCGTATCCGTTCATAAAACGATAGCCGTCCGGAATTCCTCTGTCTCCGAAAAGGATCGTCATCTGATGCAAAGCTTCGGGAGCCTTGGCCCAATAGTCCCACATACGGAACGGATTCTTATAACCGGTGATCGGATCTCTTTTTTGAGAATGGATGAAGTCCGGAAATTTCAGGGGATCTCTTTCAAAGAATACGGGAGTGTTGTTACCCACAAGATCCCAGATTCCTTCTTCGGTATAAAACTTGATCGCAAAACCTCTCGGGTCCCGTTCCGTATCCGCCGAACCCTTCTCGCCCGCAACCGTGGAGAATCGCAAGAACAAGGGAGTTTGTTTTCCCGCCTTGGAGAACACGGCCGCTCTCGAATATCGGGAAAGATCCTGAGTGATCGTCAGGGTTCCGTACGCGCCCGCGCCTTTTGCGTGAACGACTCGTTCCGGAATTCTTTCCCGATTGAAATGCGCGAGCTTTTCGATGAGATGCGTGTCCTGAATCAGAAGCGGACCTCGCGGACCCGCCGAAACGGAATGTTGGTTTTGCGGAACCGGATGACCTCCGGCCGTGGTAAGAGTTTTTCGACTCATTGTTTTGCTCCTTGTATGGTTTGAAAAAGATATAAAATCCAGGCTTTGAGAAAGGTTCCGAAGAACACCAAACGACCGTTTGTCGAGGATTCGCTTAACAATTCCGCGACTTCGGTGCGGCCGAACAGATTCGCAAACTGCAAGGCGGTTTGCCCTTTCGGATTTCGATAATTCTTATCCGCTCCCGATTCCAGAAGAAGCCGAACGATTTCGGTATGACCCTTGAAGGCCGCCCCCATCAGGATCGAATTTCCGGCCGCGTCCGTTGAGTTCACATCCGCGCCTTTGGAAATCAAAAATCGGACCGCTTCTTCCCTTCCATTGTAAGCGGCTAACATGAGTAAGGTGTAACCCTTGGAATCCGCTTCGTCGATCTGCGATTCGAAACGCAAGTGACGCGCTAAACCGTCCACATCGCCATTCCTCGCGAAATCGAAACAAGGATCGGGCGCCTTCATACTGTTCTTGTAAGCGAGCCAAGCCTGGGAAAATTCGGACAAAGCCTCCCGAGAAACGTGACTTCCGAGGCTTTCTGCAGATTGGTTCTGAACTGAAGATTTCATTCTAAACTGCCTTAAATCAAAGAATTAATCCATAATTTTAATTTTTAAAATTGATTCTCAATTTAGACTAATTCTAATATTAGTAAAAATTAGTTCAAGTCTTTTTTTAGAATTAGTCTAAATTAGTGACAAAAATCGAGGTCCGTGAGAGAGTGATCTTATGAAGGATTCGTACGAAAGAAGCAAAAAGATTCTGGAAGACGCTGGAATCAATGTGACGGTTCAAAGGCTACAGATGGCAAATCTGCTTTTGTCCGAGCCGCAACATTTGACCGCGGATCAAGTGTTTCAATTGGTAAACGAACACATGCCGAACGCTTCCCGCGCTACTATATTCAATAATTTGAAACTGTTTGCGGAAAAGGGAATCGTGAATCTTCTCGAGTTGAAGTCGGGAATCACTTTATACGATTCGAACGTCAGCAATCATCATCATGCGGTCGACGAGGAAACGGGAGAAATCTTCGATATCGATCTGGATTCTAAACTGGAAGAAGCCGTTTTGGCGGAACTGAAAAAAGATTTCGAAACGAAAACGGGAACCTCTCTCAAAGACTGCAACCTGCTCATCACTCTCAAAGGTAAGAAGAAGTAACCCCGTCTCTCAGGGCTTCTTCTTACCCCGCTCCGCGATAAAAATTCCCGAAATTCTCCCTTATGTCTTCAAAATCGTTTGGGAAATTTCCGAAAACGTCGATCTTTAAATTGAACCAGGAGATCGATTATGCTCAGAGGAATGTACACAGGCGCCAACGGGATGATTATCCAGCAAACGAGAATGGACGTGATTTCGAACAATCTCGCCAACGTCGATAAGACCGCCTTTAAAAGAGACACCACCGTTTTTAAGACATTCCCCGAACTGCTGCTTCATCGATTCGACGAAGACGGAGTCGGCAAGGTGCCTATGGGTTCCTTCGACACCGCTCCCGTAGTCGGCAAACTCGGATTAGGCGGAGAAGTGAACGAAGTCTATACTCGCTTCGAACAGGGAGCCGTTAAAAAAACGGAGAATCCTTTCGATCTTATGCTGCAAGACAGACCCGGCAGCGAACATCCGGCGTTCTTCAGCGTGATGACAAATCGAGGAGAGCGTCTTTCTCGAAGCGGAGCTTTCATCATGGACACGAACGGTTATCTCGTCACCCCGCAAGGCTTTCCTTTGATGGGAGAAAACGGTCCGATCCGGGTCGCACGCGGTAATTTTTTAATCAAGGAGAACGGCGAAGTGTGGATCAACGGCGAAATCGGAAACGATCCCGTGAACGGCACTTCCATTGAGAAGAACCGTTTTGAAACTCCCGTCCTTTTGGATAAGATCAAAATCCGCACCGTTGAAAATCCGCGCCACTTAGATAAAGAAGGCGATTCTTTTTATGCCGACACCCCCGAATCCGGCGAACCCACACCTTTCGATTTTAAAGACGAGCCTTCCGTTCTGCAAGGGTATCTCGAAGCGTCTAACGTGAGCGTCGTGACCGAAATGGTGGAAATGATCGAAGTCAACCGTTCTTACGAAGCGAATCAAAAGACGGTTCAGACGCAAGACAGCTTGCTCGGTAAACTCATCAATGAGGTTCTGAGATAAATATCCCTTCGGTGGAAAACAGACCGCTGGCCTGGAAGGGCCTCCGGTTTTCCCCCGATGAGATCCCCACCTCACCCCTCTTCCCTCATCAACTTCACCAGCAAGCATCTCTCCATTCTCACAAATCACATCCAACCCAAACACATGAGCATTCTTGAGAAAGGAAAACTCATTCAAATAACGAGTAGAATTCTCAGGACGGATGTAACAGTAAGAAGAAAAAGCAGATTTCAAAACTCTGTGATTTGCCTCTGCCACCTGCGAATGGACTCCATTTTTACTCCATCTGTTTCTTGCCCAACGGTAACGAGCATCTTTAGAATGAGCCGAGTGATTTACACTTCGATGATTTTTGTATATACCCCAAAGCCAAGGATAACCTTCATCAGTCATTAAGGGAGTTTGTATAGGAAGATGATTCTTAATAAGTGGACCTAACGTTCCCATCTTCTGATTTGGAACGCTGTGAAAGAAAACGGGACCATTCTTTACAGCAATCGTATGCACTAACATCCCTACTTGTCTGCCTCCAAGTTTGTCTGAAAGGTAAATGGATGATGTAGAACCAGAGTGGCGATAGCGTCTCCTACCCTGATTAGCCCTCTGACTTGCTGAATACAAAACTACTGTATCAGCGCAGACGTATGGACGATTTTCCATGATTTCAGTAATATCAGTATCTTCATCAGGTGGTAAGGAGAAGTCTTTGAACTCTCTGTCGAGTGCATCAAAGGTGAGCTTCTGATATTTAGGAAGTTGTTGTGAAGCGAAGACTTGAAATCTTTTCTTCAGCATTGAAGCACCTTTGTAGGAGATCTTCAGTCGTTTACTGATCTCTGTTGAAGTGACTACTTTAGGATGCTGAATCATACTCTCGTAGAAGACATATCCAAACATCCAAAGCGGGAGTTTCATGTGGTGTAAAATCGTATAGCTAATTCGGGAAGTAAGATATCTACACTTCTCACAACGGATCAATTCAGGTTGAGTTGAGATCTCTTTAGTCAGCAGTTTGCCTGGGCAGTTAGGGCAATACTTTGGGTAGAAATCATTCAGGATCTTCTTAGTGAGGTTTGTAAAGAAGTCGATGTTGATTGCTGGGTTCTTGCGCTTCTCTTTAAGTTGTGCTGACGTTAGAGATTTAGGACGTGATGACTTGGTAGGTGCTGAGGGTGTGGAAATTTTTGCGGTACTAAAACTCAGATCCTGAGCGATCTTCATTTTAGTCTGCTTACTTAGTGGCTTAGGTTCGGGAACTAAGGTGAGTTTGTGGTCACGGTTGTCTTTACACTGAAGAGATAGGTAAATAATTACTCGAACTTTTCCCCAACAGACCTTGATTCTCTGATATAATATCAAGACCGAGAACTCTGGCGTTTTTGAGAAACGAAAACTCGTTTCAATAGAGCGTCGAGTTCTCCGGCCTTAGATAGCAATAAGTACCGAACGAAGTTTTCAGCAGCAGAAACCCGAACACAAACCCTATCTTCCTGATTTCGTTCGGGTATGTTAGCCGGAGAAGATTCACGAACGATAAATCTAAAAAGACTCGGAAAAAGAGATTACTGTAAAGAATTAGGCAGAATCTATGCTGTATCTTATATTCAAATACGCTGTAACATCCGGATTGGTAGTTTTGATTTCCGAGATTGCGAAAAGAAACGATCGAATTGGAGGATTGATTGCTTCCCTTCCTATCGTTACGATTTTAACTCTTCTTTGGTTACAATTGGAAAAAGCCGATCCGGACAAGATATCGAATCACGCCTATTATACGTTTTGGTTTGTAATCCCTACCCTGCCCATGTTTCTTGTTTTTCCAAAGCTGTATTCTTCTTATGGTTTCTGGCCCTCGCTCGGCATCAGCACCGCGTTGACAGTTCTACTTTTCTTCAGCTTTAACCTACTTCTGGAGAAATTCGGAATTACGTTATTCTAAGGCGTTCAATGGAAACACCATTTACGAATACACGCGTTCCATTTGCCAAACGAGTCCAACTTTTCGTTCCATAAAACTTTTAGGTACGCCCAATAGATTCAATTGACTCAATTCTTTGCGGAATGTGAACGAGCTGCAAACCATCGCGCGGGTTTTCATGTTCACGAAATCACATCGACCGTTCACGAATCGAAAACTTCCGTTGATTCGCATTAACAAAGCGGAATACACGATATTCAAGAATACAACGGAGAGTTCCCGTTCAAAGCAGCCGGAGGTTCCGATCGGTTCCCGGAAATCATTCCCCCGAAATCGCAAACGAGTTAAGGCCGTCGATTCTCTCCATCCTCAAAAAACTTTCCATAGGCTTTTTGAACTTCTTTCTCTGCTATGTTACGGACCATATCGGAATCAAAAGAATCGTTACTCCGAACAAGATCACAAGAGAACGTCGCTTTAATTCTTGAGATGAATCCGTTCGCATCTCGGATGATCGTACCAACATCCATACCCGACCGAAAGGCCTTTCTTCCTCAAAGATAAACCGTTACCCGCAAAAACGTGGCTGGTATCAAAACTCCGTTCGATTTGCTTTGATTCTGCTCATTTGCGAGCGCGATCAGTCGACTTCTTAGCTCCTTCCCTCTTTCGTTTTTTTCCGCGGCTTCAAACGCATTCATCGTAGGTCCGTAAAATCGACCGAGCAACTCGACAAGATCTTCCGGAGTTTTATCCGGTGATTGAAAGTTGTACGTATCTTTGATCATAGAAATTCTTTCGATAGGAACTCCGGCCTTTGCGAAGTATTCTATAACACGAGCTTCGACACCCCAAGTCATAGGGCTCACAAAACCTTCCGGCGGCAACGGAAGATAAGATGAACTGATCGCCAACAGTTGCGAAACAAAGGAAGTGGAATCGTTCGGAATCCAATTCCCCATCACGATACGACCTCCCGGTTTGGTAACCCGAACCATCTCGCTTGCGACGTCAAAGGGTCTGGGAGCAAACATAGCGCCGAAGACGGAAAGAGTAAGATCAAACGAATGATCCGCGATCCCTTGCAGATTGCAGGCATCTCCTTCTTGAAACGTAAGCAGAGAAAGTCCGGCCTCGGCGGCTCTTTGATTCCCCGCTCGAACAAGATTCTCCGCTATATCGATTCCAAGAACATGCGCGCCCGTTCTTGCAAGAGGAACCGCCGTCGTTCCATCTCCGCATCCAAGATCCAATACGCGTGAAGGTCGTTGTATCGCAAGTGATTCAACGAGCTTCTCACCCGATTGCCGCATGAACGCGGCAATCTCCGTGAAGTCGCCCTTCTCCCATAATGTTTTGTTCGGATTTTCCAATTTAGAATCGGAAGATTGTTGTATCATATATGCAAATCCTGTTGAGTTATTCCATCTATATTCGTTTTCACTCGGATTACGGCGCAGAGTAGATTCGGATTTCGGGATTCGCTTTGAGCAAAGGCTTCAAAGCAGACACGATATCTTTCGCAAACAGTTCGCTCGTAAGATATGCTTCGGCTTGTTTTCGGTTCGCAAAGACATGCAACACTTGAACATCCTCGTCCCGCAGCAATAGTTCTTTCGATTTCGCTCCCGCGATTTGTTTCAGAAAAGGTTTCCTGAATTTTTCATAGACTTCTCCTGCGGCTGATCGATCGCTTGCATCTACCTTTAATGTAATTTCAAGATATGCTTTTTCCGCAAAGACGATCGTCGGCGACACGAGCAAGGTTCCGATGAGTAAAGCAAAAATTGATTTACTCTTGATCCGGGTTAATAATTGATTCATCTAAAGTTCTCCTTTATGCCATGGATTATATTTGCAGTCGTCGAAAGCTCATTGTATAATTCTGCAAGGTCGAGAAAAAACTAACAGGCCTCTATCATGAAACTGGATTCAAAACCGCTCGTACGTCAGGAAAGAATTTGCATTTGGGGAAGCCGTTGTCTGTTTGCGGGTTATCTACCGGATTTAACTCTGCGCCGCAGAGCCGCAGCGACTGTTTGTATCGGCTTAGATGAAGAATTTAAACTTTCTCTGAACGATTCGGATTGGATGAGTTTTCGTTCCGTTTTAATTCCGCCGATGGTGGATCATTCCATTCGATTTTCAGGCGGGTTTTGTGTTCTTCTTTTTATGGACTTAAGCAGTCCCAATTACGAATTCTTAAGAGCCTCCAACCGGGAAAAGGAAAATCAAGGAATCTTTATAACTCTGCAGGAAGAGGATCAACTCTTCGATAAGATCAATCAAATCTTGAAGACGGACTCGGATGAGTCGCTGGTGGAGCTGTTGAATCAAATTCCTCCTTTAGCCGATGAGGAATCGCGGGTTATCGATGAAAGAATTCAAAAGATCGTCGATTTAATCACTTCGATGCCGCAAGAGGACCATTCCGCAAAAGATTTGGCGGAAATCGCAGGAATGTCCGTTTCCAACTTGGAGCACCAATTTAAAAAGGAAGTCGGCATTCCGTTTCATTCGTTTCGCACTTGGTTCCGTCTTAAATTGACCGTCTATTCGTTGTTACACGGAATGAGCCATACGGACGCGGCGCACCGGGCAGGATTTTTCGATTCGGCTCATTTTACGCGAACCTTCCGCTCTACGTTCGGTCTGCCTCCCTCCGAAATTTTCAGAAGCACAAGGCAGTTGAAGTCGTTCATAGAAGTTCCGGCGAGTTACGCTGAATCTTGGTGATCGCGGTAAAAAAAGACCGCGTCCTTTGGTGAAAGTTTCTTATTCGTAACTGAGATACGTGGTCATCGTTCCTTTTCCTTTTACATCCACGGATCGGCTGAGTTCTATGTTGGATTTATCGCTCAATAATGCGTATGTCGTTTCGGAAATTTGAATTCTCCCCGGTATTCCGTGCGATTCCAATCGACTCGCAGTATTCACAGCGTCTCCCCAAAGGTCGTACGCGAATTTCTTTTTACCGATCACACCGGCAATGACGGGTCCGGAATGAATCCCGATTCGAATCCGCAAAATTTTTCCGGAAGAAGGGTCCCGCATCGTCTTCGTGAACTTCTGCATCTCAATCGCCATCTGCATCGCCGCGTCGGCGTGAGCCTCGTCCCAAATCGGAATTCCCGCAACGACCATATACGCGTCGCCGATCGTTTTAATTTTCTCCATTCGGTATTTCTCGGCGAGAGTATCAAAGTGAGAAAATACTTCGTTTAAAAAATGCACCAATACCTCCGGCGATACTTGTTGCGAGATCACCGTAAAATTTTCTATATCCGCAAACAGGATCGAGACGCTTTGATAACCGTCCGCGATCGTGGAAGGATTTCGTTTCAATCGATCCGCGATCGGAGCGGGAAGAATATTCAACAAAAGATTTTCCGCACGATCGTGTTCTTGTTTATTTTTGGAAATGAAATAGAACAAACTGAAGAACGTCAATGTGCCCGCCCCGACGATGTTGATTACGAAGAACAAAATTCTCAGGTTCGGCTCCACTTTCGGAGTGGGCAACCGCAGATAAAATTCCGCCAATCCGGTTAAAGCCAAAACGATCAGAAACAACCCGAACCATACGAGGCCTTGTCGAATCGGAGCGAAGGAAAGCGCTCCGAGAGGACAGAGAATCGCCCAGATGATTACGCCTCCCGAATTTTCGAATCCGCCTAAACTCAACTGCAACAGCACGGGAAGAATTAATATAAATAGAAACTGAAGAAATCGAAACGCCACGTATTTACCTGTGACGAATACGAAGAGTAAACTGAGTAAGCTCAGAATCGCATACCACCCCGGAATCAAAGCCGATTGAGGAAAACCCAACCGGAAATAGAGAAAGCTCCACAGAAAGCCGGCAACGGTGAAGGCCATCGAAAAAAGAATCAATCCGTTCTTGTGAAGTTTCTCGCGTTCCGCAGTTTGTACATTCGATACCATATACCCTCGATAGACGATCGAAACGATATTTCCGATACGGTCTTCCAATAGAATAACCTTCGAAAATTCGGTCGCTTGTATAATACTGCAATCCTGCAAAAAAGTTTTAAAGTGAGAACTCTTCTTTTTTAATCAAAGCTGCAGAATTATACAAGGCGGATGTTTTTATGCGAGCTATGCTACCCAACAATGAACATCTTTCCGAAAGTTGAACGAGCCGAATCGAATTTCGAAAACTCGCGCTCGATCCAATTCGGAATACTGATGAACATTATAATTTACGAATATGAAAGACATTCTATTTTATCAACTCTTTGAAACTCAGTCATCGACCTATACGTATCTCATCGCCGATTGGGAAACGAAAGAAGCGGCGATCATCGATCCGGTATGGGAAACCGTGGAACGGGATCTAAAGCTGATCCGCGACCTCAATCTTCATCTCGTCTACGTCTTAGAAACGCATATTCACGCGGACCATATCAGCGGAGCCGATGAAATTCGTCAGAACACGATCGCAAGAACGGCCATAAGCGCGGACGCTGGAATCGATTGCGCGGATATTTCCCTCGAACACGGACAAGAACTCCTGCTCGGAAACAAAAAAATCACAGCGATCGCGACACCGGGACATACGAACGCGTGCATGAGCTATTTCTTCGAAGGAATGATCTTTACAGGAGATTCTCTTTTGATTCGCGGAACGGGAAGAACGGATTTCCAAGACGGGTCAGCTTCCAAGCTTTATGACAGCATAACGCAGAGGCTTTTTTCTCTTCCGGAGGAAACACAAGTGTATCCGGGTCACGATTATCAAGGCCTAAGTTTTTCAACGATCGGATTGGAAAAAAAATTGAATCCGAGAATCGGAGGCGACCGTTCCAAAGAGGATTTCCTGCGAATCATGAGACAACTTCAACTTGCGACTCCGAAGAAAATGCATCTTGCCGTTCCCGTCAATTTAGCCTGCGGCAAATTGGAATCCGTAAAGGTGATGAACCCTCAGGTCGTATCGGGAATCCCCGTCGTTTCGACGGAGGACGTATTCGAGAACATCGGAAGAGTAAAGATCATCGACGTGCGTTATCCCGGAGAATTTCACGGCGCGTTAGGCCATATCAATACGGCTCAACTTTTGCCTCTCGGTTCCGAGCTAACGAAATATTTACAAACCGGAAACCGTTCCGAAGAAATCGTGTTTGTCTGTCGCAGCGGAAAACGATCCAGACAAGCCACGGAAGAAAGCATTCGATTGGGTTACAAGTTCACGGCTAGCATGGCAGGCGGCATGTTGAATTGGAATGAAAGATCGCTGCCAAAGGAGTAAGCAAATGACCACAGAATGGGTTATGGGATTGATCGGAGGAGCGGTGATCGGCATCGCCGTTTCTTTGATGCTTTTATGGAACGGAAGAGTTACGGGAGTCAGCGGGATCGTATACGGTGTTTTAGTTCCGGTTCAAGGTGATACCGCTTGGAGATGGTATTTCATCGTGGGACTTTTATTGGGAGGACTTTCGCTGAAGTTCACCGCTCCCGAACTTTTAGCGGTAGAACTGCAAACGAAGACCTGGCTCGGCGCGTTAGCCGGAATCCTCGTAGGTTTCGGCGCTATGTTGGGAGGCGGTTGCACGAGCGGTCACGGAGTTTGCGGGGTAAGTAGATTCTCGCTTCGATCGATCATCGCTACGATTCTTTTTATGGGAGCCGGGATGGGGGCCGTATTGTTTCTTAGAACGATCGGATTGCTTGTATGAAATACAATCTCGGCGCATTTATCGTAGGTCTGCTCTTTGCCGTCGGCTTAGGCATATCGGGAATTTTGCAACCGGCAAAAATAATCGGATTTTTGAATGTATTCGGAAACTGGAATCCAACCCTACTTTTTACGATGGCCGGAGCGGTCGGAATCCATTTCATCACGTATAAATTAATCCGAAAACGAAAAACTCCGATGCTTACGAAAGACTGGTATATCCCGACTCGGCAAGAGATCACTCCTGCGTTGATCATCGGAAGTCTTATCTTCGGAATCGGCTGGGGATTAGGCGGTTATTGTCCGACCGTGTCGGTCACTTCCCTCGCCAGTTTTGAAACGAGACCGTTCGTCGTTTTTCTAAGCGTCATCGTGGGAATGTATCTCTTTCGATTCTTAGATAAAAAAATGAATCTGAAAAACAAACTCGAATAAGAGCGACATGCTGATCCTCGGTTACATCACATCCTTTCTTATGGGAACTTCGATCGGACTGATCGGCGCGGGCGGGTCCATTCTCATGGTCCCCATTCTTTTCTATTTCTTTGGGCAGGATGCGATACAGGCGACGACGAACTCTCTTTTCGTCGTCGGAGTAACGGCGCTGATCGGAGCTTTGTTGAACGCGAAAAAAGGAAATATAGACGGGAAGATAGGAATTCTTTTCGCTTTGCCGAGTTTTATCGGCATTTATATTGCGAGACGTTTCCTACTTCCGGTTCTTCCAAACTCGTTCGATTCGTATTTCGGAATCGTTCTGACAAAATCGCTTTTGGTAATGATCGTCTTTGCGACCGCGATGATCTTCAGTGCATGGGGGATGATTCGCACTTCCGTTTCCTCCGGAGAATTGTCCCTCAATTCCGCGAAGTCCGTGCCTTGGATGACGATCGGACTCAAAGGATTGTTCGTAGGTTTGATCACCGGATTCGTGGGAGCGGGAGGCGGCTTTTTAATCATTCCGGCTCTTGTGCTTCTACTCAAATTCTCGATCGGTGTCGCGATCGGAACTTCTCTTGCGATCATCGCGGCCAATTCCTTGTTCGGATTTGCGATCAGTTTCTCGACCGCACAGACGGAGGTTTGTCCTTTGCTTTTGACGATTTGTGCATTAGGAATCGGAGGAATGGTTTTCGGACAAATTCTTTCTTCAAGAGTGAAGGAACAATCCTTGAAAAAAGGATTCGGCTATTTCGTTTTCACGATCGCTTCCTTGATCTTACTGGATCACGGTTTTCGTTTATGAGAATTCTTTAAAATGCCTGCGGCCTCCGTTTGTATTCGAAAAATCGATCCGACTTCCCTTTCCTAAAGAAGCGATTCCGAAAGAGGTCGGATCAAAATTCTAAACGGAGAAGGACTGAAACGAATTCACACCTCGTGAAAATAGAATTCCTAAGACCGCGATAAGAACCGAAATCAGGAGATTGATTCTCCCGAAAAACGCAGCCTGACGGCGGTATTTTTCCCACAAAACGGGATCTTCATGAATCAATCTTTGCGTCAAAGGACCTAAAAAGAAATCGTGAAAAACGGAGCTAATTACCAATATACAGAATAGAAAAATTTTCAACGAAATGATCGAAAGCGGATTCTGAAACAAGAAAGAAAGATCCGTTAGGCGATACCCTTTCCAAAAAAGAATTCCGGCCCCGCTCAAAAACGAAACGGAGAATAAATAATACGCAACTTTTCTAAACTGCAAAGCGAATTCATAAAATAGATTTATCTTTACGCTTACGTAGTCCGGTTTCTTTAATACGGGTCGAAAGAGGAACACAAAGGACAACATTCCGCCGATCCAAAATATTGCAGCGGAAATGTGAAAGAACAGTAAGATAAAATAAACCGAAAGACTCACCGTTCCAGAATACGGCTCGGATTCGATTCCGCAAGAATAGTTTTCCGATCGATCGATTCGATCCGATGATTTTTCTCAAAGACGCATCGTGTAACTCGTCCGGTTCCTTTTTATCGTATCAACTTCCCGCAAAATTCGGAAAGCGCATAAAAACCCGCGGCTCCCTAAAGTCGATCATTCCGAAAACAATGGCGTTCATTCCCCTTCGCGCTTCCAAAGCCCGGAATCTACTTTTATGGGGAAAATTATTCTTTTCGAATGTGTTTTTATAGATAGAGCGAGACTTCTAAACTCGGAAGGAAAATGATGAAGAACGATTTTATAAAAACGTCCGTTTTGTTCGGGATTCTTTCGTTTACTTCCTATTGCAACCAAGCGGACAGGATCTCGATCGATGCTCTGAAAAATCCGCTGATCGCTTTGGTGGAACCCGCACGTTTTTCCAATTCTTCTTCCACGCAACAGCCGGGTGAAGTCCCGAACTGCAGCACCACCTTGGGACCCTGTTATATCTTTGAACTCTACAATATCGGAGGAATTCTCACGAACGGATCGATGGGAGGAATTCCCGGTGCGGACACTCTTTGTCAAACCGCAGCAGCCGGTCTGCCTTCTTCGTTCGGAAGTCCGAGCGAATATAAGGCAATGCTTATGGACGAATCCGGTGCAAGAGACCTGAATCACAATTGGGTTTTGCATCCGAATACGAGTTATTTCAATATTAAAAAAAGTTCTTTAAATCCCGCAGACAGCAGACTCGTATTCACGACGGACTCGCAGGCGATGTTTAGTGCGTTTCCCGCGAGCAACGCGATCATCGTGGATGGAACCAGACCCGCCAGCACATACACGTTCACCGGAATTCGAAACGATACTCCGGGTTCGGTTGGGACTTGGATGCCCGGCGCTGCAAGAAGTTGTTTCAATTGGACGAGTACGTCAACGGGAACCACGTACGGTTCCATCGGTTATCCGGAAGACGTTTCCACTTATATGATCGATCGAGGTTATTCTGCTGCAACGGGTTGTAATTCGACGCACGGCCTTTATTGCGTTCGACAGTAAAATTGTTAAACGAATCGGATCTCGATCTCTTTGCCGATGTTGATCGTTTTAACGATTGAAAACGTATACGGCTCCCGAGTTCGGTTTCATTTCATTCCAAGTTTGAATCGTACCTTGCGTAATCGTAGTTTGTCCCGAGTCTTCCTGCGGAGCTCCGGCAAGAATTGTGTCTCCCGAGATTGCGATGCCCATTCCGAACCAATCACCGGTCTGCACATTCTTCGCTTTGAGATAGGATTCCTGCGCCCAGGTCGTTCCGGTTCTTTGATAGACATACGCGGCCCCTGCGCTTTGAAGGGAGTTGTTCGTACTTGCGGTGATTCCGTTCTGAATTTGATTCGCGTTACTTCCCTCCCAATACGAACCGACCACGATCGTATCTCCCGAAATCGCCAGACTATTTCCGAATTCGTTGACGGAACCCGGATTAACCGGCTTGAGAATTCTTTGCTGCGTCCAAGTCGTCCCGCCGCGGACGAATACGTAAGCGGCCCCTTCCGATTCTCCCGTTGCACCCGATACGATCGTATCCCCCGAAATCGCGACGCTGTATCCGAGCCAATTCCCCGCGGACGCGTTATTCGCCTTTAGATACGCTTCCTGCGTCCAAGCGGTTCCCGTCCGTTTGTAAACATAGACCGCACCCGATTCGCTGTTGCTGTTGTCCGCGCTCGAAGTCGGACCGTTCGTGATCGTAGTTTGATTGCTGCTTTCTCCGTTCGCGCCGACCGCGATCGTATCTCCGAAGATCGAAACGCTGTATCCGTATAGATCTCCCGCTTCCGCGTTAGACGCCTTTAGATAGGCTTCTTGCGACCAAGTCGTTCCGATTCTTCGAAACACATAGACCGCTCCCGAACTTGCGGCGCTGTTGTCCGCGCTCGCGGTCGTTCCGTTCGTGATCGTAGTTTGATTGCTGCTTTCTCCAAAAGCTCCGACTGCGATCGTATCTCCGAAAATCGCGACGCTGTATCCGAAGGAATCTCCGGCTTCCGCGTTCGGGGCTTTAAGATACGCCTCTTGCACCCAGTTCGTTCCGATTCTTCGAAACACATAGACCGCTCCCGAACCTCCGGCGCTGTTGTCCGCGCTCGCAGTCGTTCCGTTCGTGATCGTAGTATCGCTGCTGCTTTCCAAATACGCTCCGACCACAAGAGTATCTCCCGAAATCGCAAGACTATAACCGAAATAATCGTACGCTTCCGCATTCGGCGCTTTGAGATACGCTTCTTGCGCCCAGACCGCTCCGTTTCTTCGATACACATAAACCGCACCCGAACTATCCGCGCTGTTATCCGAACTGGCGGTTGTTCCGTTTGTAATCGTAGTCTGCGCGCTGCTTTCTTGATACGCCCCTACCGCAATCGTATCACCGTCTATCGCGATCGTGTTTCCGAAATAGTCCGCAATATCCGCGTTAGACGCCTTGATGTAGGCCCCGTTTTGCCAGATGCCGACGGAGGCTTGGAATCGAATCGTTGTTTGGATGGAATTCTTCGCATTGCTCGCAGTAATCGTATAATCCGTCGCCGGAAGCGACTCGGTGGGAATTCCGGAGAGAGCGCCCGTGGTAACGTCCAAACTAATCCCCGCCGGTAGTGATGGAGAAATCGAATACTGACTTGGAAATCCCGTAACCGAAGGACGGATCGTAGGAATCGGAACAAATTTCGTATATTGCACCAAAGGAATCGGATATTTCAGATCGGAAAGAGGTGCGTCCAACAGAAGAGCCAAGTTTCCGTAGAACGGTTTTGCTTCTCCGCCTCCTAAGCATTGGAGAAAAAACAATACGCTTAGAATCACGGAGAAGATTCTATTTTCGAAACGCATACGCCGCTCCCGCCCGATACGCCGAATTGTCCGCACTTGCGGTCGATCCGGAAGTGATCGTTGTTTGATTGCTGCATTCTTGAGAGGCGCCTATCGCGATTCGGTCGCCTGAAATCGCAACGCTGATCCCGAATAAATCCGCTACGTCCGGATTCGGAGCTTTGAAATACGCCTCCATTCCCCAGACTCCGGAAACTTTTTGAAATAAATAAGCCGCGCCCGATTGCGGCGCATGATCATTCCAATTGTTTAAGATTCCATTCGTGACCGTGGTTTGATTGGACCCCTCGTTGATCGCCCCGATTAGGATTCGATCTCCGCCGATCGCAACGCTCGTTCCGAACTGATCCCCACCTTGGACGTTCGGGGGTTTTATATACGCCTGCTGCGTCCAAAGGCTTCCGTTTCTTTCGAACACGTAAGCGGCTCCGGCGCTTCCGTTCGAATTATCGGAACTCGCGGTCGAACCGTTCACGACCGTGTTTTGATTGCTGTCTTCCAAAGGCGAACCGACTACGATCGTATTACCGATAATCGCGACGCTGAAACCGAATCGATCGCTCGTATCCAAGTTGGAAGCTTTGAGAAACGCTTCTTCCGCCCAAACCCCCGCCGACCTTCGATAAACATACACTGCGCCCGAAGCAAACTTGGAATTATCCGCACTTGCGATTCCCCCGTTGATCGAGACGGATTGACTGGATTCTTGATAAGCGCCGATCGCGATCGTATCGCCGGAAATGGAAACGTTCGATCCGAAATAATCGCCGCTATCCGAATTCGACGCTTTCAAATACGCTTCCTGCGTCCAAACGCCCGTATTTCTACGAAATACGTACGCGGCTCCCGAATCGCTTCTGCCGTTATTCACACTCGCCGTAGTTCCGTTTGTGATCGTCGTTTGATTGCTGTCTTCCCATTGCGCTCCTACCACGATCACATCCCCGTCGACGGCAACGTCGGAACCGAATTGATCTCCCATGTCGAAGTTGGAAGCTTTCAACACCGCTTCCTGAACCCAAGCAGTTCCGGTTCTCTGAAAAACATACGCGGAGCCGGAGCTTCCGTCTAACGTCGCACCGACGACGATCGTATCACCCGAAATCGCGACGCTGATTCCGAACCGATCGTTCGTATTCGCGTTGGAGGCTTTGAGATATGCTTCTTGAATCCAATTTCCCGAAACGTTCCGAAACACATACGCCGCCCCGGAGTCCATGAAACTCGTATCCGTACTTGCGGTCGGACCGTTCGTGATCGTAGTTTGATTGCTGCTTTCCCGGTAAGCGCCGACCACCATCGTGTCTCCCGAAATCGCCAGGTTGTAGCCGAAGTATAAACCGCCGAATCCGACGTTAGGCGGCTTTATATAGGCGTCGTTCGTCCATCCGCCGACTGGCGTAGAAGCGGGAGGATTGGATGTCGGATCGTCGATTCCGCCTTGGGAAGAATTGGAGGAAGAAGTTCCTGTTCCTAAAAGAAGAAGCAGATTCTGATCGTCCTTCGGGCGATATTCGCAATTGAAAAGAATGGAAAAAACGAACAGATAAGGAAGAAACGATCGGAATCCTCTGCTTAAGAATGTTGGTTCTGAATCCGGCTTCAATTTCGATCGACCTTCTTTTTAAAAATGCAAACTTTTCGTCCGTTTGAATCGGGTCAATGTATAGGAAAAGTGGACGCAAGTCCCCGTTTCTTATAATCATACAATCGCAATTATGAATCGAATCGCAAAAGACGAATATGCAACATTGGGCATACACGATTCCGAAAAAATCATCGAATCTTAATTTAAGAAATCATAATAGACTTGGGAAGAATTGAAGACCGAACCTCGGTAGGAAACGGGATTCTTTTTTTTGCCGGGCCTGCCGTAAAAACGGTCGAATTTTTCACCGAGAAAGAATTCTTCCCGAATCCTTACGTAAAAACGACGTCGAAAACCCATCCCTCGTTCGGGGGATTTTTCGGATCTCTACGTCCCTAAATTGTTAAGCGAAGACTTGGGAACCGATGCCTCGGCTCGTAGTTTTGGAAATATTTTTCCCCTCGTTTCAAGATTCCGCTTTCCTTCTCGGGGGCCGCGCAAAGTAGAATCCGTTCTAAAGCCCATAACGTTGCAAAAACGAGAAAGCCCGGTAATTTTTACGGATTTAATTTCGTTTAACAATTCAATATCTTGAAAAGAATCTTCGAAATTCTCGTATCCGCGGTTCTCGCTTCGGCCCTTCTGAATTGTGCCGCCGAAGGGGTTTACAATCCGGAAATCTCCTTTTCGACCGCGTGGTGGGAAACGCAAATTCTCAAGTGTGTTCTATCGGGGGCATGTACGGATCAGACCCCGCCCACGCTCGTAGTCGGCAATCTTTCCTCTTCACACAACTCGATCTTAGAATCCGGCTTTATCGTCGGAACGGCAAGCGACGATCTTCTTCTTTCCCGAATCGAAGTCAGCGTGGATTCGGGTCCGTTCCTTCCCGCAGTGGGAACGAATACGTGGCAGTATCAAATTCCCTCCCAATGGAGATCCGGAAGTTCCCATTCGGTTCAAGTGCGAAGCTTTGATTTTGCGGGGAATGTTTCTCCGACTCTAAACTTCTCCTTTAAAAAAGGAAACAACAAGGACGTCAACGGGGACGGTTTTCCCGATCTCGCGGCGACCGCGTCCTTATTTTCCACGACAAAAAACGGAGAAATTTATCTCTTCTACGGTCTCGGCTCGGGAACGGCTGCTCTCAACAGCACTTCGATGGCAAACGTGACGATTACCGGAGACACGACGAGTTCCTTCGGTTATGCGCTTCAGTTAGGCGATTTAAACGGAGACGGCTATGCGGATCTCGCGGCGGGAGGTTCGTTCGAATATGGAAGCGGGACCGGTCAACTGTATGTTTTCTACAGCACGGGGAAAAATGGAATCGTTGCGAGCAGTTTTGCAAGCGCGAATCTTACGATCAACGCGGGCCCTTCTACCTTGCTCGGTTATTCTCTTTCACTGGGAGACGTGAATGGAGACGGATTTACGGATATCGCTGCGAGCGGATATCTTGGAGCCGGACGCGCGCTGATTTATTACGGCGGAGCCGCAGGAGTTTCGAGCATACCCGCAACGACGATCACCGGTCCGGGCTCGAACTTCGGATCGGCGGTTCGTTTGGGGGATTTGAACGGTGACGGGTTTGCGGACATGATCGTAAACGGAAATACATACAGCGCTTCCGCCGGACGACTTTGGATCTTTCATAGCACCGGTTCAGCGGGAATCACGGCCGTCGATACGTCCGCACCGACTTTGACTTTGACGGGAATTTCCGCAAGCGACTCCTTCGGAATTTCCATGACGACCGGAGACATCAACGCGGACGGTTACGAAGATTTAATCGCCGCCTCCCCCGGCCATTCGGGCAATCTCGGAAGAGTCTACGTCTTTCACGGAGGAACGACAGGAATTTCAGCGGCTTCTCCGGCTACCGCAAATCAAACTCTAACCGGCGCGATCGCCGGAGAACGTTTTGGCACCGATGTCGTGTTAGGCGACGTCAACGGAGACGGATTTCTCGATCTTGCGACCGGAGCGATCCTTTTCAATACGAGTATGGGGAGGCTCCATCTGTTTCATTTTTCGGGCGGGACCATTTCCGCTACGGCCTCCACGCTGATTACGGGAGAAGCGATCAACGATCAATTCGGAACTTCTACATTCCTGGATTGCAACGGAGACGGTTTTTCGGATCTCGTAGTCGGGGCGCAAGGAAATACGAACGCAGCCGGAAGAGCCTATCTGTTTCGAAGTCCGGGTTCCGGCGGTTTGACCGTTTCTTTGGCAACGAGCGCAAACATCGCGATTTCAGGTTACAATCTTCCCGGTCCTACCGGCTCGATATTCGGTTCGACATTCGGACAGTAAGACTTCGGAATATTCCGTTTTCTGAATCAACGATTCTTCGCCGGGATCACTTCCCCTCGAAGAAAGAAGTTCGATATTTCCGGATTTCCTCGGTGCATCGGTTCCGACTTTTGGAATACATCCCCGAAAGTTTTTCGATAAAGGGAAAATAAGCGGACGTTTTGTTTTTGCCGAGAAAATTCCTGTAACTCTTTTGCGGTTCCGATGCAAGAGAACAGATTTCGCCTTTGCACTCGCAGACAGGAGTATTGTCCATTCCGTTCGCGTAACTGTATGCGTATCCTTTCAATAAGGCTTCGACTTCCATTCTTTCAGGAGCGGATTTTTGTTCTTTAAGAAAGGTTTCCATCTTTGCGATCCGATCTCTCATTTCTTCCCATGAAATTCCGATTCCACCGTCGCATGCGTAGAGATAACCGACCGTGTTCATAAGGCGGACGTATTCCTTAAACGGAAAGTTATAGTCCTTTAACAGGTTCCAGTAGTGATCGTAGTATTCGACCAGGGCTCCGTCGCCTTCGCAGTATTCGACGGTGAGTCCGTGCGCTTTGAGTTTCAGAGCCAATTCCGTATCATACTTCCCGTAATCGGTCTGCAGTTGTTGCTGCAATCGATCGCTCAAGTTTCCGCTCTGAAAATTTACGAACTTCGTATAAATCCGAAACGCGTTCTCCGCTTCCGTCGAACCCGTGTTAAACGCGGTCAGAAATTTCTTTTCCGCGTTTTTTAAAGAGGAGAATTCTCCCGGTTTTAAACCTTCCAGGTATTTTAGATAATCCGCAAGAGAATCCTTTCCGGACACCCCTTCCAAATATGCGTCAAACACCCAGCCTTTCGTTCCAAACAATTCTACTTCGGTCCAGCGTCCCTTTTTGCCGCCGATGACTTCCGTTTTATCCGATGTTCCCGCAACCTTCAAAATCATTCCTTGTGGCAAAAGAGTCACGGGACGGCTCTTTTGGTTCGCTTCTTCCCGCACATACAAACCTCCGTCCGCCGCCACCTTCGCATAACCGTTGTTTGGCTGTGCGAGGAGCACATTCCAAGCGAAAAAAAGAAGAAGGAAAAAGAATAAAAATGGTTTCATGAACAATCGTCTCGCTCGTGATCGAAAATTTTTGCCGATCTTGAAATACATCCCGAAATCGGAACTCGATTTATGCGACATTCGCAGAAATTCGGAAAGCTTCAACTCTTTATTACGAACAACCGAGTGCGCGAAGGTTTGACATTCTTTCCGAAACCCTTACAATAAAAGGCCCGAAATACTAACTGGAGATTCCTATATGAGCAAATCATTAAACGATAAAGTTGCCTTGGTCGCGGGAGGAACCAGAGGAGCCGGAAGAGGAATCGCGGTTCAACTGGGAGCCGAAGGCGCAACCGTGTATGTTACGGGGAGAACGACAGCCTCCAAACCGTCCGAGATGAATCGCCCGGAAACGATCGAAGAAACCGCGGCGCTGGTAGATCAAGCCGGAGGAAAAGGAATCGCGGTACAAGTCGATCATCTCGTACCAGAAGAAGTCCGTTCGCTGGTCGCACGGATCGAACAGGAACAAGGACGACTCCACATTCTCGTGAACGATATTTGGGGCGCGACTACGATGGAATGGAACAAAACCGTTTGGGAATCTTCGTTGGAAATCGGACTTAGGACGATGCGTCTCGGAGTCGATACGCACGCGATCACGAGTCACTTTGCGCTTCCGCTTCTAATAAAAACTTCGGGAGGTCTGGTGGTCGAGATGACCGATGGAACGAACGAGTACAACTCGCAAAACTACAGGGTTTCCTTCTTCTATGATCTTGCAAAGGCCGCCGTCAATCGAATGGCTTTCTCTCTCGCTCATGAATTAAAACAATACAATGCGACCGCGCTTGCTTTGAGTCCGGGTTGGTTGCGATCGGAGGCGATGCTGGATGCGTATCGAGTACAGGAATCCAACTGGAAGGATGCAACGAAAATCTCGCCGCACTTTGCGATTTCGGAAAGTCCCGCGTTCGTGGGCCGAGCGGTCGCGGCTCTCGCAAAAGATCCGAACCGTTCGCGATGGAACGGTAAAACCGTATCCAGCGGAGAATTATCGAAAGTCTACGGTTTTACCGATTTGGACGGAAGCAAACCCGATGCGTGGAGATACATGGTCGAAGTGCAGGACCCAGGCAAACCCGCCGATACGACGGGTTATCGTTAAGCGAACATCACATTCCTTTTTTTGAATGTGATTTCATTTGTCAATTCGGACCGGAAGGCCACAAGAATCGATCGAAAGAATAGAATCTCACTCTTTGACGATTGCTCTTATCTGTGCAAGCGCAGTTGTTTCCGCCCACAAGGGAACATCCTTGGCAGTATCTGCGATTCGTTTCGGGAGGCGGAGTCGTTACGATCCATTTTTTACCGTTCGGGTCCGTATAAAAGGAGAATCCTCCGGAATGTCCCGGCTGATACGTCATCGTATACGTCGTCAAAGCGTTATCCGGTCCGAGCTTGGTTTGATTTCCTTTCCAAACGCGGATCACGTTCGGGTTTGCGGAGAATAAGATACAAGCCTTATACCATCCGCCGTTTTTGTAATATACGTCGCAGTCTTGAACCCCGTCCCTTCCCGCGCTGTTGATATTGTTTCCCGTCGTGATGTCGCTGTAACTTCCGCAACTCCCGTCCGTATAGTTGCATTGTCTTTCGTAATACTGATCATAGGAATAAAAACGAGTCTTTGCGGTAAGCGTGGATGTGTTCGGATTCGGAATCGACTGTCCTACGAAACCCACCGAATGATCGAAGAAACCTAGGTATTGAACCGTTCCCGCCCCGTTAAACCGATACAACTGCGAACGCATATCGATCCCGTTGCTTGTAAAACCCACGTAAGCCCATCCGTTGTAATAGAAAATCCCGCTCGGATGATCGTACGAAGAACCCGCGTTGAACTTGCGGATCAATCTTCCGTACTTATCGTGCACGAATAGATACGCTGTGTTGTTTCCGTTCGTATCCATGCAGGAAGAGTAAAAGAAGTTTCCGTCGAACTTAACTCCCTGAGAATGACATCCGTTCTGGTTGGAACCGATCGTCGCCGTTCCGACATCTTGCAGAAAATAATCCACGTTCTCCACGGGATAATCCGCACCGCTTACGATATTCTGAATGTTTAAACCTTGTGCGCTAACGGAAGAACCGCTCACAAATAACAAAAGGCTCCCCGTTACCAGAGCCCAAAGATTCGCCTTCAATGCATTCATTTTGAAATTTCTCTCCACGATTTATTTTTTTCGAAAGGTCATGGTCGGCGTATGATGCTTCGAAAAACGGCCGGTTTCAATCAATTTTTTATTTATAGGCGGTTCGTTAAAAAACTACCTTATAAATCAGTGTCTAAAAAAATTCCCGATAGGAAAATAGAAATCGAACAATTCGATTTACAGTTCTTCGTAAATATGGATAATCGTTTCGCCGAAGCGTTTTCGTAGGATCGGTGTTTGACAAAAGGCGTCTTTCTTCCTAAAAGGAGAAGCTCACATCCGATCGAATTTTTGGGAGGGCGGCCGTATGAAGAAACGATATTTCCTCATTCTCCTGTTGATCGGGATCGCCGTATACGGTTGTTCCCAAGAAAGCGACCGTCGATCCGAAAAGGACTGCGAGGAGAAGTTTCTATTAGGCTCCGCGTTAGTCGGAAATCATCCGGACGCGCTCAATCTTTTGATCGTGGACTTTCTGCAATGTATCGAAAAGGTAAGGCCGAATTGTTAAGCGAAGAAACCGTAATGTGATTCCCGCTCCTTTAACGATTATTTTTTTCCTTTGCCCACCCAACGCAAAGGCCCGGAGCCGTATCTTCCCAAACGATCTCCCGGATTCGTGAGTTTGCAGCGCGCAAGAGATAAACACCCGCAACCGATACAAACGGACAAACCGCTTTTCAACCGTTCCAATTCCGCGATTTTTTCATCGACCCGCAAGCTCCAAGTCTTTGAAAGTTTGGACCAATCCTGACCGTTCGGAGTATAGTCTTCCGGAAGTTTAGCGACTTCCACCGCGATTTCTTCCAGCGAGAGACCGACTCTTTGCGCAAAAACGATAAAGGCGATTCGACGTAAAACATGACGGGGATATTGTCTATGTCCTGAGCCGGATCTTTGAGAATGGATCAATCCCCTTTCTTCGTAGAAACGCAAGGCCGAGGACGCGACTCCGCTTCTTTTAGCGACTTGTCCGATGCTTAAGAGTTCTTCCTTATCCATGATTTCGTCCGATAAATCTTAAGAGATCGATCCTCGTCTAAAAAGCAATCTTTTCCGAAATTTGATCCGATTCAAATTCTAAATTTGCAATATAAAATTAAAGTATGCTTTAACTTTATATTTGAACGAACGACTTAAATCCCCAAGTCGGGGAGCCTTTCTTTTTTTCGAAAAATCGTTAAAAAAAGTTGCCGCCGGGTCTTTACTTCAAGTTCACT
This sequence comes from Leptospira yasudae, assembly GCF_003545925.1. Classification (NCBI taxonomy): domain Bacteria; kingdom Pseudomonadati; phylum Spirochaetota; class Leptospiria; order Leptospirales; family Leptospiraceae; genus Leptospira; species Leptospira yasudae. The sequence goes on along the minus strand of NZ_QHCU01000005.1, from coordinate 13,215 downwards.
TGAAGTTGTAGAATCAAAGAATCGAATTCTAAATTTCGAGGGAGAAGATTCATGACCTTACGTAAAAGAGGATCGCACATTTTATTCGAATCGGGTTTAAGGACCGAAACATACAACGGGCGTTTTCAAAAAAAGAATCGCCCTTCTTTTTTTGAAAAGGAAGCATTATGAAATTTTCATTTCACAAATATCAGATCTTCATTATCGCTTTGCTCGCGTTCATTCAGTTTACGGTCGTTCTGGACTTTATGATCCTTTCCCCTTTGGGAGTGCAAGTCATGGAGGATCTGAAAATATCAACGACGAAATTCGGATTGGTCGTTTCCGCCTATGCAATCAGCGCGGGGATCTCCGGAATTCTTTCCGCGGGTTTCGCGGACCGGTTTGATAGGAAGAAAATCCTTCTCTTCTTCTATACCGGATTCGTCGTCGGAACCGCATTGTGCGGTTTATCCACCACGTATCAATATCTTCTCGCGGCGCGAATCGTAACCGGACTTTTCGGAGGGGTGATCGCTTCGATCAGCTTTGCGATCATCGCCGATCTTTTTCCTATGGAAGTTCGCGGGAGAGTTATGGGATTCGTGATGACCGCGTTCGCGGCGAGCCAGGTATTCGGTCTCCCGCTCGGAGTTTATATTTCCAATCTTTGGGGCTGGCAATCCCCTTTCTGGTTGATTACAGGAGTGGCCGGTCTTGTCGGTTTTATTGCCTCCATTTACGTGAAACCGATCACCGCACACCTTCAAACATCCGTTCAAATAAAGGCAATCAAACATCTTTTTCAAACGGCGGCTAATCGCAGTTATATGCCTGGTTTTTTGGCAACGATGCTTTTAGCGACCGGAGGGTACATGCTTATGCCGTTCGGAAGCGCATTCACCGTTCACAACCTCGGAATTCCGCTGACCGATCTTCCAACCATCTATATGATCACCGGAATCGTAAGTATCGCGGCCGGTCCGTTGATGGGTCGGCTTTCGGATGCGATCGGTAAATATGCCGTGTTTGCCGGAGCATCCCTCGCCGCGATCGGAGTGGTTCTTTATTATACGAGACTGGAGCACGTTTCCCTTCTTCTTGTAATCGCCGTAAACTGTTGTTTGTTTATTCCGATTACTGCGCGCGTGATCTCCGCAAACGCTCTTACTTCAGCGGTTCCCGATCTACAGGATCGCGGCGCGTATATGGCGATCAGCTCCTCTTTACAGCAGCTTTCCGGCGGAGTCGCTTCGTATTTCGCGGGTTTGATCGTAGTTCAAACGTCGACCGGGTATCTATTAGGATATCAGAATTTAGGATACGTGGTAACGGCCGCGATTTTGATCACGATCGCGATCATGTATCGTGTGGATCTTCTCGTTGCAAGCAAATCCGTATCCAAACAAGGTCCGATTGCAGCGCCGATTCCGGCGAACCAAGAAGTCTCTCTCGAAAACTAAACAAAACTTAAGAATATTATAAAATTTTAAATCCGGCTCTATACGGAGCCGGATTCGGCCATCGTCGGTAATGCGAAATAGAAAGCGGCGCCTTCGTTCGTTTTTCCCTCCGCCCAGACCCTTCCTCCGTGACGCAGAATCACCCTTTGGACGATCGCAAGACCGATCCCGATTCCCTCGAACTCTTCGTTCTCGTGCAGTCTTTGAAACACACCGAACAATTTGCTCGCATACTGCATATTGAAACCAGCACCGTTGTCCTTCACATAATAAACGCATTCGTTTTCGTTCGGAACCGATCCGATTTCCACTCGCGGGTCCGCTCGTTTGGAAGAATACTTGATCGCGTTCGATATCAGATTGATCAGAACCTGTTTCAACAATTCCGGATCGCCCATTGCGGGCGGAAGATCGGAAGTTTCTATCCTGAGTTTCTCGTTTTTCATTTCTTCTTGAAAATCCTTAAGAACGATCCGTAACAAATCGTTCATAACGATCGGCGTCTTTCTCATATCTTTTTTTCCCAAGCGGGACAAAAGCAGAAGGCTGTCGATGAGTTTGCTCATCTTGGCTGAATTGTCGATGACCACGTCGAGGATCTTTTCCCCTTCGCCGTCGAGTTTTTCCCGATAGTCTTCCTTGAGAATATTCGTATAGCCGCTTATGGCGCGTAACGGAGCTTTCAAATCGTGAGAAACGGAATAACAAAACGCATCCAATTCCCGGTTGGAATACTCCAGCTCCAGATTCTTTTTTCGTAGACTTTCGTTCAGCTCGTGAAGCTCGATTTCCTGAACGTGTTTATCCACAAAAAACTTCACCTTATTGATGAGCATTTCCGGTTGAAAGGGCTTTGTGATAAAGCTGAACGCGCCTTTTTCGTATCCCTTAAAAACGTTGAAATTGTCCGTATAAACGGCGGAGATAAAGATAAACGGAAGACGCGCGGTTTTACTTTCTTCCCTGAGAATGCTCGCGAGTTCGTAGCCGTCCATCTCCGGCATTTGAATATCCAATAATGCTAATGCGAATTCGTGATGCAGCGTCTCCTTAAGCGCGTCGTTTCCGCTGAAAGCCTTGATCAAATCCACGTCCAAGTCCTTCAGAACCGTTTCCAGAGCCACCAGATTTTCCGGCTTATCGTCTACGATCAAAATTTTCGGTCTCGAATTCATCGTCGTTTCAACTCTCTATTTACTCAACCAAACCCGCATCAAAGAAAGAAGGCGCTCCACATCCACCGGCTTTGAAATATAGTCGTTTGCGCCCGCTTCGATACATTTTCGTTTGTCGTCCTTCATCGCCTTTGCCGTCAAAGCGAGGATGATGATATCCTTATATTTTGTATTTTCCCGAATGCGTCTCATCGCCTCGTATCCGTCCATTTCGGGCATCATGATATCCATCAAGATCAGATCGGCATCCTCGTTCTTATGGAGAATTTCGATCGCATTTTTTCCGTTCTCCGCCTTGAGAACCGTCATTCCGCGCTCGGAGAGTATTTTAGATAAAGCGAATATGTTTCTCATATCGTCGTCGACGAGGAGAACCTTTTTTCCTTGAAACAACGAATCCTTATCGTATAAACTATTGATGATGCTCCGTTTCGATTCTGGCAGATTTCGAATCGTACGATGGAGGAACAACGCGGTTTCATCGAGAAGTCGTTCCTCCGATTTGATTCCCTTGATGATGATGCTCTCCGCGTATTTTTGAAGCTCTCCGTTTTCCTCCTTCGTGAGTTCCCTGCCGGTGTAGATAATGATCGGAGGAATATGTTGACCTTTGATCTTTTCCATTTCATAGATCAGATCGAATCCGCTCATATCGGGAAGCCCTATATCCAAGACGATACAATCGAAATAATTCTCGCGATACATCTGGACGGCCTCCTTTCCCGTGCCTGCTTCGAAACATTTCACGTCACCGTTCCCGATCAGCTTCCGCATCGCCTTCCTGGAATTCTCGTCGTCTTCGATGATCAAAAGATTCTTCATCTTTCGGTTGATAAAGCTTTCGATCCGATTGAACGCCTCTTCGATCTGTTTCTTATTTACGGGTTTTCTAATATATTCTACCGCGCCTTCTCGTATGAGTTCGAGGGAATATTCGTTTACGGAGACGATATGAACCGGAATGTGCCGAACGGATTGATCGGTTTTGAGTTCGTTTAATACCGTGTGACCGTTGATACCCGGCAGATCCAAATCCAAAAGAATCGCATGCGGTTTATATCTCCTTGCAAACGCCAATCCGTCCTCTCCGGTGGCGGCGGAAATGCACTTGAATCCTTTTTCTCTCGCTTGTTTAACGAGAATCGAAGCGAACTTCAGATCGTCCTCCACGATCAATAGAATCTTGTCCCCTTCTTCGATTTCATTTTTGTCGTCTTCCACCGCAGGATAATTCAGAAATTCGTTTCTTCTTTCATTCGAGAACGAAGTCGAAGCGGGGACAAATTTTCTTTCCTCTTTTGCGGGGGAAGTCTGCGCGTCTATCTCGATCGGAATACGAAGCGCAAACGTGGAACCCTCGTTGATCTTACTTTGAAGAGTTAGACTTCCTCCCAAAAGTTTTGCGAGTTCCCTTGAGATCGATAAACCGAGCCCGGTCCCTCCGTATTTTCGGCTCGTGCTTCCGTCCGCTTGTTGAAACGCCTCAAAAACCGCAGCGTGTTTGTCCTCCGGAATTCCGATCCCCGTGTCGATCACCGAAAAAAGAATTCCTTCCGGTTCGTCTCTTTCGATTTCCAAGCGAATGCCGCCTCTTTCCGTGAATTTAAGCGCGTTGGAAAGTAAGTTTTTCAAGATTTGATTGAGACGGAGCGAGTCGGTCCGGATCGCTTCCGGAAGATTCTCATGCAGAATCAGACTCAGTTCGAGTTTCCTTTCGCTCGCCTGATGTTTGAAACCGCTCAGGAGTTCGTCGCAGAATTTTTGGAGAACCACCCTCTCCACGTTAGTCGACATCTTGCCGGATTCTATTTTAGACAAATCCAGGACTTCGTTTATCAAAAGAAGAAGATCGTGCCCGCTCTTGTAGATGATGTTCGCGCTCTCCACCTGATCCGAGTTCAGATTCTTTTTCTTATTGTCCGCCAAATCCTTGGAAAGAATCAGTAGACTGTTCAAAGGAGTTCTCAGCTCGTGAGACATGTTCGCGAGAAATTCCGACTTATAACGGCTGGAAAGTTCCAGTTGTCTGCTCTTTTGTTCCACGTCGTACTTCGCGCTTTCGACTTCCCGATTTTTTGCCTCCAGTACTCTCGTTTGTTCTTCGAGCTCTTCGTTCGAAACGCGTAATTCTTCCTGTTGTTGCCGGAGAATCTGCGTTTGCTCCTCCAGTTCCTCGTTCACCTGCTTTAATTCTTCCTGCTGCGATTGAAGCTCCTCTCCCTGCACTTGCGTTTCTTCAAGCAAATCTCCGATTCTTCTTCTCGCCGCCGAGGAATTAAAAATGATGCCGATCAAATCCGTCGAAGCGGTTAGGAACTCGATTTCCGTGGAGGAAAATACATCTAGTTTTCCTAATTCGATGACCCCGATCGTTTTATTCTCGAATAGAAACGGAACGATCAAAATCTGCCTAGGCTTGGTATCTACGATAGAGGATCGGACTCGAATCGATTCCTCCTCCATTTCGGTAAGAAGAATCCTTTTCTGTTCCACGGCGCTCTGTCCGATCAACCCTTCTCCGAAGAAATATTTTTCCGAAGAGGGATCCGCGCTTGCAAAGCCGTATCGACCGAAGATGGACAAGGAACGCTCCCGGTCGTCGCAGAGATACAGAGCACCGATACTTGAATTCAGGTAATTGCATAGAAACGTGATCAGTTCGGTGGCAAGATCGGCTTCCAAACGATCCCCTCTCATTTTTTCGTTCAGAAGGTTTTGGCCGTTCGTGATCCAGTTGTGTTTTTCGTTTTCTTGAGTCGTCTTTCGAAGATAAGACGTCATCATTCTCAGGGAAGTTCCCAGAAGATCCTTTTCCGATTTCGGGACGAAGTCGATCTGATAATTGCCTGATGCGACGTGTTTCGCGTTATCCGTCACATCCTGAAAGCTTTTGTGGATATTATTGAGCGAATCGTAAACGGGCTGTAATTCGTCGTTCGTAAACGCCTCGAATTTCGTTTCGGAAAATTCCCTGCTTGCGATTTTTTCAGCAACGCCCGCGATAAAACGGATTCTTTTTCCGATCGCATCCACGATCCAATACGAAACTGCAACGGCCGAACCTATGCTCAGGATCAAAAGAAATATCAAAAACGACAAGGAAACGTAATATCTGCTTTGGTTCGCGTTCTTCTCTTCCTGCATTTTGTCTTCGTTTCTTTTTACGAGAAGGGACAATTGTTTCGTGACCAAGTCCCGCATAACGAGACCTTTACGGATGGAAATCACGAAGGCTTTATCGTTTTCGTTTTTTAAAGCCAGAAATACGATCTGATTCAGGTCGTTTCTATATTCATTCCATGTCGTTTTAAAATCCTCGAGCAGCCTTAACCCGTCGGCGTCGGAATACGCCTGAAGTTCGACTATTTTCTGATCCACCAAATCGACGCTCTTATAGATTCGATCCTTATAAAAATTCATCTTTACGGAATCCGTTTCGATAATGATGTTCTTTTCGTGTCTTGCGGAATCCAAAACGTGAATGAGGATTTCGTTCGATAAACTCACCTTCTTCGCCGATACGTCCACGATACGGCCGAGCCTTTCGCTGGAATCCGCGAGCATCTCGATCATAAAAACGGAACTGATCGCGAGAATCGTAAGAACGATTCCGAAGCCGATGATGAGCCTGGTTCGAATCGTCATACGCCCTCTTTTTCCGAATTTTTGAAGTTCAATCGAATGAGAAATTCCGAGATCCTTTCCAACGAAAGAACATGATCCACCGAACACGCTCGGATCGCGGCCTCGGGCATGAATGGAGCTTCCGCAGTCGTTGGATCTTGAACGATCGCCAAACCGCCGTTCGCTTTGATCTTTTTCATTCCGTTCGCCCCGTCCGAGTTCGCTCCGGTCAGAACGATTCCTATCAACGCTTCTCCGTAAACTTCCGAGGCGGATTCGAACAATACGTCGACGGAGGGACGTGCAAAATTGACGCGTTCATCGGCGGAAAGGGAGAATGTGCGATTTTTTTCGATCAACAAATGATAATTAGGCGGGGATACGTAGACTGTAGAGACATTGATCGTTTCTTTTTCGTCCGCTTCTTTTATTTTGATGCGGCAGGATCTGCCGAGAATACGGATCCATTCTCCGTCGGAACGCGGACTCAAGTGCTGAACTACGATCAAAGGAATTTCGTAGTCAGCGGGCAAAGCGGAAAAAATCGTCTTCATCGCGTTCAAACCTCCTGAAGAAACTCCCACAACGATCGCCTCGTATTTCATTCAAGTTTTTGAATATTCTATTCGTATTTTTTCTTATAGATCTTTTGTTTTGAATCCAACGCGTCGTATTGATCCCGGGCGTCTCCCAGTGAGATTCCTTCCTTCGAACCCAAACATAGAATTCCTCCGTTCACGAGACTTTCCCTAAAAATGCGATGCACTTTGTTCTGCAATTCCCTCTTAAAATAGATCAGAACGTTTCTGCATAAAATCAGATTCACTTCCGCGAACACGCCGTCCGTTACGAGATTGTGGTTGGCCCAAACGATGTTTCTCTTCAACATCCGGTTCATAATCACCATCTCGTGATCCGAAGTATAATAATCCGAAAAAAAACTTCTCCCGCCCGAAAGGCCGTAGTTGGCCGTGTATTCCTTTATCGACTCGTTTCTAAAAATTCCGTCCCTTGCCGTTCGCAAGGCGTGCTCGTTAAAATCCGTAGCGTACAGAATCGAGCGTTCATATAAACCTTCTTCGCTTAACACGATCGCCATCGAGTAGACTTCCTCTCCGGTGGAACAACCGGCGTGCCAAATTTTAACAAAGGGATACGTTTTTAAGATCGGGATCACTTTTTCCCGCAGACAAACATAAAAGTCGGGATCTCGGAACATTTCCGTTACCGTGATCGAAAGGTCCTGTAAAAGTTTCGCGGCGAATATTTCGTCCCGCAACGCGTGAAACTGCAATTCGGAAACACTCTTCAAACCCGAAAGTGCAAGCCTATTTAGGATTCGCCTTCGGATATGAGCCTCTGAATATTGTCTGAAATCGTATCCGTATTTTTGAAAAACGGCCTCCAGGAGAAGTTCTATTTCGATATCCTGCGTATTCTTCAATTTCATAAACCGATTCTTCCCTTGCGGAAGGTTTTATCGCGAGTTTTCCGATCCGAATAAAAGATCGTTCTCCGTTTGGAAAATAATTTTCCGAAAAAGAGATCCTTCTTACGCGCAAACGGCGTTTCGGCTTATAAAGAAGCGGTCTATAATAATATTATAAATATGTTAAAATCAACTATTTATTTCATAAATCTATATTTTTTCTCATATTTATTCCGTAACGGTTCGACCAGATTCTTTTTTGCGTATATTCGTTTTATTGAATTCGTTCGATCAAACAGTATACAGTCGATATTTGGAACGAAAACGGAGAAAATCCTAAAAAAGGAAATCTTTTACGATTATTTTTTTACGCGGCTCATATCCGCGGTGGTCAATGTGAATTTCGTTCCGTTGCTTCGTTCCAATTCCAGATTCGCTCCGATCTGCTGCGAAAGTATATTCACTAATTTTAATCCGAGTGAATCGGTCTGATTGAAATCGAGTCCCTCCGGAAAACCAACGCCGTCGTCCTGAACCACAATCACGAATCCGTCATCAAATCCTTTGATTTTAATCGAGATCTTCCCTTTGTCCCGATCCTTAAATCCGTATTTGAGCGCGTTGGTTACGAGTTCGGTCACGATCAATCCGCAGTGAATCGCCGTATCCAAGGAAAGATACAACGTGTCCGCTTCGATTTCATAATCGATTCGTTTGTCCACACGATACGTACGGAAAAGATTCTTTACTAGATTTTCCAGATAATCCTTGAAATCCATCTTAGCAAGATCCTTGCTTTGATAGAGAAGCTCATGAATGAGCGCGATCGAACGGATTCTAGACTGAGCGTCTTCGAACATCGCCAAAGACTTTCCGTCCGTGATATAGTTCCCCTGAAGACTGAGTATGCTCGACACGATCTGAAGATTGTTCTTTACCCTATGATGAATTTCGCGCAGCAATACTTCCTTTTCCTGAAGGGAATTCTTCAGAGCCTCTTCCATCCGTTCCCGTTCCGCGATTTCGCTTAACAATTCACGGTTGACCCGGTTCAATTCGCTGGTTCGTTCCTCGACCCTTTGTTCGAGTTGGTCGTGGCTTTCCCGGAGAAGTTCTTCCTGCAACATCAAGGTCTTATTCTTCCGATGCAGATCCACGAATACGGAGGCTTTGGACGTTAGGATTTCGGGTGCGATCGGTTTGATCAGAAAGTCCACGGCTCCGAGCGAATATCCTTTGAACAACCACGTCTCGTTGGTTGCGTAAGCGGTCAAAAAGATGATCGGTATGCTCGCGCACTTCTCCCTTTGGCGGATCAGAGAAGCAGTTTCGAATCCATCCATGCCGGGCATGTAGATATCCATAAAAATTAATGCGAAATCGACCGGATTCAACAACGCCTTCAGAGCCTCTTCTCCGGAGCTCGCCTTAATCAGATCCAATTCCGGGTTTGCCAGAATTTTCTCCATCACCCATAGGTTGTCCTGGTTATCATCTACAATCAGTATCTTGACTCTCGATTCCATACATTACCTGCATAACCAAACTCTAAGAAGGGAAAGAAACTGATCCACGTCCACGGGCTTCGTGATGTAATCGCTCGCACCGGCTTCAAGACATTTTTCGCGATCGCCTTTCATCGCTTTGGCGGTCAGCGCGATGATCGGAAGGGACGCAAATTGTTTATCGGCGCGGATCGTCTTCATGGCTTCGTAGCCGTCCATGTCGGGCATCATCACGTCCATGATCACGATTTCAATATCCGATGTGCTTTTCAAAAGTTCGATCCCATCTCTCGCACTCTCCGCAAACGCGACCTTCATCTTGTGCTGTTCTAGAATACTCGTAAGAGCGAAGATGTTTCGTATATCGTCGTCCACTATGAGAACTTTATGGCCGATCAATATAGGATCGTTGTGGGAAGCCTCCGATAAAAGGGCTCTTTGTTTGGGTGAAATGCTTTCTTGAGATCTATGCAGAAAGACCGCGGTTTCTTCCACCAGCGCGGCGACTGTTTCCGCCTCCTTGATCGTATTCGTCTCCTTTAAACCTTGAATTTTAATTCGATCCTCGTCCCCGAACGCCGTATCGGAATAGACTACGATCGGAATCTGATCGAAACCGGATTGATTGATCTCTTTGACAAGATCGAACACGGTGGAATCCTTCAGCTGCAGAGAGGAAATCATACATTCGAAGGTTTCTTTCCGGAGACTTTCCAAAACTTCACGGCTCGAAGCGGCGACTTTCGCGATTACGTCTCCGTTTCCGATCAGCTCCAAAAGTTTTTTACCGTGTTTTTGATCCGAGTCCGCGATCAGTAGATGTCTCGGGTGCGATTGTATAAACTTTCGAACACGGTTCAATTCGCTTTGCAGGATTCCTTCATCGAGCGGTTTGGAGATATGACCCAAGGCTCCCATTCTTAAACTTCTTCTCCATTGATCGTCCTCCGATACGATCAGAACGGGAACGTGTCTGAACTTCGGTTCTTTTTTGAGCCAATTGAGGATGAACCATCCGTTCATATCGTCCAGATGAAAGTCCAGAAGAACCGCGTGAACGGAATAACCTTTCAAAAACGAAAGACCCGTTTTTCCGTCCATCGCAACGATGCCTTTGAATCCGTTGGATCGAACGCTTTTCAACAATCGCCTTGCGAGACCTTCGTTTTTTTCGATGATGAGAACGACTTCGCCCGAGAGGTTGGACCGATCGTCCTCGATGATCTCCCTTTGTTTTTGGGAATTATCATCGCCTAACACCGATGTGCCGATGATGTTCGGGATGAAGGTTCCGCCTCGATCGTCCAACACCGGAGGCTGCACCCACTTCGGTTCGTTCAGATCCTCCGGTTCGAGATTGATCTCGGTGGGAATGTATTCCGCAGGAAGATACAACGCGAATCTGCTTCCTTTTCCAGGTTCGCTCATCAACTGCAATTCTCCGCCTAACAGCCTCGTGATTTCTTTGCTGATCGAAAGTCCGAGTCCGGTTCCTCCGTATTTACGGCTCGTACTTCCGTCGGCTTGGCGGAACGCTTCAAAGATCAGGCCTTGTTTTTCGGGAGGAATTCCGATTCCCGTATCGGTTACGGAGAACTCGATCACGGTTTTCGCCTGCTGAAGAATCTTGTGTTCCCTGTCCCAACCGGAAACGACAGGAGCGATTCTCAGATCGACTCCTCCTTTTTCGGTGAACTTAAACGCGTTGGAAAGAAGGTTGCGGAGAATCTGCTGCAGTCTCTGTAAATCTGTCGTCATTCGTATCGGCAGTTCCGCGCTTAGATCCACTTGGAACTTGAGTTCCTTGTTTCTCGCCGTTTCGCGAAAGGATCGCTCCAGATAATCCGCGAGTTCGCGAAAAGAGATCGCATCCAGATCGACCGTCATCTTACCGGATTCAATTTTAGAAAGATCTAATATATCGTTGATCAACTGGAGCAGATCGTATCCGGAACTGTGAATCGTCTTCGCGTATTCGATCTGTTTCGGAGACAGACTTTCGTTTTCGTTGTCGTATAACAATCGGGAAAGAATCAGCATGTTGTTCAGAGGAGTTCTCAGTTCATGCGACATGTTCGCCAAAAACTCGGACTTATAACGGGAAGTAAGCGCGAGTTGTCTCGCCTTTTCTTCGAGAGAATGTCTCGCCTGTTCCACTTCCTGATTTTTGCGTTCCACCTCGTCGTTGTTCTTTGCGAGAAGGCGCGCTTTCTCTTCCAATTCGTCGTTCTTTTCCTGCAATTCTTCCCTTTGTTTTTTGAGAAGATCTTCTGAATCCTGCAACGACTTGGCTTGTTCCTCCAGACGTTCGTTCGTTTTGGTCAATTCTTCCTGACGTCCTTGAAGTTCTTCCGTCAAGGTTTGGGATTGAATCAGGAGTTCCTCGGTTCTCATACTCGCGGCGATCGTATTCAACACGATCCCGATACTTTCCGTAAGCTGATCCACGAAGTTCAAGTGAATGGGCGTGAAGTTCGAAAAGGACGCAAGTTCGATGATCGCCTTGACCTCTCCTTCGAATAACACCGGTAATACGACGATATTCAACGGAGGCGCTTCTCCGAGAGCCGAACTGATCTTGATGTAATCCGTCGGTACGTTCGTAAGCATGATTCTTTCCTTTTCCAGAAAACACTGGCCTACGAGTCCTTCTCCCGGACGGAATCGGTTCGATACGTGTTTGCGTTCCTGATAGGCGTAACTTACGAGCAGCTTCAAGGAGGGTTCGTTCTCGATGGTTTCCGTGATAAAGAACGCCCCGTGTTGTGCGGAGACGAGAGGAGCCAATTCGGAAAGAATCAGCTTGCTGACGTTGACCAGGTTTCTTTGACCTTGCAGCAAGCGAGTGAACTTGGCGAGGTTCGTTTTGAGCCAGTCTTGTTCGGTGTTGATCCGAGTCGTCTCTCTCAAGTTGCGGATCATCTCGTTGATGTTATCCGATAAGGCCGCAACCTCTCCGGCCGCCTTTACCATTACGGTTCGGGAAAGGTCCCCTTTGGTCACACCGGTCGCCACTTCCGCGATCGCTCTCACCTGAGACGTCAGGTTACTTGCGAGCTGGTTCACGTTATCCGTAAGGTCTCTCCAAAGACCGGCCGCTCCGGGCACGCTCGCTTGTCCGCCGAGTTTTCCTTCGATTCCCACCTCTCTTGCCACCGTGGTCACCTGATCACCAAACAGCCCTAAGGTGTCGATCATGTCGTTGATCGTATCCGAAAGTTCGGCGATTTCTCCCTTCGCTTCCAAGTAGAGTTTCTTTTTCAAGTCCCCGTTTGCGACCGAGGTCACGATCTTCGCGATCCCCCGCACCTGAGTCGTGAGGTTGTTTGCCATGAAGTTTACGGAATCCGTTAAGTCTTTCCAAGTTCCCGCAACACCGCGCACATCCGCTTGTCCGCCGAGGATCCCTTCCGTACCTACTTCCTTTGCAACCCGAGTCACTTCCGATGCGAACGAGTTCAACTGATCCACCATCGTGTTGATCGTGTTTTTCAACTCGAGGATCTCGCCCTTAACGTCCACGGTGATCTTCTTGGACAAGTCTCCTCGCGCCACCGCGGTCGTTACGTCCGCGATGTTACGCACCTGACCCGTTAAGTTCGAAGCCATCGAGTTCACCGAATCCGTTAAGTCCTTCCAAGTTCCCGCAACACCGCGCACATCCGCTTGACCGCCGAGTTTTCCTTCCGTTCCCACTTCTCGCGCCACCCGAGTTACTTCCGATGCGAACGAGTTCAATTGATCCACCATCGTGTTGATCGTATTCTTAAGTTCTAATATTTCTCCCTTAACATCCACGGTGATTTTCTTAGACAAGTCGCCTCGCGCCACCGCAGTCGTTACGTCCGCGATGTTACGCACCTGACCCGTTAAGTTCGAGGCCATCGAGTTTACCGAATCCGTTAAGTCCTTCCAAGTTCCCGCAACACCGCGCACATCCGCTTGTCCGCCGAGTTTCCCTTCCGTACCTACTTCCTTTGCAACCCGAGTCACTTCCGATGCGAACGAGTTCAACTGATCCACCATCGTGTTGATCGTGT